>VXMT01000261.1 GCA_009840965.1 Chloroflexota bacterium
GCCCCCTCTCCCTGGGGAGAGGGCGGGGGTGAGGGGGAGGACTCCCGCCTGCCCCGAGAGCTCCGATGGCGCAACGCAATCCGTGAGGGCGGACCCGCCCTCACCCGTGGGGGTGTGGGGAATCCCCCCACGATGCACAGGCTCTCCCTCGGGGAGAGGGGACCGGAAGGGATGCGCTCGCTGCCCTGACGAGAGGGTTTCGCAACGGTCCCGCGAGGGGAGAGGGGGCCGGAGGGCGCGATGCCTACGGCAGCCTTCTGAAGGCCGCCGCGATCCGATCGAGGCGCGCCTCGGCGGCGCTCACCTGCGCCGGGGTCTCGCCGAAGGCGTGCCGCAGCACCTCGCCCGTGTGCTGGTGGATGCCGATGAAGGAGCCCGTCCCGAGGTCACGCAGGCCGTAGAGGACCCCGGCGAGGGTGTCCGCGGACCCGCGCTGGAAGCTGTAGTAGAGGCGCATCCCCTCGGGCACGTCGATCAGCCAGCCGCCGCCGGGAAGCCTGTACGTGCGGCCGCCCTCGAGGACGTCGCCCAGGTACATCGCGCGCGTCTCGTCGGGTGGAGCCTGCGCCTCGCTCGGCGGCCCGTCCGAGGCGCAGGCGGAGAGCGCGGCGACCGCCGCGAGGACGCCGAGGACAAGGGCGGCGGCCCGCCTCGTGCGCGCATCCCGGGCAAGGCGTCTCATCGCGAACGTCCCCACAGCCAAGCGTAGCGCGTCCGGCGAGGGGAGCCGGGAACTGGGGAGCGAGCCGGGCCGAATCGCGCTATGGCGGGGCGATGATGAGGGTCTCGGCGGCGCGCTGGGCGGCGTCGAGCAGCGGGTTGGGGATCAGGCCGAAGAAGAGCACGGCGAGGGCGGCGAGGCCGAGCACGGCCTGCACCGGCGCGCTCGCGCGGAACGGCGCCTCGTCCTCGGGCTCGTCGAGCACCATCGTGCGCACCCAGCGCAGGTAGTAGAACGCCGAGACAGCCGAGTTGAGCACCGCGATCACCACCAGCCAGACGAGCCAGTCGTGGCCCGACTGCACGGCGCTGTTGAAGACGTAGAGCTTTGCGAGGAAGCCCGCCGCCGGCGGGATGCCCGTGAGCGAGAGCAGGCAGAGCGCCAGCACCCCCGCCACGATCGGCGAGCGTTTCATCAGGCCGGCGTAGCCGCTCAGATCCTCGACACCGATCCGCTCGGCGACCACGATCACGCAGAGGAACGCGCCCACGTTCGTCGCGGCGTAGGCGCCGAGGAAGAAGAGCACCGCCGAGGGCCCGGCCACGCTGCCGGCGGCGACCGCCGCGAGCCCGACCGCGATGTTGCCCGCCTGCGCGATCGAGGAGTAGGCAAGCAGACGCTTCACGTTCGTCTGCAGCAGCGCGGCGGCGTTGCCGAAGCACATCGAGGCTGCCGCGAGCACGGCGATCAGCGCCGCCCAGTGCTCCGCGATGAAGGTGTCGCCCCCTCCGAGGCCGCCGTAGAAGATGCGCAGCGCGATCGCGAAGCCCGCCGCCTTCGAGGCGACCGAGAGGAAGGTGGTGACGGTGGTCGGGGAGCCCTCGTAGACGTCCGGCACCCACGCCTGGAAGGGCGCGATCGACATCTTGAAGCCGAGGCCAGCCGCCACGAGCACGAGGCCGAGCACGAGCGCGAGCTGCGTCCCGTCGGACCCGGTCTGCACGAAGGCGTCGATGCCCTCGAGGGATGTCGTGCCGGAGAGGCCGAAGAGGAAGGCGAAGCCGTAGAGCAGCACGGCGGCGGCCACCGCGCCGCTCAGCAGATACTTGATGCCCGCCTCCGAGGAGCGGTCGTCGCGGGCGATGCCGGCCAGCACGAACTGTGCGATCGAGGTCGTTTCGAGCGCGACGAAGATCGCGATCAGGTCGTTGGACTGGGCGAGCAGCACCATCGCGCCGGTCGCGGTGAGCAGCAGCGCGAAGAACTCGGGGCGGTGCTCGACGCGCGAGAGGCCCTCGGCGGTGGCGATCACGACGGCGAGCGCGACGCCGATCAGCAGGAAGGCGAAGAAGAGCGCGAAGCGGTCGACGACGACGGCGCCCGCGAGCGCGGGGCCATCGATGCCGGAGACGGCCTGCACGATCGCCCAGACGCCGGCCACCACCAGCACGAGGATGGTGAGGGCGACGACGGGCGCGCGGCGCGGCGCGATCAGGTCCGCGGTCATCACGATGCCCGCGCCGAGCAGCAGCGCGAAGGCCGGGCCGATGTGGTGGATCTGCTCGTACCAGTTCATGCGGCCGCCTGCACGATCAGCGCGATCGGCTCGATGCCGATCTCAACCACGTCGGTGAGCAGCCGCGGGTAGACCCCGACGCCGATGATGAAGACCAGCATCGCGGCCATCGCCACCAGCTCGTACCACTCGGTCGCGTCGCCGAGGCCGGACCAGCGCTCGTTGGCGGGGCCGGTGAAGACGCGCTGCACGGCCCAGAGGATGTACCCGGCGGCGAGCACGACGCCGAAGACGGAGATGATCGTCGCCGCCGGGTGCGCCTGTAGCGTGCCGGCGAAGACGGCGAACTCGGCGACGAACCCGCTCAGCGCCGGCAGGCCGAGCGCGGCGAAGCCCGCGATGATCGCGACGAGGCCCAGCAGCGGCATCTGGTGCAGCAACCCGCCGAGGTCGGAGATCTGGCGGGTGTGCGTGCGGTCGTACATCACCCCGACGACGATGAAGAGGAGGCCGGTGATGACGCCGTGCGAGAACATCTGCAGCGCCGCGCCGGAGAGGCCCGCCGCCCCCATCGCCGAGACGCCGAGCAGCACGTAGCCCATATGCGAGACGGACGAGTAGGCAACGAGGCGTTTGAGGTCGCGTTGCTGGAGCGTGAGGATCGCGCCGTAGATCACGGAGAAGGCGGCGATCGCCGCGAGGGCCACCTGGAA
This sequence comes from Chloroflexota bacterium, assembly GCA_009840965.1. Lineage (GTDB taxonomy): Bacteria > Chloroflexota > Dehalococcoidia > UBA2979 > UBA2979 > VXMT01. The sequence continues at coordinate 2,891 of VXMT01000261.1, forward strand.
GTCCTGCGCCTCGCCCGGCAGGATCGGCAGCACGATCCGCAGGATGCCGTAGCCGCCCATCTTCAGCAGCACGCCCGCCAGCATCACGGAGACCGCCGTCGGCGCGTCGGTGTGGGCGTCGGGCAGCCAGGTGTGCACCGGGAAGACCGGCAGCTTCACGAGGAAGGCAACGAGGATCAGCCAGAAGACGATGCTGAGCGGGACCAGCGCCTCGGCCGGCGGATTGGCGGTGAGCGCGGCGATGTCGAACGTCCCCGCCTGCAGGCCGAGCACGAGGAACCCGGCGAGCATCAGCGCGGAGCCGGCCATCGTGAAGAGCAGGAACTTCATCGCGCTGTAGCGCGGACGACCGCTGCCCCAGATGCTGATCAGCATGTACATCGGGAGCAGCTCCAGCTCCCAGAAGAAGAAGAACTGGATCAGGTCGAGCGAGGTGAAGACACCGGCGACGGCGGTCTCCAGCAGCAGCAGCCAGGCGAAGTACTCCTTGACGCGCAGCTCGATGCGCCACGAAACGAGCACCGCCGCCAGCCCGAGCAACCCAGTGAGCAGCACGAGCGGCGCCGAGAGGCCGTCCACGCCGAGCACGTACTGCACCGCGAAGCCGGTGTCGCCCGCCCGGATCCACTCGAAGCGGTCGACCATCTGGTAGCCCTCGACGGCGTGGTCGAGGCGGGCGAAGGTCACGATCCCGACGAGGAAGGTGACGGCGCTGAAGAAGAGCGCGATCCAGCGCGCGTCGCCGCTGCGCGCGCGCGGCAGCGTCGCAATCAGCAGGGCCCCGACGGCCGGCAGCAGCACGAAGACCGAGAGCATCAGCGGCCCACCACGTCAGTGCCGAGCACCGCGACCGCGACGACCGCGATCACGACGCCGATGAAGAAGAGCGAGGTGTAAGCCTGCACGTAGCCGGCCTCGGAGCGCCGCAGCCCGTCTCCGGCGAGTCGGGTCGCGATTCCGATCCCGTTCACGGCCGCGTCGACGACGTAGCGGTCGAAGAGGTCGGCAATGCGCTGTAGCGCCGCATTGAGAACCCAGCGCACGGCCACCGTCTCGGCGACGAAGTCGAGGTAGAACTTCTGCCCGACGATGCCCGGGAGCGGGCCGAGCCGGGCGGCGACGTCCTCGGGCGCGGGCCGGCGGTAGACGTAGAGCGCCGCCGCAACACCGATCCCGGCGAGGGCAGCCACGGTCGAGGCCGCGACGACGATGCCCTCGAGGCTGGGCTTGCCGTGCCGCAGCTCGGCCGGGAGCGAGCCCTCGACCAGATGCGTGAAGCCGCTGCCGAGGGCGAACAGCCCGGCGAAGACGGCGGGCACGGCGAGGATCATGAGCGGGAAGGCCATCGAGGGCGGCGACTCGTGGGGGTGGGTCGAGAAGTCGTCGTGTCCGGCCTCGGGTTCCTCGCCGCCGCGGTACTCGCCCCAGAAGGTCATGAAGATGGCGCGGAACATGTAGAGCGCGGTCATGAAGGCGACGGCAACGCCGATCACGAAGAGCGGCTTCTGGTACTTCCAGGCGTCGAGCAGGATCTCGTCCTTGCTCCAGAACCCCGCGAGGGGGAAGACGCCGGCCAGCGAGAGCGCGCCGATCACGAACGTCACGTAGGTGATCGGCATGTAGGAGCGGAGGCCGCCCATGCGGCGCATGTCGAAGCTGTGCGTCGCGTGGTTGACGGAGCCGGACCCGAGGAAGAGCAGCGCCTTAAAGAAGGCGTGGGTGAAGAGGTGGAAGATCGCCGCCACGTAGCCGAGCACGCCCAGCGCGAGCACCATGTAGCCGATCTGCGAGACCGTCGAGTAGGCGAGCACGCGCTTGATGTCCGTCTGCACGAGCCCGAGCGTGGCCGCCAGCAGCGCCGTGAAGCCGCCCACGTAGGCCACGAGGTCCAGCACCTCGGCGGGGGCGGCCTCGAAGCTCGGGAACATGCGCGCGATCAGGTAGACGCCGGCGACGACCATCGTCGCGGCGTGGATCAGCGCGGAGACGGGCGTCGGGCCCTCCATCGCGTCGGGCAGCCAGATGTGCAGCGGGAACTGCGCGGACTTGCCGATGGCGCCGGAGAGCAGGCCGAGAGTGAAGCCCGTGAGCACCGCCGAGGAGAGCGCGCCCGCGAGCGCGAGCTCGTTGATCTCGTGGATGTCGAAGGTGCCCGCCTTGCCGAAGATCAGCAGCACCGCGAGCAGGAAGGCGAAGTCGCCGAAGCGCGTGACGATGAACGCCTTCTTCGCCGCCGCCGCCGCCGATGGCCGGTGGAACCAGAAGCCGATCAGCAGGTACGAGGCGAGCCCCACCAGCTCCCAGTGCACGAACAGCTGGAGCAGGCTCGAGGAGAGCACCAGCCCCAGCATCGCCGCCGTGAAGAGCGACATGAAGGCGAAGTAGCGGGCGTAGCCGCTGTCGCCGTGCATGTAGCCGACCGAGTAGATCTGGACGAGCAGCGAGACGCTGGTGACGACTACGAGCATGATCGCCGACAGTCCGTCGATCCTCACGCCCATTTCGATGTCGAGCTCGAAGAGCGTCAGCCACTGGTGCGGCTGGAAGCCGAGCGCCTCGCCGTCCGCGCCGATCGAGCTGTCGAGCGTCCACAGCGCGGCGAGGAAGGCGACGAGGAGCGCGGCGATGGTGAGCCGCCCGGCCCACTCGTCGCGGAACTCGAAGCCGACGAGCCGCCGCGCGATCAGCCCAGCGGTGATCAGCAGCATCGAGGCGATCGGGGCGAAGTAGATCGCCCAGACGACGGCTTCGGGGACTTGACCGAGCAGCATCAGACCTCGCCCGCGCCCCTTCCGCTTCGCTGCGTACGCATCGCCGCTAGATCTTGTTCAGCACTTCGCGGGCGACGTGGGTCTTGCCGTCGGGCGCCCAGATCTCGCGGGGCGCGGACATCGGGCCGATCTCGAGGGGCGGCACGATGCGCACTGAGACGGCTTCCGTGTTGAACAGCTCCCACCACATCGCGGCGGCGTAGCCGTCGGGCGCGTCCATGAACTTGACCCACATACGCGCCCCCTACCAGCGCATCAGGTTGATGCGATCGAGGTCGACCGTCTCGCGGCGCCGGTAGATCAGCACCGCCATCGCGAGGGCGACCGCGGCCTCGGCTGCGGCGACGGTGAGCACGAAGACGACGAAGACGTGGCCCGCGAGCGGGGCCTCGGCCGCGTCGAAGGCGCCGCCGAAGCGCGAGAACGCGAGGAAGGTGAGGTTGACGCCGTTGAGCATCAGCTCGACGCCCATCAGCACCGCGATCGCGTTGCGCTTGGAAAGCGCGATCGCGATCCCCACGCCGAAGATCATCGCGCCGACGGTGAGGTAGTGGGCCAGCTCGACGCTCATGCGGGCTCGTCCTCACGCACCAGCACGATTGCCCCGATCAGGGCGGCGAGCAGCAGCACCGAGGCGACCTCGAAGGCCAGCACGTAGCGCCCGATCAGCGCGTCGCCGATCGCGTCGGCGGTGGTCTCGAAGGACTGGCCGGCAAGCGCGGCGGCGCCGGCCGCACCCCACTCGGCATCGATCGCCACGATCGCGACGACCACGGCGAAGGCCCCGCCGAGCAGCACGCCGGGCACGACGTAGAGCGAGTTGCCGTTGTCGCGGCCCGCGAGGGGAGTGAGCATGACGGCGAAGACCATCAGCACGGGGATCGCGCCCGCGTAGATCAGCACCTGCGCGACGGCGATGAAGTCGGCGGAGAGCGTGACGAAGAGCCCGGCGGTCGCGACGAAGGAGAGCACGAGCAGGGCGACGGCGTGGATCAGGTTCCTCGCGAGGAAGACGCCGACGGCGGAGCCGACCGCGATCGCGGAAAGCAGCCAGAAGGCGACGATGATGCCGACGGAGTCCATCAGGCCCGAGTCCCCATCTCCGAGCCCAGCCGCCGCGCGGCCTGCAGCCCGCCCACGCCCTGCGTGAGGATCGGCTGCCTCACCGCCTCGCGCTCAGGGCGGTAGCCCATGCGACTCGCCCACTCGCGCACGAGGGCGATCGCGGCCGCCCAGTTCACGATCGCGAAGAGCCCGAGGCTGACGATGCCCTCGACCTCCCAGCGCGCGAAGATCGAGGCCTGCGCGGCGACGACGAGCAGGTTGATGAGCGAGAGCGGGATCAGGAACTGCCAGGCGAACTTCATGAGCTGGTCCAGGCGGAAGCGCGGCAGGGTGCCGCGCAGCCAGACGAGCAGGAAGTAGGCCGCCGAGATCTTGGCCCCGAGGATCAGGTAGCCGGGTATCCACTCCTCGAGGCCGAAGAGCGACCAGCCGCCGAGGAAGAGCGTCGCCGTCAGCGCCGCGACGAAGAGCGCGTTGCCCAGCTCGACGGCGTAGAAGAGCCCGAACTTCATGCCGGAGTACTCGGTGTGGAAGCCGGCGACGATCTCGGACTCGGCCTCGGCGATGTCGTTGGGCGTGCGGTTCAACTCGGCGGTCGAGGAGAAGAAGTAGGTGAACATCGCCAGCGGCAGCAGCGCGGCGAGCCAGACGTTGTGGGTGGACTGCCACTCGACGATCGTCGAGAGCTGCATCGAGCCGCTGAGCAGCACCACGGAGAGCAGCGCGATCGAGAGCGGGATCTCGTAGGAGATCATCATCGCGATCGTGCGCATCGCGCCGAGCAGCGCGTAGTGGTTATTCGACGACCAGCCGGCCATGAAGATCGCCAGCGTCGTGAGCGAACTGAAGGCGATCAGGAAGAGGATCCCGACGTGCACGTCGAGATAGGACATCTGCGGACCCCAGGGGATCGGGCCCCAGGCGACGATCATCGGGATGAAGATCAGCGCGGGCGGCAGGAAGAACATCACCTTGTCCGCGCCGACCGGCATCAGCACTTCCTTCTGGATCAGCTTGACGGCGTCGGCGATCGGCTGGAGCAGGCCGTAGGGCCCGACGCGGTTCGGCCCCCGGCGGATCTGCATGCGGCCGATCAGCCGCCGTTCGACCCAGATCAGGATCAGCAGCGCGCCGCCGACGACGCTGAGGATGCCGGTCGCGCCGAGCAGCGCCGTGACGGCGTACGAGATCCAGTGCTGGCCGAGGAAGTCGAGGAAGCCCGGCTGGTCGGCGTTGCGGTCGTCCAGCCACTCGCGCAGCTCCTGCACGCCAATCCCGAGGTCGCGGACGTCGTACCACTGCCCGTCGAGCCGCCCGTCGATCACGACGTAGCCGATGGCGGCGTTGACGGCGATGAAGCCGAGCGCGACGAGGGCGCCGAGCGCCATCAGCGCGCGCGGAATCGTGCGCTCGGGCAGCTGCTTGCCCATCCGCAGCGAGCTCATCGGTCGATCTCCCCGACCACGATGTCGACGCTCCCGAGGGCGACGATCGCGTCCGGCAGCGAAGCGCCGATCGCCATCTCGCGCAGCAGCGAGAGGTTGATCAGCGATGGCGCGCGGATGTGGAAGCGGAACGGCGCGGACCCGCCGTCGGAGACCACGTAGAAGCCCAGCTCGCCGCGCGGGCCCTCGACGCGGGCATAGGCCTCCCCGGGATCGGGGCGCAGGGCGAGCGGGATCTGCGTCTTGTGCGGGCCGGAGGGCAGCCCGTCCAGCGCCTGGCGGATGATGCGCGTGGACTGCCGGACCTCCTCGAGGCGCACGAGGAAGCGGTCATACGCGTCGCCTCGGCGACCCACGGGAATCTCGAAGTCGAAGCGGTCGTAGACGCAGTAGGGCTCGGCCTTGCGCAGGTCCCAGGGCACGCCGGAGCCGCGCAGCATCGGCCCGACCAGCGAGCCGTTGATCGCGTCCTCGGCGGAGATCACGCCGACATCGCGCCCGCGCGCGAGCAGGATCTCGTTGTCGACCAGCAGTTCCGCGTACTCCTCGATGCGCTCGGGCAGCTCGTCGACGAGCGACTCGATCGCCGGGTAGAACTCATCGGGCGGGTCGAAGGCGACGCCCCCGATGCGCATGTAGTTCGTGGTCAGGCGCGCGCCGCAGGTCATCTCGAAGAGGTCGAGGATGCGCTCGCGCTCGCGGAACATGTACATCAGCGGGGTCTGCCAGGCTCCGGCGTCGTTGACGAAGGTGCCGTTCGCCATCGAGTGGCTGGCGATGCGCTGCAGCTCGGCGAAGATCACTCGCAGGTAGGAGGCGCGCTCCGGCACCTCGACACCCGCGAGACGCTCGACGGCGAGGCAGTAGCCGAGGTTGCCGCTCATCGCCGCCAGGTAGTCGGCGCGGTCGGTGAAGGGGATGTTCTGCGTGTAGGTGCGCTCCTCGGCCAGCTTCTCCATCGAGCGGTGGAGGTAGCCAACGACCATCTCGACGTCCTGGATGCGCTCGCCGTCCATGACGACGCGCAGGCGGAAGACCCCGTGCGTCGAGGGGTGCTGGGGCCCGATGTTCAGGACGTAGGGCTCGGTCGCGGTGGTCATCGCAGCACCGTCATCGCGCCTGCACCCCGGGTTCCTCGAACGGGAACTTCGGCAGGCCGGGGTGGTGTTCGGGGATCTGCAGGAAGTCCTTGCGCAGCGGGAAGCCGGGGTAGCCCTCCCAGAGGAACATGCGCCGCATGTCCGGGTGGCCGGCGAAGTGCACGCCCATCAGGTCGTAGACCTCGCGCTCCTGCAGCAGCGCGCCCTTGTAGACGGCGGTGGCGCTGGGCAGCGCGGGCTCCTCGTGCTCGCCGACGATCGCCTTCACGACGATCTGGTGGTTCCGGTCGAGCGATTGCAGGTGGTAGACGACCTCGAAGCGGTCGTGGCGGTCGACGGCGCAGAGGTTGCTGAGCTGCCGCGCGTCGAGGTCGGCGTCGTCGTGGAGGAAGCGCAGCACCTCGACGATGCGCTCGGGGCGGACCTCGACCCACTCAGTGGTCGCACGCAGGATCGAGTCGGGAACGGCGGCGGCGAGGGGCGCCGCGACGGCTTCGCCGCTCAGTTGCCGGGGCCCCGCCGGCACGCTAGCGCCACTCCAGCGCGCCGCGGCGCCAGGCGTAGGCAAGCCCGAAGGCGAGCACGCCGACGAAGATCGCGGCCTTGAACAGCGCGTCCGTATTGAGCACGCCGTGCTGCAGCGCCCACGGATAGAGGAAGACGACCTCCACGTCGAAGATCACGAAGCCCAGGGCGAAGAGGTAGTAGCGGGCGTTGAACTGGCCCCAGGCGTTGCCCTCGGACTCGACGCCGCACTCGTAGGTGGCGTGCTTGATCGGGTCGGGGTTCTGGGGACGGCGGCGCAGCAGGTAGAAGGCGAAGGAGGCGATGAGCGGGAGCGCGGGGAAGACAATGCCCAGGACGATGAGTACCCCGACGCGTCCGAACAGCTCTGGAATCACCCGCGCGCGCTCCTCAGCGGTCCCCGCGAGGGGGGACGCGGTAACCCTTAATCGGGCCCCGAACCGCCCGGCCCGGCATCGAGCGAGAAGGTAGCACCGGCCCCTACAGCGCGCCAGCGCCGGGGGAGTCGCGCCGCTCGTGATCGCCCGCCTCCGAAGCGGCGCGCTCCTGCAGCGCGAACTCCTCGCGGCTGATCTCCATGCGCTCGAAGTCGTAGCCGTCGCGCCGCACGGAGCGCAGCCTGCGGAAGCCGGCGCGGCGGAAGGCGTGCTGCGCCCGGGCGTTGGTGGTGAGCGTGTGCAGGTACACCCGGCGCAGCTCCAGCTCGCCGAAGAGGTGCCCGAGCAGGCAGCGCACGGCCTCGCTGCCGAAGCCACGCGACCAGTACGCACGGTCCCCGATCGTGATGCCCAGCTCGGCCTCCCCGAGGTAGGCGTCGTAGCCGTAGTACATGACGTTGCCGATGTGCCGGCCGTTGTCGCGGTCCTCGATCGCATAGGTGCGGCGGAACTTCGAGGGGCGGCGCAGATCCTCGGTCATGGTGGCCGTGTAGGCGCGGAAGGTCATCGCGATCGGGCGGGTCGCGTCGTAGTCGGCCAGCTCGCGATCCTTGCGCCAGGTGTAGTCCCGCCAGGCGTCCTCGATCTGCTTCTCGCGCAGGCGCACGAGGATGCCCTCGGCGATGACGCGGGGGGCGGTCGCGGTCATCGCGGCGCCCCCTCCCCGGCGAGCGCCTCGATCGCCCGCTCCACGATCGCGCGCTCGTTGGGATACGTCATGCGCTTGCACGCCTCGTGCGCGTCGTACCACTCGACGAGGTCGTACTCGGCGTCGTGGCGGTCGAGGTCGCCGCCGGTCGGCCGCATCAAGTAGTGGTGCACCACCTTGTAGACGCGCCCCGGCCTGCCCGGCACTTCGTAGGTGTAGCGGATCGAGCCGATCGGCTCGGACCCGTCGAGGGCGACTTGCAGCCCGGTCTCCTCGGAGACCTCGCGCAGGGCCGTCTCCTCCACGCTCTCGCCCTGCTCGGGTTTGCCCTTGGGCAGCGCCCAGAGCCGCTCGCCGGGCCGCGCCACGAGCACGACCTCGAGGCCGGAGTCCCCGGCGCGCCGGTAGACGACGCCTCCGGCGGACCAGATCTCGCGCACCTCGCTGTCCGTGCTCATTGCTCGGCGGTCCAGGGCAGCGGGGCCTCGCCCTCAAGGTCGACCGACATCATCCGCGCCTCGTCGGCGGCGAGTTCGGCGGCGGCGGCGATGTGCGGTTCCGGGCTGCGCAGCAGGTCCTGCAGGATCTGCTCCGCCCGATCGCCGGCGATCTCGCCGAGCGCGCGGATCGCGGCCACCTGTACCTCTTCCTCCTCGTCCTCCAGCAGCAGCGTGAGGGGCTCGACAGCGGCCTCGAGCAGCAGGTTGCCGGCGGAGATGGCCGCGGCGGCGCGCACGTCCTCGTCGTCGTCCTCGAAGGTCTGGATCAGCACCGGCAGCCAGTCGTCCGAGCCGTGGCGGCCCATCGCCTCCACGGCGGCGCGGCGCATGCGCGTGCTGCCGGTCTCGTACTGCTCCGCGATCAGCTCGGCCACCCACTCCTCCGAGGACGCCCCCACCGCGCTGAGCGCGGTGCCGCGCACCTCGTCCTCCTCGGTGAAGTCCTCGACGCGGTCGCGCAGCGTCTCCAGCAGGCGCTCGCCGATCTCGACGGGCAGCATCCCGAACTCGTTGCCCACGACGAAGTTCGCGAGGCCCTCGGAGGCTGCGGCGCGCACGGCTGCCTCGACGTCGTCGCCCGCGATGTCGAGCAGGACGGCGGCGTACTCCGGCCGCTCGCTCTCCCACAGTCCGCGGATCGCGAGGATCCGGGTCGCCGTGTCCGGGTCACGCAGCGCGGAGAGCTGGATCCGCTCGAAGTCGAGCGTCGCGTCCTCGTCGGAGAGCTGCTGCAGCGCCGCAAGGAAGTCGCGGCGGCGATTTGGTGTGAGCGTGCCCCAGAGGGCGAAGGCGCGGCCGGTGGTCGCGTCGTCGGGACTGCTGAGCGCGGGCAGGTCGGCGAAGGGGATCGGACCCGTCTCGTCCGCGATCGCGGCGAGCACGTCCGCCGCCGAGGGGTACTCGCGCGGCAGCTCGTCGGCGAACGGATCGATGCCGTCGCCGGCGCCGTCCCCAGCATCGGGAGGACTCATGGGCGACCTCCGGGGGGCAGTCTATCAGCGCCCACCGGCAAGGGATTGCGCTTCAGGCCAGCTCCGCCATCGGGTCGCGCCCCAGCAGGGCGACCATCGCCTCCTGCGGCGAGATCCGTCCCTCGAGGATCGCCTGCAGCGCACTCGCGATCGGCAGCTCGACGCCGAGGGGGGCGGCGAGGCGCAACGCGGCGGGCGTCGTCGCTACGCCCTCGACGGTCTCGCCGATGGTCGCCAGGGCGTCCGCGGGGCTCGCGCCCCCGCCGATCAACTCGCCGAGGCGGCGGTTGCGCGAGAGCGGGCTGTAGGAGGTCGCCATCAGGTCGCCGACGCCGGCGAGGCCCTGGAAGCTGAGCGGGTCGGGGGCCCCCGCCGCCCCCCCGCCCGCGCCGGGGGGGCGGCCCCCCCCCGCCCCGGGGGGGCGGGGGGGGGGGGGGAAGGGGGGCGGCGGGG
>VXMT01000274.1 GCA_009840965.1 Chloroflexota bacterium
CGGCGCACCGCCCGCAGGCCGGTGCGCCCGCGCGCCCGCAGCTCGCTAGCCCGGCGAGGGGGAGCCGGCCGGCGAGGTAGCCCTCGAGGGAGACGAAGCCCGGGGCCTCGTCGGGCGCGACGAGCGCGAGCGCGCGCTTGTAGGCGGCGATCACGGGGAGCGAATCGTCGTCGGGGAAGGGCACCACCTGCGTGACGATCACGCCGGCGCCGTCGGGGCCCAGCTCCCGGGCCAGGGCGTTGCTGCCGACGAACGAGACGTTGAGGAAGATCGGGTTGAACCCTGTGTGCCGGCCCCACTTGATCAGGGCCGCCATCGGCTCGTAGGCGCCGATCATGATCACGGCGTCCGGGCTGCCCGCGCGAAGGTCCAGCAGCGCGGTCTTCACGGCCGTGGTGTTGCGCGGGTAGATGCCAATGGCCACCGGCCGCAGCCCGCGACGCTCCAGTGCCGCCAGCGACCCCCGGTAGCCCGCGCGGCCGTAGGAGTCGTCCTGGTACATGATGCCGATACGCTCGATGCCGAGGTCGCCGATCAGCCTCGCGACCATCTCCTCGGTCTCCTGGTTGTAGGAGGCGCGCAGGTTGATGATGTTCTCCCACTCCGGATCGCGCAGGAAGGCCGCGCCCGTGAACGGCGCGATGTAGGGCACGCCCGCCTCGGCGGCGATCGGCGTCGCGGAGCGCGAGGTTGGAGTGCCGACCGCGCCGATCAGCGCGAAGACGCGCTCCTGGTCGATCAGGTGCTGCGTGTTCGCGATGGCCGCTTCCGGCTCGTAGGAGTCATCGAGCGACGTGAGTTCGAGTTGCCGGCCGTGGACCCCGCCCGCCGCGTTCGCTTCCGCGAAGGCGGCGCTGATGCCGATCCGCATATTCCTGCCCAGTTCCTGCGCGGGACCGTTGAAGGCGGCGGACTGGCCGAACAGGATCCGATCCTCGGAGACACCGGGCGTACCCGACACCGCGGTCGCGGTCGGCTCGGGGCTGGCGGTGGGCTGGGCGCCGTCGGTGTCGTCGTCGCCCGTGCAACCCGCGAGGAGGGCCGCCGCGAGCACCAGACAGGCCCCCGCCAGCCCGATGACTCGTACGGGGCGATGGCGTCTCATCTGACCTTGCGGGTGACCATCTTCAAGCGGTTCTTGCCCGCCGAGCGTTCGTAGCGCACGTCGTCCATCAGCGTGCGCACGAAGTGGACGCCGAGGCCCCCAACGCGCCGGTCCGCGACCCCCGAGGTGAGATCGGGGTCGGGAGCGTCGTTGAGGGGATCGAAGGGCCGTCCACCGTCGACGATCTCGATGGTCAGGGAGTCGCCCTCCGAGGTGAAGGCAATCTCGATGTCGCTTGTATCGTCATCGTGCCCGTAGTCCATGATGTTCAGACTCAGCTCTTCGAGCACGAGGTTGACCCGGAAGAGCAGGTCGTGCGGCCAATCGTCCTCCTCCGCAAGGTTCTCGATGGCCTCGACGATCCGCTCCAGTTCGTGTCGGGCGGTCTTGACGGTGAGGGAGAGGGACGCGCTCATCGTCATTCCTGTCGGAGAACGAAGCAGGTGACGTCGTCGTGCTGGGGCGCCTCGCCGGTGAAGTCGTTCACGACCTTCATGATCTCCATGCCGACCGTTTCGGCGTCTCCCGCCCGGTGATCGGCGTTGAAGTACTCGCGTACTCCTTCGATGCCCAGCAGCTCGTCCTCGATGTTGGTGGCCTCGGTCACGCCGTCGGTGTAGAGGACCACGGTGTCGCCGGGCGCGAGCGTGACCGAGTTCTGCTGGTACTCCACACCCGGAACGACGCCGAGTGCGATCCCGCCGGTCAGGGGAAGCAGCGTGGAGCTGCCGTCGGCGTGGATCACCAGCGGCGGGTCGTGGCCTCCGCTGGCGTAGGTGAAGGTCGAACTGTCCGGGTCGTAGGTGGCGTAGAGCATGGTCACGAACATGCCCGCCGTGTCGTCTTCCTGCAGCAGGTTGTTGACCTCGGAGAGCACGGGGCCGGCCTCGCTGAAGCTGATGGCCGCGCCCTTGAGGAGCGTGCGGCTGGACATCATGAAGAGGGCGGCCGGTACGCCCTTGCCGGAGACGTCGGCGATCGCGACGCCGATGCGGTCGCCCTCGAGGCGGACGACGTCATAGAAGTCGCCGCCCACGTTCCGGGCTGGCTGCATCGTTCCGAAGGCCCTGTAGCTCGGTCCGCTGGGGAATGCCGTGGGGAGGATCGACTGCTGCATCTTGCTGGCGACGTCCAGCTCGTTCTGCAGGGTCACGAGGCGGTCCCGGCTCCTTAGCGCCTCGCGCCACTCCTCCACGTGCTGGAGCGTGCGGTCGACGGTGATGCGCAGGTCGTCGAAGTCCAGCGGCTTGGTCACGAAGTCGAAGGCGCCGCGGTTCATCGCGGTGCGGATGTTCTGCATGTCGCCGTAGGCGGAGATGATGACCGCGCGGATGTCCGGGTTGACGTTGGGGATCTGCTCCAGCAGCGTCAATCCGTCCATCTCCGGCATGTTGATGTCGGAGAGGACCATGTCGATCCCGTCGTCCTGGTCCAGCTTGACGAGGGCCTCGACGCCGTTGCGGGCGAAGACGAACTCGTACACGCCCTGCCGGATGGCTCGGCGCATACGCTGGAGCATGAGCGGTTCGAGATCGGGCTCGTCGTCAACGACCAGGATTTTGTAGGTCATCGCGTCGCCAGGGGTAGGCTCACTCTCGAGATGCGTGCGCGATCGCAGCTAGCCCGCGACCGAAGCCAGCGCTTCGTCGCGCGTACCGTGGATCGGGATGATCGTGTCGAAGCCACTGATCGCGAAGACCTCGCGGATTGGGGCGTCGAGGGAGCAGAGCGCCATGGCTCCGCCGTTGCCCTGGAGGTTCCGTGCCGTGAGCAGGATCACCCGCAGCCCGGCGCTGCTGATGTAGGAGATGTCTTCGAAGTCCAGGATGAGGGCCCGGTCGCTCTCCTCGATCGCCCCCTCCAGGGCCTCCTGGAATTCGCTCGCGTTGGAGCCGTCGAGGCGCCCCATCGGCCTGGCGATGACCGTTGCGCCGTCGCGCTCCGCGTTGATTTCCATAACTCCGTCTCCTGACCCCTCGCTCGCGATCGGTGGCAGGCCCGCAGTATAGCCCGGTCGGAGTATACGTGGGCGATTCAAGCCACCAGCAACATTGCGGGGCCGGCCGCGCCCCACGCCGTGCGGACGCGAGACTTGCCCCTCGCCGCCCACACCCGCGTGCGGATGCGAGCCCGAAGCTCGCTGACAGCGATGTGCCGCCAGCCTCGTCTTAGAGGTTATTCGGCGAACCTCACGGGAGTCCTTAACCTTACAGACATCGAGTCTCAATAAGAGTGAAGTAAGAGGGATGTTAAGTTACGTGATACATGCTATCAATAAGAGGGTTGAGTTTGCTTGCGATAGAGATGCCGCCCTATAGTTGGATCTTGAAAGGGTTGTCAAAGCGTGGGTCTGCGACTCGATCTGTCGGAGGCTTGTGAGCAACCCATGATCTGAGGCGCTAGAGGGTCAAGGAGGATTCGATGGTACAAGCGGTCCATGCGGTCCACGAGTGCGACGAGCACGAGCATCACGGTGAGCCGGGGCACGTGCATGACCAGCACGAGTGCGACGAGCACGAGCACCACGCGCACGATCATGCTCACCACGGCGATGCTCATGGCGCCGGGCACGACGAGCACGAGTGCGACGAGCACGAGCACCACGCGCACGTGCACGACCAGCACGAGTGCGACGAGCATGAGCACCACGGCGAACCGGGGCACATGCACGACCAGCACGAGTGCGACGAGCACGAGCACCACGCGCACGTGCACGACGAGCACGAGTGCGACGAGCACGAGCACCACTCCCACTAGGGGCGATTGGCGCCGGCAGGTGATCCGCCGGAGCGGGCGGGTCTCGCCGGATGTGAACAAGACGGGGCCCACCCTCGCGGGTGACGCCTGTAACCGCTCCGCAGTACCCGCAGCGCCAGGAACGAAGTCGTCGCCGGCCCGGGCTCAGGCGGCCGCGTCCTGGCGGCGCACCGCCTCGATGAACGCGCGCACGCGCTCGGGGTCCTTGCGCCCGTCGCGCTCCGTGCCGCTCCCCACGTCGACCGTCCAGGGGCGGACGCGCGCGATCGCCTCGCCGACGTTCTCCGGCGTGAGCCCGCCGGCGAGCATCATCGGCAGCTCGGCGGAGATGATGCTCGCGACCTCCCAGTCGAACGGCCGGCCCGATCCGCCGCGGTACGGACCGTGCGCCGAGTCCAGCATGAGCGCGATCGCGAACCCCGGCTCCACGAACCTCATCGGGTCCGAGGGCGAGTCGAGCGGGGAGACGTGCACCACCTGGATCACCTGCCGGGTGACCAGCAGGCAGTCGTCCCAGGTCTCGTCGCCGGAGAGTTGGACGAGGTCGATGCCGGACTCGAGGGCGATCTCGTTGACCTCCTCGATCGGCTGGTCGGCGAAGACGCCGACGGTGAGGGGCCGTTTCGCCTCGAGGTAGGCCTCGATCACCTGCGCGCCGTGGCGGAACCACTCACGCTCGTCCTCGCGCGCGTGGCCGCGCGCGGGCGGCGGCATGGCGATCTCGTGCGCGGCGAGCGGCTCGCCGAGGGCTCGCACCATCGCCTGCGCCTCACCGACGCCGATCTGGCGGCTGGACCGGGCGAAGATCATGCCCACGAAGTCCGCGCCTGCCTCGGCGGCGGAGCGCACGTCGGCGGGCGTGCGGTTGCCGCAGATCTTGACGAGCGTCATGAGCTGCGCACCCCGCTGCCTGGCCGCGCGAGCATCAGCTCGCGCGCCGTCGCGGCGACATCGCCCGTGCGCACCAGCGCCTCGCCCACCAGCAGGGCGTGCGCCCCTGCATCGGCCATCCGCGAGGCGTCCGCGGCGCTGTGGATGGCGGACTCGGCGACAAGCGTCACGCCCGCCGGCGCGAGCGGCGCGAGCCGCTCGAAGGTCGCGAGGTCCTCGTCGAAGGTCCGCAGATCGCGGTTGTTGACGCCGATCACGCGCGCTCCGGCGTCCACCGCGACGGCGAGCTCGCCGGCGTCGTGGACCTCGACCAGCGCCTCGACGCCCTGCGCGTGGGTCAGCGCCAGCAGCTCGGCGAGCGTGCGGGGCGGCAGCATCATCGCGATTAGCAGCAGCGCGTCCGCGCCGTGCGCGCGCGCCTCGAGGACCTGGTAGGGGTCGAAGAGGAAGTCCTTGCGCAGCAGCACGGGCCGGTCTGCGTCGCCGCCGAACGTCTCCGAGGCGGCGGCGAGGTCCTCGATGCCGCCGTGGAAGAAGGTCGGCTCGGTCAGCACGGAGACGGCGGCGGCGCCGGCGGCGGCGTACTCGCGCGCCTGCGCGGCGGCGTCGAGATCGCCATCGATCAGCCCCCTCGAGGGGGAGGCCCGCTTGATCTCGCCGATCAGCCGCAGCCGCGCCCCGGGCGGGGCGCCCGTGCGCCCATCGCGCAGCCGCGCGGCGAAGTCGACCGGCGCCGGCCGCGAGGCGGCGAGTTCATCGAGCCTGTCGAGCGGGGTCGCGCGCCGGTCCTCGGCCAGTCGCACCCGCCGGTCGGCGACGATGCGGTCCAGCACCGTGCCCGTCTCGCGCGGGCCGCCGGTTGCCGAGGCGTCCGCCGTCATCGTCGTTAGCCGCGCCGCGTCGCCTCGACGAAGGCGCCGAGGCGGGCGGCCGCCTCGCCCTCGTCGATCGCCGTCAGCGCCTGCTCGGCGCCCTGCTGGATCGAGGCGGCGAGGCCGCAGACGTAGAGCCCGGCGCCGGCGTTGATCGCGACGAAGTCGCGCAGCGCGCCGGAGCCGTCGCCGCGCAGGATGGCGCGCAGCGCCTCGGCGTTTTCCTCGGCGCTGCCGCCGCGCACCTCGTCGAGCGTGCGCTCCGCGACGCCGAGCTCGCGCGGCGTGACGCGGCGTTGCGTGACCTCCATGCCGCGCACCTCGAACAGCGTCGTCGGCGCGGAGACCGAGATCTCGTCGAGGCCCTCGTCGCTCGAGACCACCAGGGCGTGCCTGACGCCGAGGCGAGCGAGCGCTCCGGCGAGCAGCTCGGCGGTCGCGGCCTCGGGCGTGCCGAGCACGTGGCAGTTGGCCGAGGCGGGGTTGGTTAACGGGCCGAGGATGTTGAAGACGGTGCGCACGCCGAGCTCGCGCCGCAGCGGGGCCGCGAAGCGCATCGCCGGGTGGAAGGACTGCGCGAAGAGGAAGCCGACGCCCGTGCGCTCGATGCAGCGCGCCACCTGCTCCGGCGCGAGCGCGATCTCCGCCCCGAGCGCCTCGAGCAGATCGGCCGAGCCGGACTGCGACGTCATCGCGCGGTTGCCGTGCTTGGCGACCTTCGCGCCCGCGGAGGCGGCGACGATCGCGGCCGCCGTCGAGACGTTGAAGGTCGCGAGGCCGGAGCCGCCCGTGCCGCAGGTGTCGAGCAACGGGCGCGCGTCGACGTGCGCCTTGAGTGAGTGCTCCCGCATCACCCGGGCCATGCCGACGACCTCGTCGACGGTCTCGCCCTTGTGGCGCAGCGCGAGGACGAAGGCGCCGAACTGCGCGGGCGTCGCCTCCGCCTCCATGATCTCGTTCATCACGGCGGCGGCCTCGTCCTCGCTGAGGTCGCGCCCCTCCTCGACAAGCGCGCCGATGGCTTCGCGGATCACGAGCCGTTGTCCATTCGGATGCCTACGAGGTACCCGTCCACGGGGATGAGCTCTTGCTGTACCGGGTCGACTCCGAGCCCGAAGGCCTCGAGGGTGAAGGCGCCGAGCAGCGGCCACGCCCCCTCGTCGCCAAAGATCACGAGGGAGGGCGACTCCAGGCCGTCAATGCGGAACATCCCCCAACCTGCGTCCCGCTCGACGCTGCTTCCGTCGGCGATCATGAACCTGCGGCGGTGTGTGGGCTCGATCCCCAAGCGCCTCAGGATCGATGCAGGGACCAAACTGAACGTCGCACCGGTGTCGACTAGCGCCTCCATGGCCTCGAAGGGGCCGTCCGGCCCGGCTGCTACCTCGACGGTGACGTTGAACGTGCCCATCTCAGGCCGCCTCTCGCCTCAGGCCCCGGCCGCCGCTGTGCGCGGCGACTCCATGGCGAGGAAGTTGCGCAGGAGGTCGTGGCCCGTCGTCGTCATGATCGACTCGGGGTGGAACTGGACGCCCTCGATTGGCAGGGTGCGGTGGCGGACGCCCATGATCACCCCGCTCTCCGCGCGCGCCGAGACCTCCAGCTCGTCGGGCAGCGTGTCCGGCTCGATCGCCAGCGAATGATAGCGAATCGCCTCGAACGGCTGCGGCAGCGACTCGAAGACGCCCTTGCCGTCGTGCGTCACCGTCGAGATCTTGCCGTGCATGATCTCGCCCGCCGGGCCGACGCGCGCGCCGAACGCCTCACCGATGCTCTGGTGCCCGAGACAGACGCCGAGGAGTGGCACCACCCCGGCAGCCGCGCGGATCAGGTCGATCGAGATGCCCGCCTCCGCCGGGGTGCAGGGACCGGGCGAGACGACGATGCGGTCCGCGCCCATCGCCAGGCAGTCCTCGACGCTCGCCTCGTCGTTGCGCACCACCTCGACCGTCTCGCCCAGCTCGGAAAGGTACTGGTAGAGGTTGTAGGTGAACGAATCGTAGTTATCGATCAGCAGGAGCATCATCGGCCTCCTCGTCGTCGTCGGGATCCGCCTGCGAGGCGGCGAGCATCTGCTCGAGTTGTTGCGTGTGGGCGCGGTCGTGCGCCGCGATGCGCGCGACCCGATCGCCGACGCGCACCGCGCCCCGGTCGGCGTGGTCGCCGTAGGCGTCGAGCTGGTCCTGCTCAAGCCCCTCGAGCCAGGCGAGCGTCTCCGCACGCAGCGTGTCGAGTCGTTCGAGCTCCTCGCGGTCGCTTGCCGGGCGCGGGCGACCGGCGCGCTCGGCCTCGCCCTGCGCCGGGTTGAATGGTCGCCAGGTGTGGCCCGGCGTCTCCAGCAGCTCGCGCGCCTCGGAGGCGTAGTAGGCCTCGACGGTCGCGCAGTGCGTCAGCAGGTCGATGGGCGCCCACTCGCCGTCGAGGCTGACGTCGCGCCACGGCTCGTCGAGGGCGAGGTAGGCCGCGCGCAGCGCATCGCGCGCCACGATCAGCTCCGCCGTCAGATCCTCGGCGCTCGCGCTCTTCGGCACGGCGCCGCCGTCGGCGGGCAGGCTGCTGAGCCACTCGCGCACGCCCTCGACGAGGTCGATGCCGGGGGCGGAGCCGGGGGGCGCCCAGGCCGCATCGATGAAGTCGGCGGGCGCGTACTGCGGGTCGCCGCTCCAGGAGCTGCAGACGAAGACGTTCGCGATCGCGCTCGGCAGCGCGATCGAGTCGCTGAACTCGGTGCGGGCGGGCGTGAGATGGAGCCGGTTGCCCAGCAGCCGCGCCAGCGCCTGCTCGGCCGTCTCGTCGTCGGCGACGGGCTCCGAGGGCAGCGTCCAGCGGCTGCCGGCCCCGCTGCGCTCCTCGCGGGCGTGGCGCACGAGCAGCACGCGGCCGTCGCCGCGGCGCAGCGCTGCCGAGGCGACGAGCGGCTTGTCGGGCATCAGTAGCCCAGGCTTCCCGAGGGCGTACTGACGCCCGCTCGCGCCTCGGCGTCGTCGATGGCGGCCATCAACGCGCGCGCCTTGTGCTCTGTCTCCTCGAACTCTCGCTGCGGGTCGGAGTCGTAGACGATGCCGCCGCCCGCCTGCACGTAGGCGACGCCGTCGCGCAGCAGCACGGTGCGGATCGTGATGCAGGTCTCGACGTTGCCCGAGAGGTCGAAGAAGCCGACCGCTCCGGCGTACGGGCCGCGCCGGTCCGGCTCCAACTCCGCGATGATCTCCATCGCCCGGATCTTCGGCGCGCCCGAGACCGTGCCCGCCGGGAAGGCCGAGCGCAGCGCGTCGTAGCCGCTCATCCCCTCGCGCAGCTCGCCCTGGACGTGGCTCACGAGGTGCATGACGTGCGAATAAAGCTCGAGGTCGAAGCTCTGCGTCACCTCGACCGACCCGCTCTTCGAGACGCGCCCGATGTCGTTGCGCCCGAGGTCGAGCAGCATCACGTGCTCGGCGATCTCCTTGGGGTCGTTGCGCAGCTCCTCGGCCAGCCGCTCGTCCTCGGCGGGCGAGCCGCTGCGCGGCCGCGTCCCCGCGATCGGGTGCACGTCGACGAGGCCGTCCTCGACCTTCACCAGCAGCTCCGGCGAGGCGCCGATGACCGCGATCTCGCCGAACTGCAGCAGGTACATGTAGGGCGAGGGGTTGACCACGCGCAGCGAGCGATAGAGCTCCACGGGGTGCACCCCGGTCTCGCGCGAGAAGCGCTGCGCGATCACCGCCTGGATGATGTCGCCCTCGACGATGTACTGCTTCGTGCGCTCGACGGCCCCCAGGTAGTCCTCGTGCGCCCAGTTCGAGCCGACCGGCTGCCCGGTCGGCCCGTCGAGCGGCGTGTAGGGCAGCACCGCGAGAGGCGCCTCGAGGCGCTCGGTGAGCTGCTCGATCTTCGCGACCGCCGCGTCGTAGGCGGCGTCGATGTCGCCGTCGAGGCGCGCGTGGGAGATCACCTTGATGGTGTGCAGCACGTGGTCGAAGACCAGCAGCGTGTCCGTGAACATCAGCCACGACTCGGGCACGCCCAGCGCGTCCGTCTCGGGCTGCGGGACACGCTCGAAGTGTCCGACTGCCTCGTAGCCGATGTAGCCGACGGCGCCGCCGTGGAAGCGCGGCAGGCCCGGCGCCGGGACGGGCCGGAACTGCGCGATCTCGTCCTCGACCAGCTGCAGCGGGTCGCCGTCCTCGTGCTGCAGGGCGCTCACGCGGTAGGGCTCCGTGCCGATGTAGGAGTAGCGCCCCATGCGCTCGCCGCCCTCGACGGACTCGAGCAGGAAGGAGTAGTCGCCGCGCGCGACCTTGAGGTAGGCCGAGACGGGCGTCTCCAGGTCGGCGCGCACCTCGCGGTATACGGCGGCGATGTTGCCCTCGCCGGCGGCCGCGAGGCGGTGCAACTCCTCGCGGGTGGGTGTCGTTCGGGTTGCGGTGGGTGCCGTCATCGTCGTGGTCCTGTTCGTGCGTTGCAGCGTGTTGAGCCCGTGGCGCGCGGCCACCACCAGGCGCTGCCGAGGTACGCGGCGGTCTGGCGGGGGTACGGCGCAGGGCTGCTGCGATGCACGATCAAGCCTCCTCGGTCCTCCGGCCGCGGGTGACGCCGGATACAAAGGGACCATCGCCCTGGGGCGATGGTCCTCGCGGCGCCACCCAAGTTCCGCGCGCCGCCAGGCATCGAGGCCCGCGGCTCGCGCTCATTCGAGGCACGGCCACCCGGCTGCCCCGGCACGGGGCGTGGCGGCGATGCCCTGGGCCTGGATAACGGCGCCCACACCGTCGACGCCTACTTGCCCCTCCGTCGGTTCGAGAGGGGGCGTTCGGGCCGAGACTCCCGGGTCCATTCCGCCGCTGCTGTCGGGCGCCGGGCTTCCACCTTGCCCCGGCTCTCTGGGCCCCGCGTGGCGGCGTACTACTCCCGTTCCGCGTCGCTCTCTTCGTGCTGCGACCGCGATCGAGGCTACGGCTGCCCGCCGGGGAGTGTCAACGCGCGTGGCGCCCGCCTACACCTCGACCGCACGCCGCCCCGGACGCGCGCGCTCGCGGGCGATCCAGTCGCGGACGCGGGCGACCGTGCCGGCGAGGGCACCCTCGACGTTGACGATGACGGCGTCGAAGGCGTCCTGCTGCTCCAGCTCGGCGCGGGCGCTGTCGAGGCGGCGCGCGATCTCGGCGGGGTCCGTGTCGCGTTCTTGCAGGCGCTGCTCGATCTGCTCGAGGCTCTCCGGGGCGATGAAGAGCAGCCGCGCCTCCGCGATCGCCTCGCGGATCGCGATCGCGCCCTGCACGTCCACCTGCAGCAGCACGTCGCGCCCGCTCGCGAGGGCGTCGCGGAGCTGCGCGCGAGGCGTCCCGTAGAGGCGGCCGTGCACCTCGGCGTGCTCGACCAGTTCGCCGGAGCGGACGGCGGCCTCGAACCCCTCGCGAGTGGCGAAGACGTAGTGGACGCCGTCGACCTCGCCGGGGCGAGGCAGGCGCGTGGTCATCGTGACGGGGCGGGCGAACTCGCCGTCCGCGAGCAGCGCGCTCATGATCGCGTCCTTGCCGACGCCCGACGGCCCGGAGATCACGGCCAGCAGGGGCGGGGCGGCCGGCAACGCCGCGCCTACGCTTCGCCGAGGCGCGCGAGGTCCGACCAGAACGCGGGGTAGGAGACGGCGACCGCGTCCGCGCCCTCGATCTGCGACTCGCCCTCGGCGATCAGCGCGCCGGCCGCGCCGAGCATGGCGAGGCGGTGGTCGCCCGCCGCCTCGACGCGTCCGCCGCGCAGCCTGGCGCCGCCTCCGACGGCGAGGCCGTCCGCGCGCTCCTCGACCTCCGCGCCGAGGGCGCGCAGCGCCGCCGCCGTGGTGGCGACGCGGTCGGACTCCTTGACGCGCAGCTCTGCGGCGTCCGCGATCACGGTCTCGCCCTCGGCGACCGCGCCCGCCAGCGCGAGCAGCGGCAGCTCGTCGATCGCGCGCGGGATCACGGCGCCCTCGATGCGCACGCCGCGCAGCGAGGCGGAGCGGACCCGCAGGTCCGCGACGGGCTCGCCGCCCACCGTGCGCGGTTCGAGTTCCTCGATCTCCGCGCCCATCTCGCGCAGCACATCGAGGACGCCCGCGCGCGTGGGGTTGAGACCGACGCCCGTGAGCAGCACGTCGGCGTCCGGGTGCAGCGTGGCGGCGACGATCCAGACGGCCGCCGTGGAGACGTCGCCGGGGACGCGCACGTCGACCGCCTGCAGATCGCCCTCGGGCGGCGTCAGCGTCACCGTGGCGTCCTCCACGGCGACGTGCGCGCCCATCGCGGACAGCATGCGCTCGCTGTGGTCGCGCGAGCGCGAGGGCTCGGCGACGGTCGTGGCGCCCTCGGCGGCCAGCCCGGCGAGCAGGATCGCGGACTTGACCTGCGCCGAGGCGACGGGCGTCTCGATGCGCTGGCCGCCGGCGATCGCGCCGCCCTCGATCACCAGCGGTGGGAGCGTGTCGCCCGCGCGCGCGCTCATGCGCGCGCCGAGCGCGCTCAGCGGCTGCACGATGCGGCCCATCGGGCGCTGCCGCAGGGAGCCGTCGCCGGTCAGCACGGAGAGAAACGGGAACCCGGCGAGCAGGCCGCTCAGCAGCCGCATCGTCGTCCCGGAGTTGCCGCAGTCGAGGACGTCGGCCGCCTCGCGCAGGCCCGAACGGCCGCGCCCGCGGACGACGAGCGCGTCGGGCGCCGTCTCCTCGACCTCCGCGCCCAGTGCGCGCATGCATTCGAGGGTCGAGCGCGTGTCGGCGGCATCGAGGAAGCCGTCGATGCGTGCGTCGCCCTCGGCGGCGGCGTTGAGCATGAGCGCGCGGTGGGTGATCGACTTGTCGCCGGGGATCGCGACGCGGCCCCCCCCCCCCCCCGGCGGGGGGCGGCCCCGCCGCCCGCGGGCCGGCGCGCGGGGGCGGCCGCCCGCCGCGCAAACAGCCCGACCGGCCGGGGGGGGG
>VXMT01000002.1:0-3476 GCA_009840965.1 Chloroflexota bacterium
CCGGCGCAGCGCCTCATCGGGCGTCGGAAGATGTTGGCGGGTGGCGTCGTGGACGGCGCGGGTCTCCGCGACTAGCTGCTCACGGATCGCCGCCGTGTCCGCGCCCGGTCCGAAGACGCCGGCGAGCGCGGAGCCGACGTTGATCAGCAGCTTCTCGTGCTTCCAGCGCATCACGTCGGCCTCGGCCTGCCCGTCGAAGCCGCAGGCCGTCAGGTCGTCGGCGAGCTGCTCCGCAACGTCGTCGAGGCCCTCGGGGCAGCGCCCGAGCTCGATCTCGCCGCCGCCCTGCGGCTCGTAGTTCGCGACGACGCCCGGCTCGAGCAGCATGCCGGGGAAGCGCACCACCATGCCGTAGACGCGGCGGAAGCGGCGCAGCGCCTCGCGCTCCGTCGCCACCCCGTTCTGTGCGCAGACGACCGGCACGTTGTCGCCGGCGGCCGCGCGCAGGTCGTCGAGGGCGTCGAAGGCGTCCTGCGTCTTCACGGCGAGCAGCACCGCGTCGTCCTCGCGGAACTCGATCTCCTCGGGGCGCTCGACGGCGCCTAGCTCGGTCTGCACGGTCTCGAGCGGCGTGCGCAGCGTCAGCCCGTGCTCGCGGATCGCCTCGAGGTGCCGGCCGCGCGCGATCAGCACGACCTCGCGGCCGATCCGCGACAGCGCAGCGCCCATCACGCCGCCGGTCGCGCCCGCTCCGTAGACGACGTAGCGCATCGCCGCCTACCCGACCTGCTCGGCGATGCGCGCCGCCGCGTCGAAGCCCGCGAGGATGTCCGCGTAGTGCTCCTCCAGGTCGGCGCGGGTGTGCGGGTGGCTGAAGATGTAGCGCTGGTCCTGCCGCACCGCCTCCAGCACGCGCGGCGCGATGTCCTCGGGGTAGACGGGGTTCGGCTGGCGCGGCACCGGCATCGGCCCGAGGGTGAACGGCCCGCCGAAGCGCTCCTGGCGGTGCCGCCCGGCGTCCTCGATGTCCGTCAGCATCCCGCCGGGGCAGAAGACCGAGCACGAGATCTCGCCGTCGTCGGCCTCCAGCTCGTGACGCAGCGCGTTGGTGAGCGCGACGACGCCGTGCTTCACCGCCTGGTAGATGCCTCGCTGGTTGCGGCGCGAGATCAGCCCGCTCATCGAGGCGGTGTTGACGATGTGCGCCTCGCCGCCCTGCGCGCGCATGCGCGGCAGGAAGGCGTGGATGCCGTTGAGCGGCCCCCAGAGGTTCACCGCCAGCACCCACTCCCAGTCGTTGACCTGCGACTCCTCGATCGTCTTGTGCATCGAGACGCCGGCGTTGTTGAAGAGCAGGTGCGCCGCGCCGAACTCGGCGTACGTGCGATCGGCAAGCGCCTCGACCTGCGCCCGCTCGGCAACGTCCGTCTCGACGGCGATCGCCTCGCCTCCGCGATCGCGGATCGAGGCGGCGACGGCCTCGGCCGGCTCGCCCTCGAGGTCGGCGACGACGACGCGCATGCCCTCGTTCGCGCACTCGTTGGCCAGCGCCCGTCCGACGCCGTGCGCCGCGCCGGTGACGACGGCGACCCGATCCCGAAACTCCCGCATCGCACCCTCCCGTCGGCGCCCGCGCAGCGCGGGCGCTGCACAGTCTATGGCGGTAGCCGTTCCAGAACAGGAGCAATCGCCCCCGCCCTATCTGATTAGTCTGGTCTGGTCAGACCAACTAGTGTAGAATGCCGTCATGGTGATCAACGTGTACGAGGCAAAGACCCACCTGTCGAAGCTGCTCGACCGGGCGGCCGGCGGCGAAGAGATCGTGCTTGGCAAGTCCGGCAAGCCGCTGGCCCGGCTCGTGCCGTACGGCGAGCCGCGGCAACCCCGGAAGCCGGGGCGGCTGGCGGGCCAGATCTGGATCGCCCCCGACTTCGACGAGACGCCCGAAGACATCATCGCCGCCTTTGAGGGCGACCTCGAGGATGATGAATGAACCTCCTGCTCGATACCCACGTCCTCCTGTGGTGGAGCGGGGAGCGGGATTTGTCGGGGGAGGCGCTCAGCGAGATCGCCAATCCGGATAACGTCGTCTACGTGAGCTCTGCCAGCATCTGGGAGATCAGCATCAAGCGGGCTCGAGGAAAGCTGCGCGTCGACGATGCCATCTTCGACGTGGGCGATGACGGCTTCGAGCCGCTACCCATTACCCACGCCGACGCTCGCATCGCCGGCGCGCTCCCCGACCACCACCGCGATCCGTTCGATCGGATGCTGATCGCCCAAGCGCTCACACACGGCCTGGTGCTCGTCACCCGCGACGCCCGCATGGAGTCCTACGAGGCGCTCATCCTCCCCGCCTGACCTTGCGCGGCGGCGCGCCCTCGCACACCCTCGCCGCATGCCCGCGCCCGCCTTCGGCCTGAATCGCTTCGAGTTCGGCTCCGTCGCGGCCTTCGCCGCCGACGTGCGGCGCGCCGAGGAACTGGGCTGGGACTATGTCTTCATCCCGGACTCGCAGCTGCGCCGCCGCGACACCTACGTGATGCTCGCCGAGGCGGCGCGGGCGACCGGCCGCATCCGCATCGGCCCGCTGATCGCCAACCCGGTCAACCGCCACATCAGCGTCACCGCCTCCTCGATCGCCACCGTCGACGAGCTCGCTGAGGGCCGCACGCTGCTCGGTCTCGGCATCGGCGACACGGCCGTGCGCCTCGCGGGGCTGCGTCCGGCGCGCGTGCGGGAGCTGGAGGAGGCGACGCGCCTCGCGCGCGCCCTGCTGCACGGCGAGGCTATCGAGGTGGGCGCACGGGCCCCCGCGCGGCTGCCGCACGCGCGGCCCGTACCCGTCTGGATCGCCGCGGGCGGCCCTCGCATGCTGCGCGCCGCCGGGCGCGTCGCGGACGGCGTCTTCATCCGCGTCGGCACGTCGCCCGCGAACCTCGAAGGGGCCGTCGCGGCCGTGCGCGCGGGCGCGGCGGAGGCGGGACGCGAGCCGGACGAGGTCGCCCTCGGCGTGGTCTTCCACACCGTGCTCGTCGACGACGCGGAGCGCGCGCTGCGCATCGGCCGCTCGATGGCCGCCGGCTACTACGAGTACTCGCCGACACTGTTCGAGGCGCCCGGCCTGCGCTGGGACGGTCCGCCCGTCGAGGAGTTGCAGCAGCACGTCAGCCCTGACTTCCACCACACGCCGGACCTCGAGGGCGCGGGCCGCCTGCTCGACTTCCTACCGCCGGCTGCCGCCGAGGCGTTCTGCCTGCACGGCGACGCGGACGCGGTATCGCAGCAGCTGATCGAGGTCCTGCGCGCGCTGCCGGTCTTCGAGATCGTGGTGCTGCACCCGGTGCCCGACCCGGTGCACGAGGCGCCCGGCGCGCCGCCGGACTACATGGGCCTCGTAGCCCGCGAGGTGCTGCCGCCCGTGCGCGCCGCCCTCGGGGGGCCGGCGGGCTAACCGACGATGCCCGCCTCGCGCAGGGCGGCGATCTGCTCAGCGCTGTAGCCGCCGAGGCTCGCGAGCACGTCGTCGCTGGCGT
>VXMT01000002.1:3486-12203 GCA_009840965.1 Chloroflexota bacterium
CGCCGCCGCCCGAGGCCGGCGTGCGCGCCAGGTCGAACATCGGCCCCCCTAAGCGCTGCGGGCCGGTGATCTCGTGTTCCAGCTCGACGAAGTGGCGCGCGCCCTCCTCGTGGTCCGGCACGTCCTCCGGGAAGAGCACCGGCGCGACGGGCGCGCCGACCGCGTCGAAGCGCTCCATCCACTCCGCGACGGTGCGCCGGCCCACGATCTCGGCGACCCGCACCTGTAGCGCCTCGACGATGTCGGCGCTCTCCTCGGCGAACTGGTTGTAGTCGGGGTCGTCCGTCGGATCGCCCTCGATGCCGAGCACGCCGCGGATCGCGTCGCGGTTCTCCTTCGTGACGGCGCCCATGACGAGGCCGCCGTCGGAGGCCGAGTAGCCGCGCCAGTAGGTGGTGAGCGGCGCGCCGGAGCGGAACGCGCCCTCGCGAGTCTCGATGAGGCCGCGGTAGTCGGCGCCGGCCGCGCGCGCCCGCCCGAGATCGGCGAGCATCGGGTCGCGGCCGTAGGCGTCGTGCACGGGCTCGACGTTGACGTAGTAGCAGAGCATCCCCAGCACGGAGCGCAGCAGCGAGACCGAGACACGCTGGCCCTCGCCGGTGCGCTCACGGTGGTAGAGCGCCGAGATCAGCGCGATCGCCGCCGAGAGCCCGGCCGGGAAATCCGCGATCACGACCGGCGGCCAGATCGGCGCGCCGTCGTCGGTGATCTTCCCGTTGAGGGCGATGCTGCCGGCGTAGGCCTGCGCGATCATGTCGGCGGCCGGCTTCTGCTCGTAGGGTCCGCCCGGGTCGAAGCCGCTGATCTCGGCGTAGATCAGGTCCGGCCGGATCGCCTTCAGCGTCTCGTAGTCGATGCCGAGCCGCTCGGCCACCCCCGGGCGGTAGTTGATCAGCACCACGTCGAACTCGGGCAGCAGCCGGTAGACCACCTCGCGCGCCTCGGGCTTGCGCAGATCCAGCTCGAGGCTGCGCTTGCCGCGGTTGACCGACTGGAAGATCTTCGCGTTCGCCGGCACCGCGGCGAAGAGGTTGCGGAACGGCTCGCCGCCCGGCGGCTCCACCTTGACCACGTCCGCCCCGAGGTCGGAGAGCTGCAGCCCGGCGAAAGGCGCCGAGAAGATCAGCGAAAACTCGAGCACGCGCACCCCGTGCAGCGGGCCTCGCGGACCCTCGCTGGTGTCACTCATCGTCCCCTCCCGTCGCACGCCTCTTTCGAGGCCAGCGCCCCGGCCGGGGCCCGGGTTTTCGCCGTCCTGTATACCACCGCGACCGGCTGTGACGGGCGCCCGGCTGGGGCCGGGAACCAATGCGGGGTGTGCGTCGTCATAGGAGTGTCGCGCCCGTCCGTCCGAGGTGGACGAACCGCCGCGACGGACGGGGCAGCGGCAGAACGCGGCCCCTCCTCCCGCGACGCGGAAGCCGGCGGGGGCTCGGCCCCCCGCCAACAGTGAGCGAGTCCTCGCCGGCCAACGCGTAGCCCCGATGCCGACCAGCTAGTCTGGCCTCCGCGGCCTCCTTCCCCTTACGATCCCGCGGGCGAGGAGGGGTGACCGCACTCCCCAGCAGGGCACCCGGCGGGCTCTGGGAGTACCCCGTTGCGATTGCGATCGTCTTGCAGGCCTCGAGGCGATCGCGCAATGGCGCGCCGCACGCCGCGCCGGGCATGCGTCCGTCACAGCCGCCCGACCCTGGCACGCCGCGGCGCGCCGCAGCGTAGTCCAGCCTGTGGGCCGCAGACCAGGACGCTGGCTCACAACTACGGTCACTCAGTTCCGGAGTCCAAGGGCAGCCCGAGCTTGGCTGCGGCTTCGCGTGCTTCGTCGAGGTCTTCCTTGAGGAGGTCGTTCCGAGCCTTCCGGAGAGCCCGCGTTCGCTGTGGGTGTCGCAGCCATCCGAAAGGCTCAGACAAGACCCCCTCAATTCGGATCAGTCGATGCGCTCGTTCGAGAAACTCGGTCGCTATTTCCAAGAACCCTGGACTACCTGACTCCCCGAGCCTCACATAGTCGTCGAACGCGGTCGACGCTTGAAAGAGCCATTTCGAGATCCGTGCGATCTCATCAATGCTCAGACGATTCTCAAGCTCGACTATCCGCTCCCGGACGATTGCGAACTCCAGCTGCTGCGAGACGCGCTCCGGACTCCCGATGCCCACACGCAAACTCTGAATCCCAGCTATCGCTGCGGTGAGTTGCGCGAGAAGGCTGACTAGGGTAGCGCGCCCCTCCCTGCGCCGACGCCGAGCTGCCAGAACCTCGGTAAGGAGAACGGCAACGAGCACGCCAAGGAAGGCGCTGCCGACAGTGAGGATCGCGATCTCGTTGTCGCTGCTCGCGTCCGCTGCCTGCACTTGGATCGGCTCAGCGATAGGGCCGCTACAAGCGGTGAGCGCGACAGTGCCGAGGACAAGAGAACGCACTGCTTGCGCGAGAATCGGCCGGAAGCAAATGCCATCGAAGCTTCGGCCGCGGAGGGCCAGCCGTGCGCTCGAACGCCACGACGGGAGCATGATGCGCCCCATGACTGTTGCCTCCGGCGGCGGGGGAGGGTTCCCACGAACCAAGATGAGACTACCGCATCCAAGAGCAGGCGCTCGTCCGCCCATTGGAGTTCGCCCTCGCGTTGTTGCTCGCGGCCTGCGCCGGCGCCCGCCGCGCCGTCCGGGCGACCCGCCCCGCGCCGTAGTCAGCCCCGCGCCCCGCTGCTAGCCTCACCGACGCACGAGGCGGCCCGACCGGCGCGCTGCGCCGTGCCCGACGCGAAGGAGGCGCATCATCACCATCTCCACCGAAACCACCACCCCCGACGAGCTGCAGGCGATCTTCGACGCGGTCTCCAACTGGGGCCGCTGGGGCTCCGAGGACGAGCGCGGCGCCCTCAACCTGATCACCTCCGAGAAGCGCGCCGCCGCGGCCTCCCTCGTCCAGGAAGGCGTCACCGTCAGCTGCGCGCTGGAGCTCGCGAAGCACCCGCACGCCGACAACCCGACGCCCGTGCGGCACACGATGCTCGTCGCCGGCGACATCACGCGGCCTCAGAACCTGCAGGGGTCGAGCGACTACTTCGCCATCGCGCCGCACGGGGTCGCGAACACGCACCTCGACGCGCTCTGCCACATCTTCCGCGACGGCAAGATGTACAACGGCTTCGACCAGGCCGAGGTCACCAGCGTCGGCGCTCGCCGCAACAGCATCATGGCCGGCCAGGACGGCGTGGTCAGCCGCGGCGTGCTGCTCGACATCCCCGCCCTGCACGGCGTGCCCTACCTCGAGCTCGGCGAGCGCATCACCGTCGAGGACCTCGAGGCGGCCGAGGCGCGGCAGGGCGTCACCGTCGCCGAGGGCGACATCCTGCTGGTGCTCACGGGCCGCGACGCGCGCCGCGACGAGCATGGCTACTGGACGTCCGGCATCGAGGGCATCGCCGGGCTCTCGGTGACGTGCGCGCCCTGGATCCGCGAGCGCGGTGTGGCGGTGATGGGCTGCGACGGGATCACGGACGCGATGCCGCACCAGATCGAGGGCTGGGACACGCCGATGCACCAGGTGCTGATCGTCTCGATGGGCATCCACCTGATCGACAACATGCAGCTCGGCCGCCTCGCCGCGGCCTGCGAGGAGCGGGGTCGCTGGGAGTTCCTGCTCACCCTCGCCCCGCTGCGCCTCGACCAGGGCACCGCCTCCCCCATCAACCCGATCGCGATGTTCTAGCGGGCAGCAGACCCTACGGCAGACCCCCGAGGGCGTTCCGGCACCCTCTCCCCCTCGCGGGAGAGGGCGGGGGTGTGGGGGTGCCGCGCGCCTGCGCGGCCAGGCATTGACGGACGACCGGTCTACGGTCAGGGCGCAGCGCACCAGGCGGCGATCCACGGACGCCGAGCGAGCCCTCTGGTCGAGAGGACCGGGATCCCCCTCACCCTAACCCTCTCCCGCCAGGGGAGAGTGGATCGGAAAGGCGCTCCCGCCCTCCTACCCCCGAGGCAGGCCGAGGCCGCGCGTGGCGATGATGTTGCGCTGGATCTCGGAGGTGCCCGCGCCGATCGTGTGCGGGATCGAGGTCAGGTAGCGTTGCGTGAAGTCGGCTCGCGCCGGCGAGCGCTCGTCCTCCGGGTCCCAGAGGTTCGAGTAGAGCCCGAAGGCGCGCACGCCCGTGCGCGAGATCGCCTGCAGCGTCTCGCTGATGCGCAGCTTGCCCATCGACGCCTCGTAGTTGGGGATCAGCCCCACGGCCTGCATCGAGATCACGCGCAGCGAGAAGTTCTCGCAGACCGCCGTGTCGATCGCGCGGTCTGCGATCTCCGCGCGGACCGAGGGCAGGCTGCGTACGGAGCCCGGCGTGCGCGGCTCCCGCACCTCGCCGAGGAGCTGGTTGAACTGGCGGCGCACGTTGGTCGCCTGGCGGACGCCGGATCGCTCGAAGTCGAGCAGCGTCATGGAGACGTACCAGCCTCGGTTGACGTCGCCGACCACGTTGGTGGCGGGGACGCGCACGTTCTCGAAGAAGACCTCGTTGAAGCCGTGCTCCCAGGCCATGTTGACCAGCGGCCGCACCATGACACCCTCGGTGGCCATGTCGTCGATCAGCAGGAAGCTGATGCCGCGGTGCTTGGGGGCGTCCGGGTCCGTCCGCACCATCGCGAAGATCGCGTCGGCGTGGTGGCCGTTGGTGGTCCAGATCTTCTGCCCGTTGACCACGTACTCGTCGCCATCGAGGACGGCGCGCGTCTGCACCGAGGCGAGGTCGGAGCCCGCGCCCGGCTCGGAGTAGCCCTGGCACCAGACCATCTCGCCGCCGAGGATGCGTGGCAGGTAGGCGCTCTTCTGCGCGTCGGTGCCGTGCACGACGAGCGTGGGCGTCAGCATCTCGACGGAGTGCGAGCTGCCGACGACGGGCGCGCTGACGCGGGCCATCTCCTGGTTGTAGATGAACTGCTCCCACTTGGAGAGCCCGCCCCCGCCGTACTCGGTGGGGATGTGCGGGGCGACCCAGCCGCGCTCACCGAGGGCCACCGCCCACTCACGGGCGGCCTCGCGGCGCTCGGGTTCCGGCGCACCGCGGTCGGCGACCCACTCGTCGGGCGCTCCGGGCGGACGCCCGCGGTAGTGCTCCGGGAGGCGCGCTTCGATGAAGCTGCGCACCTCGCGGCGGAACGCGGCCTGCTCGGGGCTGTCTTGCCAGTCCATGGGCGTCCTCCTGCGCGGCTAGGGTAAACGAAACCCGCGAGGGCGACCCGCGGGCCGATCTCAGGCGTGCGGCTCGGGAGTCGCGACCGCCTCCCAGGCGTAGCCAGTCTCCACCCGCCGCAGCCGCCCGAGCGTGAGGATGCCGAAGTGTCCGCCCGTCACGAGGGCGTCCCGCGCGATCGCCAGCTCGGCGACCTTGCGGCGCGATCGCTCGGCCTCGGCGGGGTCGTACTCGAGGAAGGTGCGCCACTCCGGCCGCACGATGTGGGCGGGGTGGTACGCGACGTCGCCGGTGATCAGCAGGCGCTCGCCGCCCGACGCGATGAGCAGCGAGCAGTGCCCCGGCGTGTGCCCCGGCGTCGGCACCATCGTCAACGAGGGCGAGACCGCGCCCTCGCCGTCGACGGGCTCGATGCGATCGGCCTCGTACGCGGGCAGCACGCAGCGGCGCACGAACTCGAGGCGCTGCGGGTCGGCCTCAGGGCTCAGCCAGTGGTCGAGCTCGGTCCGCGAGACGTAGACCGTGGCGTTGGGGAAGGTGAGCGCGTTGTCGCGGTCCTCGTCGATCAGCCAGCCGACGTGGTCGGGATGCAGGTGCGTCTGCACGACGGCGTCAACCTCCTCCAGGGCGACGCCCAGCTCGGCGATGCGCTCCGGCAGCTCGCCGCAGCCCGGCGCGCCGAGCGTGCGACCGAAGACGCCGTAGCCGGCGTCGACGAGGGTGGTGCGGCCGTCGCCGCGGATCAGGAAGCTGCCGAGGTTGAACGGGACCGGATCGTCCGGCTTCGTGATCCCGACCTCGCGCATCCAATCGACCGCGTCCACGCCGGGGAGGTGGCGCGCGAAGTCGGTGACGTCGGGCGCGCTGTCGCTGATCGCGGCGACCTCGAGCGAGCCGACGCGGACCGTCTCGCTGAGCCTCGACATGGGCGCGCGCGCTAGCCCAGCTCGGCCGCGATGCGCTCGCCCGCCTCGAAGTCGTCGAGGATCTGCTGGTAGTAGGCCTCGACGGTGGGGCGGGTGTGCGGGTGGCTGAAGATGTAGAGCCGGTTTTCGCGGACGGCGGCGAGGACGCGCTTCGCGACGTCGTTCACGGTCATCGGGTTGGGCTCACGCGCCACGGGCCGGGCTTCTTCCGGGTAGGGGCCGCCGAAGCGATCCTGCCGGTTGCGGCCGGAGTCGCGCATGTTGGTCAGCATCCCGCCGGGGCACCAGCACGAGACGACGATCCCCTCGGGGGCCAGCTCGTCGTGCAGCACGGCGCTCACGCCGACGAGGCCGTGCTTGATCGAGGTGTAGATGCCGTTCACGTTCTGGCGCGCGACGAGGCCGGAGACCGAGGCGGTGTTGATGATGTGGCCCGGCCCTTCCTGCTCGCGCATCCGCGGGACGAAGGCGTAGACGCCGTACATCGGCCCCATCAGGTCGACCGAGGTGATCCAGTCCCAGTCCTCGTCGGGCGCTTCGGCGATGGGGTTGCGCTTGCTGACGCCGGCGTTGTTGAAGAGCAGGTTGACCTCGCCGAACTCCTCGTAGGCGCGGGCCGCGAGGGCCTCGACGGCGGCGCGGTCGCTCACGTCGGTCGGCACGGCGATCGCGGCCGCTCCCGCCTCGCGCACCTCGGCGGCGGCCTCCTCGGCCGGTCCGGCCTCGATGTCTGCGATCACGACGCCGCGCGCCCCCTGCCGCGCGCACTCTACGGCGATCGCGCGGCCGACGCCGCTGCCCCCGCCCGTAATCACGGCGACGCTGCCCGCGATGTCCGTCATCTCGCAATCCCTTCCGCCACCGCCCCGGCGATCTTCTGTCCGTTCCACTGGTACTTGTCCAGGTCGACGCGATCGTCGGCGCTGACAAGCACGCCCTCATCGCGGAGACGCTCGCGCTGTTCGTCTGGGGAGTCCGGAGCCCCCAGTTGCCCGGTTGCCGTGACCACGCGATGCCAGGGAACGTCGGTCTCGTCGGGGAGGGCGCGCATGGCGCCTCCAACCGCCTGTGCTGCCTCTGGCGAATTGAGGGCGTCAGCAATCTGCCCGTAGGTGACTACTCGCCCCTGAGGCACATCCCGGACGTATGCCCACAACAGTTCCCGGAAGTTCCCGCTCTGCGGGGTGGGATTCCAAGACCGGAGCGCGGCCTTGATGAACCGTACGAGTCCGTCGCGCCGTTCGTCCCACTGTTCTGTGCTGTCGATCGAGAGGGCGTACTCTCTGTCATCACGTACCGCGCGCCATCCGCACTGGACTGCCTCCGCCCTGAGCGAGTCAAGCGCGTCCGGGCTGTAGTACGACTCCGGGTACCACCTGACCGTCAACCCCGCATTCTCGACCCAGAGGTGACAGAAGCGGCGACGGTTGCTGCCGACGGGTAGGTGGTAGTTGACCCCGTACGATCCGTACCTCTGCGCGGCGTCGGGGAGGGCGGTCCGGAGCGTCTTGTCAACGGCCTCGAAGAGACCCACCAATCCTTGCTCGTCCAGTCTGTTCTGAAAGGCAAGGCGTTTCTCGGCGGCGCTAAGGTAGGTCCGCCGCCCGGTGGGTTCGGAGGCGTTCCGCTCGACTTCCACCTGCCGGGCGAGCAATGTCTCGCGGCCGTGCTCGAAGCCGTAGAAGGTGAGCACCGAGATGTCGATGCCGCCCTTCTTGAGGAACTGCGCCATACGTTCGGCTCGCTCATCCACGCCGAGCCCCACGAGCGTGAGACGTGGCGGCAACAGGTCCTTCAGTTCGTTCTCGTCGAACCGCTCCTGGTACCACTCGTCGAAGTCCTCGATCTTCTGGATGCCGTCGCTGCCCGAGTGCTCGGCGATGAACTCTGCCAACTCCTCTGGCGCCATATCGTCCAGCGCCGAGGCGTAGTCGATGCACTGCGTCACCGCTTCGCGAGTCAGCCTCTCCCGCTTCAACTCGAACACGACCAGCCGCCCACCCTCATCGACGCCGAGCAGGTCAAGCGGTCCACCCTCCGTTGGCGTCTGTCGCCCGACGAGTTGAAGCCCGTTCTCCAGCATCTCGGGTCGGCTGACCAGCGTGGCTTCGAGGATGTCCTCAAGCTTCACACCCGAGACGCTCTCGACCGCCTCGACTTCGTTCCCGTCGCGCAGGGTCCAGATCCTCAGTTCATCCGTCACTTGCTTGCCCCATCACTTAGCAGACAGCGATTGGCGCTCGACGTCCGCGACGAACTCGTCGACGGTGATTGAGCCGGGTTCGATGCCGTTGCGGACGTAGTGGTTGGCTGCCTGCTGGAGCGCGCGGTTCCACGGCGTGGGGACGCCGTGCAGCGCGCCGATCAGCACGATCTCGCCGTTGACGTAGTCCGTCTCCACGCTGCGGTTGCCGCGCTGCACCCCCTGCCAGACGGAGCTGGTGAACGCCCCGTGGCCGGGGATCTCGCCCCACTCGAAGCCGGGCGCGCGCCCGGCCGCCGCCGCCGCCGCCCGCGAGGCGGCGGCGATCATCGCCGCCGGGTACACCGCCTGTCTCTTAATAACAACACCCGGCCCACGAGACAATAGGCCATCTCGTGTGGC
>VXMT01000192.1:0-11862 GCA_009840965.1 Chloroflexota bacterium
GTCGTTGACCGTGACCAGGTGCGCGCCCTCGCCCTCGAGAGCGTTCACGTAGAGCGCGAGCGTGGCGACGAGCGTCTTGCCCTCGCCGGTGCGCATCTCGGCGACGTTGCCGCGGTGCAGCGCGACCGCGCCCGTGAGCTGCACATCGTAGGCGCGCTCGCCGACGTGGCGACGGACCGCCTCGCGGGCGACGGCGAACGCCTCCGCGAGGATGTCCTCGAGTGTCTCGCCGTCGCGCAGGCGGGCGCGGAAGCGATCGGTGCGCTCACGCAGGGCCTCGTCGCTCAGCGCCTCGATCTCCGGCTCCAGGGCGTTGATCTCGCGCACCAGCGGCGCGATCTGCTTGAGCGCGCGCTCGTTGGGGTCGCCGACCAGCTTGCGGAGGACTCCGAAGGCCATGCCGCCTCCTCAGGGGTGGTTCAGCGGAAGAGGTCGCTCACCGAGCCCCCGGTGTGGATACGGTGCATCGCGTCACCGAAGAGCGGGGCGATCGAGAGGATCTTCGTCGGCGCCTGCTTGAACGCCCCATCCTCGATCGGCAGCGTGTCCGTG
Organism: Chloroflexota bacterium; assembly: GCA_009840965.1. Lineage (GTDB taxonomy): Bacteria > Chloroflexota > Dehalococcoidia > UBA2979 > UBA2979 > VXMT01. The sequence goes on from VXMT01000192.1 coordinate 553, forward strand.
AAGACGATCTCGGAGATCTCGGGGCTGTCGAGCCGCTCGAAGGCCGCACCGCCGAAGAGCTGGTGCACGCAGCCGACGTAGACCGAGCGCGCGCGGTGCTGGCGCAGCAGCTCCAGGGCGCTCGCCACGGTGCCGCCGGTCAGGATCTCGTCGTCGATGATGATCGCGTCGGCGTCCTCGGCGTCGCCGATCAGGGTCAGCGCCTCGGCCTGCTCGTCGTTGCCGGAGCGCCGCTTGTCGACGATCGCGAGGTCCGCGCCGAGCCGCTCGGCGACGTTGCGCGCGTTCTTCGCGCCGCCCACGTCGGTGGCGACCACCACGGGGTTCGCGAGGTTGAGCGAGCGGAAGTACTCGGCGAGCAGCGGCTGCGCGTGCAGCTCGTCCACCGGGATGTTGAAGAAGCCCTGGATCTGGCCGGCGTGCAGGTCCATCGTCAGCAGCCGGTCGGCCCCTGCAACCTCGATGAAGTTGGCGATCAGGCGCGCGCTGATCGGCACGTGCGGCTGGTCCTTCTTGTCGGAGCGGCCGTAGGCGAAGTAGGGGATGACCGCGGTGATGCGCCCGGCCGAGGCGCGCTTCGCGGCGTCGATCATGATCAGCAGCTCCATCAGCCGCGTGTTCACGGGCGTGCCGATCGGCTGGATCAGGAAGACGTCGCGCTCGCGGATGTTCTGCAGGAAGCGCACGAAGATGTTCTCGTTGGAGAACTCGAACACCTCGCACTCGCCGAGCGGCATCTCGAGGTGACGGCAGACCGCCTCGGCGAACGAGCGGTGCGCGTTGCCCGTGAATACGGCCATCTCACGAAACACGAACGCGCCACCCGATCCGCGACTCACGGCGCCCTCTTCACACGCTCCCGCACGACGCGGGCGGACGCCCCGGACGCGCCTCACGCCACTTGCCGGAGGGTGGGCCGGGGCAAGGTCGATGGTACCATGACGCATCCGCACGGCACGCAGCCGGCCGCCGGAGGTACGCCCCCGCATGGACTTCGCCTTCACCCCCGAGGAAGAGCGCTTCCGCGAGGATCTGCGCGCCGTCCTCGGCGATCTGCTGCCCGCCGACTGGTCGCAGCGGGGCCTGGTCGAGCCGGCCGACTCGGCCGAGCGCGCCGCCCTCGCCGAGCGCGTCGCGCGCGCCCTGGGCGAGCGCCGCTGGCTGGCGATGGCCTGGCCGCGCGAGTTCGGCGGCCTCGACGCCTCCTACATGCAGCAGTACGTGCTCAACGAGGAGCTTGCCTACCGTGACGCGCCCGGCGGAGGCGGCGTCGGCGTCTCCTCCGCGGGCCCGGCGATCATGCAGCACGGCAGCGAGGAGCAGCGGCGGCTCTACCTGCCGCGCATCGCCGCCGGCGAGGACCGCTGGTGTGCGCTCTACTCGGAGCCGGGCGCGGGCTCCGACCTCGCCTCGATCCAGACGCGGGCCGTGCGCGACGGCGACGAGTACGTGATCAACGGCCTCAAGACCTGGGTCGCCGGGGCCGAGCACGCGAACATGGGCTGGCTCGCCGCCCGCACCGACCCGGGCGCCCCCAAGCACCGCGGCCTCTCCACCTTCGCCCTGCCGATGGACACGCCGGGCGTCGAGGTCCGACCGATCGAGAACCTCGCCGGCGAGCGCCAGCTCGCCGAGGTGCAGCTGCACGACGTCCGTATCCCGATCGAGCAGCGCGTCGGCCCCGAGCACCGCGGCTGGTACCACGTCGCCTCGACGCTCGACTTCGAGCGCTCCGGCGTCGCCGCATACGCGCGCGGCCGCCGCCACATCGAGGGCCTCGTGCGCTTCGCGCAGGAGCACGCGAACGAGGAGGAGCGCCGCGAGCAGGTGCGCTACGAGCTGGCCGACCGCTGGATCGAGCTGGAGGTGGGCTTCAACGTCGCGCAGCGCATCCCCTGGATGCAGACGCAGGGCATCTCCCCGAACCACGAGGCCTCGGTTTCGAAGGTCTACGGGGCGGAGCTGACGCAGCGCATCGCCGGCACGGGCGTGCGCCTCTTCGGCCTCGCCGGCCTGATCGCCCCCGGCGGCGACGGTGCCCCGGTCGGCGGCGCCTTCGCCCGCCACTACCTCACCTCGACCGGCGCCACCATCGAGGCCGGCACCTCCGAGATCCAGCGCAACATCATCGCCCAGCGCGGGCTGGGGCTTCCGCGGTAGACGGTTCGCCCTGACGCCACCTCGCCATTGACAGCCCTCCCCCGATCCGGCACTCTGCGGGCAGACTCCGCACGCGCGTTCGCGTAACGACATAAGCCGTTTCTCGGTAGCGAGAGCCGATGTTCACGCACCTCCATACACACTCCGAGTACTCATTGCTGGACGGGCTCAGCACCATCCCGGACCTCGTCGCGCGCGCGAAGGCGCTCGGCCAGGACGCCCTCGCCATCACCGACCACGGCAACCTGCACGGCGCCCTCCAGTTCTACGAGCAGGCTCGCGAGCACGGGGTCAAGCCGATCATCGGCCTCGAGGGCTACGTCGCGCCCGGCAGCCGCTTCGACCGCAGCGCCGCCTCGCGCACGCCCTTCCACCTCACCCTGCTGGCTCAGAACGAGACCGGCTACCGCAACCTGCTCAAGCTCTCCAGCGCCTCCCACCTGGAGGGCTTCTACTACCGCCCGCGCGTCGACCGCGAGCTGCTGGAGCGGCACAACGAGGGCCTGATCGCGCTTTCCGCCTGCCCCTCCGGCGAGGTGATGACGGCGCTCCAGGAGGAGCGCGAGCCCGACGCTCGCGAGGCCCTCGGCTGGTACGCCGACGTCTTCGCCGGCCGCTACTACGTCGAGCTGCAGGAGCACGGGCAGGAGGAGTTCAGCCGTCTCAACCCCCGGCTCGTGTCGCTCGCCCGCGACTTCGACCTGCCGCTGGTGCTTACCAACGATTCGCACTACACGACGCCGGAACAGGAGCACCCCCACGACGTGCTGCTCTGCATCGGCACCAACACGACGATCCACGAGACCGACCGCATGAAGTTCGAGGGCGGCAGCTTCTACCTGCGCTCCGAGGAGGAGATGCGCGCGCTGCTGCCCGAACTGCCCGAGGCCTGCGACACCACCGCGCGCATCGCCGAGCAGGTCGACATCCAGATCGACTTCGGGCGCACGCTGCTGCCCGACCCCGGCATCCCGGAGGGCCTGACCGCCGACGGCTACCTCCACCAGCTCTGCCAGGAAGGCCTCGAACGGCGCTACCGCGACCCCGGCGAGGAACAGCGCGAGCGGCTCCGCTACGAGCTCGAGGTGATCGCGGAGACCGGGTTCGCCGAGTACATCCTGATCGTGCGCGACATCGCCCGCTTCGCCCGCGAGCAGCGCATCCCGATGGGAGTGCGCGGCTCGGCCGCCGCCTCGATCGTCCTCTACTGCCTCGATGTCACCGACATCGAGCCGACGCAGTACCGGCTCGTCTTCGAGCGCTTCCTCAACCCGGAGCGGCGCGAGATGCCGGATGTCGACTTCGACTTCGCGGACGACCGCCGCGAGGAGGTGATCCGCTACGCCGCCGAGCGCTACGGCCGCGACCGCGTGGCGCAGATCGTCACCTTCGGGACGCTCGGCGCGAAGGCCGCGATCCGCGACAGCGGGCGCGCCCTCGGCATGTCCTACGGCGAGGTCGATCGTGTCGCCCGGCTCGTGCCGAACTCGCTCGGCATCACCCTCGACCAGGCGCTCAACGAGGTCGAGGACCTGCGCCGCGCCACCGAGGAGGACCGCGCCGTCGCCGAGCTGCTGGACACGGCGCGCAGCCTCGAGGGCGTCGCGCGCCACGCCAGCACGCACGCCGCCGGCATCGTGATCTCGCGCGAGCCGCTCGTCGACGTCGCGCCGCTGCAGCGCGCCACCTCCGCCCGCGAGGACGACGAGCAGCCGCTGCCGACGACGCAATACGACATGAACGACGTGGCGAAGATCGGGCTGCTCAAGCTCGACTTCCTCGGACTCGCCAACCTCACGATCCTCGGCCGCGCCGCCGACCTGATCGGCGAGCACCTCGGCGAGCCGCTCGACCTCGAGTCGATCCCCGACGGGGACGAGGCGACGGCGGAGTTGCTGCGCGAGGGCCGCACCTTCGGTGTCTTCCAGCTCGAGGGCGGGGGGATGCGGCGCTGGGTGACGGAGCTGCAGCCGCGCGACATCCGCGAGCTGGCCGCGATGATCGCCCTCTACCGCCCCGGCCCGATGGAGCACATCCCGCGCTACATCGAGGTCAAGCACGGCCGCATGGCCCCGCACTACCCGCACGAGGACCTCGCGGAGGTGCTGGACGAGACCTACGGGGTGATCACCTACCAGGACCAGGTGCTGGAGATCGCCCGCAGCTTCGCCGGCTACTCGCTCGGCCACGCCGACGTGATGCGCAAGGCTATGGGCAAGAAGATCCCCGAGGTGATGCTCGCCGAGCGCGACAGCTTCATCGAGGGCGCGCTGGCGAACGGCCACGACCGCCGCCTCGCGGAGCAGCTGTTTGACCTGATCGAGCCGTTTGCCGGCTACGCCTTCAACAAGGCGCACGCCTTCTCCTACGGCGTCATCGCCTACCGCACGGCCTGGCTGAAAGCGCACTACCCGGTGCAGTTCATGACCGCCGTGCTGATGGCGGCGGGCGCGCACCCCACGGGCGCGCAGGAGCGCATCGCCGCGGCGATCGCCGAGTGCCTGCGCCTGGGCATCTCCGTGCTGCCGCCCGACGTCAACCGCTCCGGCGTCAACTTCGCCATCGAGCGCCTCGGCAACCCCGAGGGAGGCGAGGAGCCGGCGATCCGCTTCGGCATGGCGCAGATCAAGAACGTCGGCGCGGCCGCCGTCGAGGGACTGGTCGCCGAGCGCGAGAAGGACGGCTCGTTCGCCTCGATCGAGGACTTCGCAAGGCGCGTCAACGCCCGCGACTGCAACCGCCGCGTGCTCGAATCGCTGGCCAAGGCCGGCGCGCTCGACGGCCTCGGCGGCGAGGGCATCGACCGCTCGGCGATCGTCTACGGCGTGGACCGCATTCTCACGGTCGCGCAGGAGGCGCAGCGGCAGCGCGACACCGGCCAGACCTCGATGTTCGACCTCTTCGGCGACGAGGTGGACACGCCGCTGCCCGCGCTGGAGCTCGAGGCCGTCGCCACGCCGCAGCGCGAGCTGCTGGGCTGGGAGCGTGAGCTGCTCGGCGCCTACGTCTCGGCGCACCCGTTTCGGGAGGCGGCGCAGCGCCTCGCGCAGCACGTCACGCACCAGGCGACAGAGCTGACCGCCGAGCTGGCCGGCCTCGAGGCGGTGATCACCGGCATGGTCACGGGCGTGCGCCGGCTGACGACGCGCCAGGGCAAGGCCTTCGCCGCCATCACCGTCGAGGACCTCAGCGGCACCGCCGAGCTGACCGTCTGGCCCGACTCCTACGAGGACTACCAGGGCCTGCTGGTGCACGGCAACGTGCTGCTCGCGAAGGTGGAGATTCGCGAGCGGGGCGACCGCCTCACGCTCGCCGTCGCCGCCCTCTCTCCGTACGACCAGGAGGAGCGCAAGCTGCTCAACTTCGACCCCACGCGCTTCACACCCTCGCGAGGCCGCAGGCGGCAGCGCGCCGCCGACCGCCCGGCGGACAATGGTGCGAACGGCAACGGCGCGAACGGGACCGCGCCCCAGCTCGAGGCCGTGCCGCCGATCGCCGGGGCCCCCGCGAACGGCAACGGCCACGGCGCGCCGGCTGCCGCGACGAACGGCGGCCGGCGCAACGGCGGCGCGAGCGGCGCCCGGACCCGCGCGGGTCCGCCGCGGGAGGGGCCCGAGCGGCTCTGGATCCTCGTCGAGGAGACCACGGACGTCGGCGCGGACCGGCGGCGCCTCGGCAAGATCGTGAAGCTGCTCGAGGCGCATCCCGGGGCGCAGCCGGTCGAGATCGAGCTGCAGGCGCAGGACGGCCGCAGCGAGCGGCTGCGCCTGCCGCCCGTCGAGGACATCGACGCACTGTTGCCGCAGCTCAAGCCGCTGCTGGGCGTGCTCGGCAGCGCCGCCCACGCCGGGAGCGAGCAGTCCTCGACGCTCGCCGCGGCCGAGGCGATCTAGCGCCGAGGCGACTCCAACACAGCGCTCGCACGAGCGGGAGCGGCGCGCCTCGAGGCCCCTGCGCGTGCGGCGGACCAGCGCTACTATCGGCCTCGTGCTACGAATGACCCCTGCGGCGCGGCAGTCCTCGCGACGATTCCGCGAGTTCCTGAGCCGGCGCGTGGAGCGCTCGCCCCGCGCCGGACCGATGGTGCTCGCGGCAATCGTCGGGCTCGGGGCAGGGCTCGCCGCCGTCGGCTTCTCCACCCTCGTCGAGCTGAGCGACCAGTTCTTCCTCGACATCGTCAAGGACGACTGGCTGGGCGGGCTGCCCGACGCGCGGCTGATCCTGATCCCCGCCATCGGCGGGCTGCTCGTCGGCCCGATCACCTACATCCTGGCGCCGGGCGCGCGCGGCCACTCCGTCCCCGAGGTGATGGCGGCGCTCGACTCGCGCGGCGGACGGGTCCCCGCCACCGACGCGGTCGCGAAGATCGCCGCAGCGACGATCACGATCGGCTCCGGCGGCGCCCTGGGGAGACAGGGGCCGGTCGTCTTCATTGGCGCCGCGTTCGGCTCGCTTGCCGGGCGCGTCCTGCGCCTCAGCGATCAGACGATGCGCCTGCTGGCCGCGGCAGGCGCGGCGGGCGGGGTGGCAGGCGTCTTCAACGCGCCGATCGCCGGTGTCTTCTTCGCGCTCGAGGTGCTGCTGCGGCGCTTCAGCACGCGCAACTTCAGCGTCGTCGTGCTCGCCTCGATCGTGGCCACGGTCACCGCGATCGCGTTACGCGGCGACGACCTGGCGATCCCCGTGCCGACACACCAGCACCTGACGAGCGTCGAGGAGGCTCCGCTCTACGCCGTGCTCGGCGTGCTCTGCGGAGTCGTCGGCGTTGCCTTCATCCGCGTTTTCTATTGGACCGAGGACGGATTCGCCCGCTTCTCCGGGTTGCCGGGCTGGCTGCTCCCGGCGGTTGGCGGCGCAATCGTCGGCGCTCTCGCGCTGTACGACGGGAGCATCCTCGGCATCCGCGAGATCGCCCGCGACGAGGCGCTGACCGGCGAAGGAGTGGTCGGCGTCATGCTGGCCCTGCTGCTGCTCAAGATGGCGGCGACCTCGATCAGCGCCGGCGCCGGGGGCAGCGGCGGCGTGTTCTTCCCCGCACTCTTCATCGGGGCGATGGCCGGCGGCGTCTTCGAGGAAGCCGCGGTCTACCTGCTTCCCGACATCGTCGACGACTCCGGCACCTACGCCACGGTCGGGATGGCCGCCGTCTTCGCCGCTGCCTCGCGCGCACCGATCACCTCGACCCTGATCCTCGTGGAGATGACCGACGACTTCGGACTGATGGTGCCGCTGCTGATCTCGGTCACCGTCGCCACCGTCGTCTCGCAGCTCCTCAGCAGCGGCACGATCTACTCGATCAAGGCCGAGCGCCTCGGCGTCAGCATCGAGGAGGACGTTGAGCCCTCGGACGTAATGGCGCAGCTGCGCGTCTCGGACGCGATGTCACCGATGATGGTGGCCTTCGGCCCCGAAGCCACCGTCGACGAGATCACGCTCGCCTTCGAGGGCGACCCGGATCCGATCGCGCTCGTCGTGCGCGAGAACGGCGAGATCTACGGCATCATCACCGGCGCCGACATTGGCGAGGCGCTGGCCCACGGCGAGCACAACGCGACCGCCGCCGAGATCTGCTCGACGAACCTGCGAACGATCCACCCCGACCAGACCCTGTACGAGGCGCTCAGCCTCTTCGCCTCGCAGGATGTGCGCGCGCTCCCCGTGGTCGAGCCGGACGACCCCTGGCAGCCGATCGGGCTGCTGCGGCGCGCCAACATCACGCAGGCCTACGCCGAGGCCGTGGACCGCCGCGCCGCGCGCGCCCGCCGGCGGCGCCTGCGCCCCGTGCGACGCAGCGACAACGTCCGCTACCTGGAGCTGCGTGTCACCCACGAGAGCGACCTCGACGGCAAGCTGCTCTCCGACATCGATCTCACCGAGGACGCCGTGATCGTCGCCGTGCGCCATCAGGGCGCCACGTTGATCCCGCGCGGCCACACGCAGCTCACCGAGGGCGACCGGGTCACGATCATCGCCAGCGCCGAGGCCGTCGCCGAGGTGCGCGCGCTCTTCGAGGGCCACGCCTGACCGGCGGCCCGGACCGGGGCGCGCCCCTCACCGACTGAGCGGGTAGACTGGGTTCACCCTCTCTCGCCGCTTCGAGACGGAAGGCGATGGCGCAGCAATCCCCGGAGGCGGAGGCCCTGCGACCACCCGGCGAGACCGGGTCGTCCCGCACGCAGGCCGTGATCGCGAGCGTCACGAACGAGATCGGCCGCGTCATCGTCGGCCAGGACCGCCTGATCGAGCGGCTGCTCGTCGCCCTGCTGACCGGTCAGCACGCGCTGATCGAGGGCGCGCCGGGTCTCGCCAAGACGCTGACGGTCTCGACGCTCGCGCAGACGCTGCGGCTGTCGTTCTCGCGCATCCAGTTCACGCCGGACCTGCTGCCCGCCGACATCACCGGCACGCTCGTCTTCCAGCAGTCGGACGGCCAGTTCCGGCTGCGGCGCGGCCCGCTCTTCGCGAACGTGATCCTCGCCGACGAGATCAACCGCGCGCCGGCCAAGGTGCAGTCCGCGCTGCTCGAGGCGATGCAGGAGCGCCAGGTCACGATCGGCGGCACCAGCTACGCCCTCCCGGAGCCCTTCTTCGTGCTCGCCACGCAGAACCCGATCGAGCATGAGGGCACCTACCCGCTGCCCGAGGCGCAACTCGATCGCTTCATGCTCAAGATCCTCGTTGGCTACCCGGACCGCGACTCCGAGCGCAGCATCATCCGCCGCGCGCTGGACCAGGACGACGCCAGCGTGGAGCCCGCCGCCGGCCAGCGCGAGCTCGAAGCGCTGGAGCTCGAGACCCGGCGCATCGAGGTCAACGAGCGCATCCGCGAGTACATCGTGCGGTTGCTGGAGGCGACGCGTGAGCCCGCGCGCTACCAGCTCGACGATCTCGCCCCGCTGATCGAGTTCGGCGCCTCGCCGCGCGCGGGCGCGATGCTTGCGCAGGCGGTGCGCAGCCTGGCGCTGGTCCGCGGGCGCGGCTATGCCCTGCCCGAGGACGTCAAGGAGCTGGCCCCGGACGTGCTCCGCCACCGCCTCGTGCTCACCTACGAGGCCGAGGCGCGCGGCATCAGCCCGGACCAGATCGTCGAGCGCCTGCTGGCCGGCGTCGGGATCCCCTGAACGTGCGCGACCGCCTGCTCGGCCTGCTGCGCGGCGGGGCGAGGAGGCCCCGCGAGGCCGGCGACGCATCGCCCGGCGTCGCCGCTGGCAGCACGCCGCCACCCCTGCCGCCCCGGCTGCTCGTCTCCGTGCGCCGCCTCGAGATCCGCGCACGGCGCCTCGTCACCAGCGAGCTCGGCGGCGAGTACCGCAGCACCTTCCGCGGCGCCGGCATCGAGTTCGCCGAAGCGCGCGAGTACGTCCCCGGCGACGACGTGCGGCGCATCGACTGGAACGTCACCGCGCGCATGGGCGAGCCCTGGGTCAAGGAGTACGTCGAAGAGCGCGAGCTGCACCTCGTCTGCGCCGTGGACGTCTCTGCCTCGCAACTGGCCGGGCGGCCGGCGCAGGGCCGCCGCGCCGCGGCGGCCGAGGTCTGCGCCCTGGTCACCCTCGCCGCCGCCTACAGCCACGACCGCACCGGCCTGCTGACCTTCAGCGACCGCATCGAGCGCTACGTGCCGCCGGCCAAGGGCGCGCGCCACGCCATGCGGCTGGTGCGCGAGGTGCTGCAGCCCGGCGAGCCGCAGCCCACCACCTCCATCGCACTGGCCTGCGACTACCTCGCGCGCGTCCTGCGGCGCCGCTCCGCCGTCTTCCTCATCTCCGACTTCATCGACGACGGCTACGAGCAGGCGCTGCGCGATCTCGCCCGCCGCCATGAGGTGATCGCCGCCGTCCTCGTCGACCCGCTGGACGAGACGCTGCCCGACGCCGGCATCGTCGAGCTCGAGGACGTGGAGCGCGGCGGCCGGCTGCTCATCGACAGCTCCGACGAGGGGCTGCGGCGGCGCTACGCGGAGGCCGCCGCCGCCCGGCGCGAGCGGCGCAGCGCCACGCTGCGGCGCGCCGGCGCCGAGGAGGTGACCGTCCGCACCGACGCGGACGCCGCCGAGCCCGTCCTCGAGTTCTTCCGCCGCCGGAGCCGCCGCACATGAGGCGCGCACGCCTCGTGATCGCCAGCGCGGCGCTGGCCGCGCTCGCGATCCTCGGCGCGATCGCCACCACGCCGGCCGAGGCGCAGCGCGCGACGCCGCTCGAGGTGCGCGTCGACGTCGCGCCGCGCGTCGCGCCGCGCGGCGACCGGGTGCAGATCATCGTGATCGCGACCCACGACGAACCGCTGCTGATCACGGCCGACCCGCCCTCGCGCGGGGATGTGCTGCAACTGATCGAGGCGCTGCCGGCCGAGACGGTGACACTGCCGGACGGGTCGCTGCGCACAGAGGTCGTGTTTACGGTCGCGGCCTTCAGCCTGGGGGTGCAGGATGCCGGCGCGCTGCGCATCTACTGGCTGCGCCAGGACGGCAGCTCGGGCGAGGTGCTGGCCCTCCCGCCCACCTTTGAGGTGGCGAGCGCGCTCCTCGATGACTCCGGGACGCTGCGCCCGCTCAAGCCGCAGGCGGCCTTCGGCGAGCCGCCGCCGGCCTGGGTGCGGCCCGCGATCATCTCCGGGCTGGCACTCGCGTTCGCGCTTGTCGCGGCCTTCGCCGTGCGCCGGCAACTGCGGCGCAGGCCCGCGCCGGCACCGCCGCCGGAGCAGCACGGGCTGACGCCGGAGAGCTCCGCACGCCGCCGCCTCGAGCAGCTCGCGGAGAGTGGCGCGCTCGCCTCCGGGGACTACGAGCGCTTCTACGGCACGCTTTCCGTGGTCCTGCGCGACTACCTGCAGGCGCGCTTCGCCTTCAACGCGCCGGCGCTCACCACGCCCGAGCTCGACCGCTCGATGGGCGGCCACGGCGTGGAGCGCTGGCAGGCGCGCCTCGCCGGCGGGCTGCTGGAGCGCTGCGACGCCGCCGTCTACGCCCGCCGTCACCCCGACCCCGGCTCGGCCGACCACGACCTGACCGTGGCCTTCGAGATCATCGAGCTTTCGCGGACGCGCGCGCCGGCGGTGGCCGGCCCCGAAGGCCGGCCCCGCCCCCCGGCGGGGCAGCCAAGAGGTTAGGGACCGGAGGAGTTAAAAACAAAGACCGCCCCCCCCACACAA
>VXMT01000192.1:11872-12196 GCA_009840965.1 Chloroflexota bacterium
TATGATGGTGGGACGCGATATATTTGTAATTTACCCTGCCACCTTACCGGGCCCTTCGATATAAGCTAGATTTCGGGGAGGCGCGCGCCGGGGGGGGCCGGCGCCTACGGCGGGCCCGGCCCCAGGGCGAGGCAGCCATGAGCTTCGCGACCCCGTGGCTGCTGCTCCTGTTGCCGCTCGCGGCGGCGTTGCTGCTGGCGCGCGCGGTGCTGCAGCCACGCCGCGCCCGGCTCGCGGTCGCCGACCTCGAACCGCTGCTCGCGGCGGCCGCGCCCAGCTGGCGGCTGCGGCTGCGCTGGCTGCCGTGGCTGCTGCGCGCAGCCG
>VXMT01000200.1 GCA_009840965.1 Chloroflexota bacterium
CTGCGGACCTCGTCGTCCCGAACGACGCGCTCTGCCAAGCTGAGCTACACCCCGACGGTGCCGTGAGGCGCCCGAGCGCCGATCGTAGCACCGCCCCGATTCGCCCGTCGAGTTGCCGCTGCGCCTGACAGACTCGTGGAGTCGCCGGGCTACTCGCCGCGTGCGGACTGCAGGACCGTGATGCCCTCGTCGGGGAAGCGCTGGTCGAGCGAGTAGACGATCGGATCGGCCTCGGAGCGTGCGGCGGCCCAGACGAGCGCATCGCCGAACGAGACACGGCCCGACGGCCGACAGAGCAGTAGCGCCTCGATGACGAGGTGCTTGTCAAGGCGGAAGGTGTCGATGTTGGCCTTGCGGAGCAGGGCGATCAGGTGATCGACGATGGCTTCCCTCGGTACGTCGTGCTCGGAGCGAAGCACGTACGCCGTCTCGAACAGCACGATGTCCGTGATCAGCAACGGATCCTCGCCGTCGATCACCCGCGCGCTGGCATCGGCGAGGTCCGACGGATCCCCGGTCAGATAGTGAACGAGCATCGACGTGTCGAGCAGCGCGCTCACGAGGGCGGATCAGTCTCGCGTTCCCGAGCCGTGGCGGCATCACGCCACGCGCGGTCCCTCGCCCGATCCCAATCCTCAGGAGACGCGTCGCGGCGCACGTACGGGGCGAGGCTGCCCTTCAAGGACTCGTTGTGATCGGGAGGCAGGAAGTGCATCTCGACGTGGTCACCGTTCAGGCGCTGGATCGCAACCCACCCGGGACCAATACCAAGCCGGTCGCGAATCTCCTTCGCAACCACGACCTGACCCTTTGGTCCAACCCGATAGGGCATGGTAGTACCTCTGGGTGAGAGTATAACCGAGTCTGTTCGCGCGGGGCGTCGAGTTGCCGCGACGTAGCGCGGAGTTCACGCCGAGCGGGCTCTCTCACGTATCATCTCTGGTGGCGGGGAATGAAAGGCGCGCCCGTGCGCTTCCGGCTTCCCGCGCCTCCGCGAGTGCGGTCGCTCGTACTCCTCACGCTGCTCGCGGCCGCGTTCGCCCTCGCGTCCCTCGCCGATGCGCCGCGCAGCGAGGCCGACCCGCTCGACCTCGGCGAGGAGAACTCGTGGCTGCGCGTCCAGAACATCGGGCGCCGCGACGCCAGCGTTGAGGTGCAGTTCTTCGACCTCGACGGCGACCTGGTGGGCAGCGACCACTGCCCGCGCTCCGGCGGTTGCGAGCCGCTCATGCCCGGCGCCGGCTGGTCCTTCTTCCAGCAGGGCTACGACCAGCTCGCCGAGGGCTACCGCGGCTCCGCCGTGGTGACGGTCGATCAGCCCTTCTTCGCACTGCTCGCCCGCGACGTCTTCCAGAACGGCTACTTCCGCATCGGGGGCGACGCGCTCAGCCTCACGCCGGGCAGTGCGACGCACTACGCGCCCATCGTTCAGCGCACGGACGAGTACGTCTCCCGCATCTCCGTCGAGAACACCAGCGAGACCCTCGAGGGCTGCTTCCAGCTCGTCTACTACGACGAGGGCGCGACCCGCCCGGCCGCCATCGATCCTCCGGGGCCGACCGAGGGCTGTCCCAGGGGCGGCGCCCTCGTGCCGCCCCGGGGCACGCTGCTGCGCGACGAGCACAACCTGCCGGTGCCCGAGGGCTTCGACGGATCGGCAGTCGTGCAGGGCCTGACCACGGAGTCGGGCGTGCTGGCCCAGGACCAGCAACCCGCGATGGTCGTCGACACCCGCGAGCGCGAGGGCCCCGGGTTCGCGATGTACCGGGGCATCGACTTCGCGGAAACCAGCCGCGACGTGATGCTCCCGCTCGTCGACCGCAACGCCAGCGTCGGCCAGACCACCTGGACGACGCGCTTCCGCATCTTCAACAGCATCCCGCCGGTCTCCAACGAGCTGCAGATTCTCTTCCTCGGGCACGATGCCGAGGGCGACGAGATCGAGATCGAGCACACGCTGAGGGTGCAATCCGTGCTGACCTGCGATCAGCGGTTCGACGGGCTCGCGGGCTGCCTGCCGGACGACGTCTCGTTGCCGGACGTCTTCTTCGGACTGGTGCGGATCCGCGCCGAGTATCCCATCGCCATCGTCGCGCAGCGCCGCTCCGAGGGCGGCGCGCTCGCGGACTATCGCGGCTTCACGGCCGCCGAGGCGGCGCGCGAGGTGATCCTGCCCGTGCTGAACAAGAACTTCGGGCCATGGGGCGGCTTCAACGGCTGGAACTCATGGTTCCGCGTCGTCGCCTTCGATGGCTCCCGCGCGCGCATCAACGTGCTTTACTTCTCGCGGCAGTTCCCGACGGGCAAGGTCACGCCCGGAACCTCCGTGGACCACTACCGCACTCTGCGGCAGTGGGATGACCCGCTCCTCCCGGACGGCTGGGTCGGCGGCGCGGTCGTGATCGCCGACCGCCCGATCGTCGTCATCGCCAATCTCGAGAGCGACGTATTCCAGGGCGATCCCGTGATGCTCTACAACGGCATCGCGGCGCAGTAGCCGGAGGCCGGTAAGCCGGAGGAGAGGGCGATGCCGCGCGACGGGCTCATGACCACCAGCGAGGTGCTCGCGCGCTTCAGCGCGGGCCCCGCCAGCGGCGTCTTCACCGACGGCTCCTGCTACGGCAACCCGGGGCCCGGCGGCTGGGGCGCGGTGCGGGTCCGCGACGGCGCGATCCTCGCGCAGCGCCACGGCGCGGAGCCCTCGACGACGAACAACCGCATGGAGCTGGAAGCGATGATCGCCGGCCTCGGGATGATCGATCCCGCCGAGGCGGAGGAAGTCTACAGCGACAGCAACCTGGTGGTGCGGACGCTCAACGAGTGGGCCGCGGGCTGGGAGCGGCGCGGCTGGAAGCGCCGCGCGGGACCGGTCAAGAACCTCGATCTGGTGCAGCGCGCCTGGGCGCTCGCGCAGGAGCGGCCGCACGTTCGCATCCGCTGGATCCGGGCCCACGACGGCACGCGCTGGAACGAGTACGCCGACGCGCTCGCCACCGCCTACCTGCGCAACGAGTTGTGAGCCCCTCGCGGCTTGCTACCCTGTCGGCGAACACTCAGGACGACGGGGGCCGAGGCCGGCTCCTCGCCCCGTCTCCGCGCGGACCGGTGCGATGAGCGCGAGTAAGCAGCTGCAGGGCGAGTCCGCCGATGTGCGCGAGGCGTACCGCTGGTGCGAGCGCTACTCGCGGAGTCGCGGCGAGAACTTCACCGTCGTCTCCTGGTTCCTCCCTCGCAAGCTGCGCCCCCACTTCTTCGCCGTCTACGCCTTCTGCCGCTACACGGACGACCTCGGCGACGAGGCCGAGGGCGATCGGCTCACGCTGCTCGACGAGTGGGAGCGCGATCTGCGCGAGGCCGTTGCGGGAGGGCCCGCGCGCCCGCTGCTGACCGCCCTCGCGCGCACCATCGAGGAGCGCGAGATCCCGCTCGACTTATTCCTGCGCCTGATCGAGGCGAACCGCATCGACCAGCGCGTCTCCCGCTTCGAGACCCACGAAGACCTGCTCGACTACTGCAGCTACTCCGCCACGCCCGTAGGCCGGATGGTGCTCGCCGTGCTCGGCTACCACGACGCCGCGCGCGGCGCCCTCGCCGACGCCACCTGCATCGGACTGCAGCTCGCGAACTTCTGGCAGGACGTCTCGGTCGACATCGGGAAGGGGCGCGTCTACCTGCCGCAGGCGGATCTGCGCCGCTTCGGCTGCGACGATCAACAGATCATCGAGCGCCGCTTCGACGAGCACTTCCGCGAGCTGATGGCCTTCGAGGTGGAGCGCGCGCGCGGGTACTTCGCCGAGGGGAGCGCCCTCGAGGCGATCGTGCGGCGCTCCGTGCGCACGGACATCCGGCTCTTCCGGCTCGGCGGCGAGGCGATCCTCGATGCGATCGAGCACGCGGGCTACGACACGCTGAGCGCCCGGCCGCGCGTCACGCGCTCGGTGAAGCTGCGCCTGGCGCTGGTGCACGGCCTGCGCAACGCGCTCAGACTCTGATTCCTCGGAAGGGAGCGCGGGCGATGGGGTTCGATGTGCTGGCCGAGCTCGAGGCGCACGGCACGAAGCGCTACACGCCGGAAGACGCCTACGCCTGGTGCAGGAGCTTCACGAAGGCGCGCGCTTCCAACTTCTACTACGCCTTCAGCATCCTCCCCCGCAGGAAGCGCAACGCGATCTACGCCGCCTACGCCTTCAGCGGCTACGTGGACGACATCGCCGACGAGCTGACCGAGCGGTCGCGGCAGGAGGAGGAGATCGCGCGAGCGCGCGAGCGCCTCGATGCCTGCTACGAGGGCGTCCGCCAGGGCCCGCTCTTCATCGCCCTCGGCGACGCCGTGGACCGCTTCGGGACGCCTCGCGAGCACTTCGAAGAGCTGGTCAACGGCGTGGAGATGGACTTCACCATCAGCCGCTACGAGACGTGGGCGGACCTGCAACAGTACTGCAGCCGGGTGGCCTCGATGGTCGGTCACATCTGCGTCTCGATCTTCGGGGCGAAGCCTCACCCCCGCGCCGCGGAGTTCGCGGCGAGCATGGGCCTGGGGTTGCAGATCGTGAACATCATGCGCGACGTGAAGGAGGACGCCGGGCGCGGGCGCGTCTACTTCCCCACCGACGAGCTGGAAGCGCACGGCCTCACGCCCGACGACATCCTCGCCTGCCGCTACGACCACCGCTTCGTCTCGCTGATGGCGGCGCAGGGCCAGCGGGCGCACCACTACTTCCGCCTCGGCCGCGGGCTGCTGCCCCTGCTCGACGTCCGCTCGCGGATGTGCGTGAACGTGCTGCAGGGCGTGTACTTCGAGCTGCTGCGGCGCATCGAGGCGCGCGGCTACGACGTGCTCAACGAGCGGGTGGGCCTCGGCGGTCTCGAGAAGCTGGCCGCGATCGCGCGCCTCTGGGCCGGGGCCGCCATGCTCGGCCCCGCGCGCTCGGGCTGACTCCGGCGCGACCGTGAGGGTCGGCATCATCGGCGCGGGTCTCGCCGGCCTGGCGGCGGGCGTCGGGCTCGCCGATCGCGGCCACGAGGTCGAGCTGCTCGAACGCCGCCCCTGGGCCGGTGGCGCCACCTACTCCTTCCGCGACGAGCAGACCGGCGACGAGATCGACAACGGCCAGCACGTCTTCATGGAGTGCACCGCGGCCTACCGGAGCTTCCTCGAGCGGCTCGGCACGCTCGACCTGACGATGCGGCAGGAGCGACTGCGCGTGCCGGTCTTTGACGAGGCGGGCAGGCGCTCCGAGCTGCGGGCCGCGAACCTGCCCTTCGGGCTGCACCTCGCGCCCTCGCTGCTGCGCTATCGCCACCTCTCGTGGCGGCAGAAGGCGCAGATCGTGCGCGCCTTCCTCGCGATCCGGCGGCTGGGGCCCGAGGACCGCCCCCGCCTCGAGGGCCTGACCTTCGAGCAGTGGTTGCGCGAAGCCGGCCAGGCCCCGGACACGATTCGCGAGTTCTGGGACTTCCTCGTCATACCAACGCTCAACTGCCGCGCCCACGAGGCGAGCGCGAGCCAGGCGCTGTTCGTGCTGGAGCAGGGCTTCCAGCGCGACCCCGCTGCGGCCGCGCTCGCCGTCCCCGCCGTTGGACTCTCCGAGCTGCACGTCGCCCCCGCCGTGCGCGCCATCGAGGAGCGCGGCGGCACGGTCGCGCTGCGTGCGCCCATCGAGCGCATCGGGGTCGCCGGGGGCCGCGTCGAGGCGATCGCCCTCGCGGGCGGCGAGCGGCGCGAGTTCGACGCGTACGTGAGCGCCCTGCCGCCGTGGCGACTCTTGCCGCTGCTGCCGGAGGGCGTGCGCGGCGAAGGCGCGCTCGCTGCGCTCGCCGCCTTCGAGCCCGCGCCCATCCTCAACCTGCACCTCTGGTTCGACCGGCCCGTGGCGGACTTCGCGTTCGCCGCCTTCGTCCGCTCCGAGCTGCAGTGGGTCTTCAACCGCAGCCGCGCCGGTGGAGAAGACGAGGACGGGCGGCAGCACCTCGTGGTCTCGATCAGCGCGCCGGGCGAGCTCTTCGCGCTCGGCGGAGAGGCGCTGCGTGCGCGCCTGCTGCCGCAGCTGCGCGAGGCGCTCCCGCCGGCCCGCGCGGCGGAGCTGGTGCACAGCCGCGTGCTGAAGGAGCCGGAGGCGACGTTCCTCCCAGCGCCGGGCCTGGTCCGTCCCGGCCCCCGTACCCCCCTTGAGAACCTCTTCCTCGCCGGCTCCTACACGGACACGGGCTGGCCGGCCACGATGGAGTCGGCGGTGCGCAGCGGGCTCGATGCGGCCGCCGCGCTGGATGCCGCCGCCGCGTAGTCATCCTCCGGGGAGCAGCGGCCGATCGCCCGGAGCCTGTACGGAGGTCCAACCATCGGGCCTCACCCCTGCCGTAGGATGGAAGGGGCACGAGCGCGTGGAAGGAACGCACCATGGCGCGGAAAGCGATCGGGACCGGAGTTCGTCGCGTGCGAGGGCTCGCGCTGCTCCTGGCGGTGACGGCGTTCGCGATGACCGGGTGCCTGCGCTACGAGCTGTCGGTCAGCCTCAACGACGACGGCTCCGGCGTGATCGGCACGCTCGTGGCGATCAGTGACGCGTTCACCGAGCTCTCCGGCGCCAGCACCGAGGAGCTCGTCCCGACCGAACAGATCCCGCCCAACGTGGAAGTGAGCGAGTACCGCCAGGACGGCTTCACCGGCATCCAGCTCGGGATCCCCTTCGCGAACGAGGCTCAACTCGGCCTCATCACCGCCGGGATGAGCGCCGGCGCCGGCGTCGGCGAGCCCGGCGACTTCACGCTGGAGCGCAACGATGCGGGCGGCTGGACCTTCTCGATGATCGCTACCGTGGAGTCGAGTGAGGGCACGGGCGGCACGATCGGCGCGCCACCCGCTGAGCTGTTGCAGGGAGCGTTCTTCCGGGTGCGCGTCGCGCTGCCTGGCGAAGTGGTCGAGCACAACGCGGACAGTGTCGAGGACGGCGCGCTCGTCTGGGAGCTGGAGCTCACCGCGACCGAGCCGCGCGAGCTTTCGGCGCGCACCGCAGCGGGCGCTCCCCAGCCTCCGAAGCCCGGGCACGGCCCCGGCCCGCTCGAGGTAGCCGCGGGCCCGGCCGATGGGGCCGCCGCTGCCGGCGCGGTCTCGACGGGCGTCCGCACGGTCATCGCCGTCGCGGCGCTGGTCGCGGTGCTGGCGCTGGCCCGTCGCCTCGGCAGGCGCGCACAAGGCTAGGCAGGAGCGGGCGGGCGCGACGCCCGTCCGCCGCTCAGCGTCCGACTCGCAACCCTCGAGGATTGAGTACGCGCGTCCGGGGCGTTAGCGGCCCTGGAACTGCGGCTCGCGCCGCTCCATGAAGGAGCGGATGCCCTCGGCGTTGTCCTCCGAGTTGAAGAGGTGGCCGATCGCGAGGCCGGTCCAGTCCATCACGCGATGCAGGTCCTCGTTGTCGTTCATGTAGGCGACCCGCTTGCTGGCGGCGATGCCGAGCGGCGGCCCCTTCGCGATCTCCCCGGCCAGCTCCAGCGCCGCGTCCAGCAGCTCGTCCTTCGGCACCACCTCGAGCACGAGGCCGAGGTCCAGCGCCTCCTGCGCCTCGATCATCCGGGCCGTCAACATCAGCTCGAGGCCACGCTGGATGCCCAGCTGCTGCGGGAGGAAGTGCCCCAGTCCGTAGTCGCCGAACAGCCCGCGCTTGAGCTGCGCCACCTGGAAGCGCGCGTCGTCGCTGGCGATGCGCAGGTCGGTCGCCAGGGCGAGCCCGAAGCCCAGGCCCACCGCGTAGCCGTTGAGGGCGCCGATCACCGGCACGTCGCAGTCGCGCAGGGCGCGCGGGGCAGAGATCTCGCTGTGGGTGGGCCGCCAGGGCGGCTTGCGTTCCTCGTTGAGGGTGCTGCGCTCCGCCAGACCGCCGACATCGGCGCCGGAGCAGAACGCGCGCCCCTCGCCGGTGAGGATCAGGCAGCGCGTGTCGTACTCGCCCTGATTGAGCGTCTGGACGTAGCGCACGATCATCTGGTCCATCGATCTGTGGTAGGCGTTGAGCTTTTCCGGGCGGTTCAGCCGGATGATCGTCACCGGCCCCCGGTGCTCGAACGTGACCCAGTTGGCGCTGTCGTCGCTGGTCATGGCGGCTCCCCTCGCGAGTGCAACATGCTAGCGCAGAGCCGACCCCGACGGGCGTCCGGGGCGAGTCCCGCGGGGCGCCTCCCGGTCCGGCGAGGGCGCCTGCATCCGCAGCGACATGCTATCGTTTCCTCGCGCTCCCGCAGCACAGCCCCGTGAGGGGTGCTGATGCCTCCCGAGGTGCGGATGTGACTGCTCGCGGCCCTCACGCCAACGACTTCTGGCGGGCGCGTCTCTCGCGCCGAACGCTGCTGCGCGATGGCGTCGTCGGCGGCGCCGGCCTTGTCGCGGCCGCCGTGAAAGGCAGCGGCGCCGATGACCACGCGGGGCCGCTGCCGGCCGCCCGGGCGACGGCCACCCAGGTCGCGTCATCGACGGACGCGGCCACGCCGGCGGCGTCCCCGGACGAGACAGCGACTCCGAGCCCGCAGGCCCCCTCCGGCGGAGTCCCCCGCGGCGGCACATTCAAGGTGCACGCCTGGTTTACGCCGGCGAGCCTGGACCCGCACCGCACCCAGGACTTCACCACCAAGGGCGCCGCCACCTACGTCTACAGCTCGCTGTTCAAGCAAATCCCCGTGGTCTTCGACGAGGTACCGAACCCGGAGATGGGGGGCGATCTGGTCGAGTCCTGGGAGTTCACCCCCGGCCACGATCAGCTGACCATGACGCTGGTCCCGAACGCGAAGTTCACCGCTCCGATCGATCGCATCGTGGACTCGGAGGACGTGCGCTTCTCCGTCAACCGCTTCCGCGGCCTGGAGGGACACGAGCCCGCGCCGAACCACAACCAGCTCGATTTCATCCTGGGGATGGAGACGCCGGACGCGCGCACGATGACGTTCCACATGACGCCGCTCGCGCGCGTGCTCTGGCGGCTGGCCGACATGTTCAACATGCACGTCATGCCGCGCGAGACCGGAACCGCCTTCGATCCGAACGCCACGATGGTCGGTAGCGGCCCATTCATCTGGGAGGACTTCAAGCAAGGAGTGAGCTTCCGCGTGGCGCGCAACCCCGAGTGGTTCCGGGGTCCGGACGTTCCCTACGTGGACGCCATCGAGGAGGTCACCCTCGCGCCACTGATGGCGCTGACGCAGTTCCAGGGGGGCGGGATCGACTTCCTGATCCTGCCTACTCCGGACTACGTCCCCGCCCTCGTGCGGGCATACCCGGAGGGCCAGATCCAGCCTCGCAAAGCGCTCGGCTTCGTGTACCTCGGGTTCGGCGAGCCGCGCGACGGCTCGGCCCCCTGGGCCGACCCGCGGGTGCGCCGCGCCATCTCGCTGACCCTCAACCGCGCCGACATGATCACCGCGCTCTACAACGTGGACGGGCTCGAGGAAGTCGGGCTTCAGGTCGCCGACCGCGTTGCGTGGCACAACATCCTGCCCGCGGGCTATCGGGGTCAGTCCGTGGACCCACAAACCGACGCCAAGACGAGCCAGTGGATCCGCTACGACGTCGCCGAGGCGAAGAAGCTGCTCGAGGCCGCCGGCCACGGGGACGGGTTCGACGTCACCTACAACTACACCGCGGCCTTCGGTCCGGCCTGGATCCAGGAGACCGAGGTGATACCGCAACTGGTGTCGGAGATCGGCATCCGCTTCCAGACCCGGGTTGTCGATTACGCCTCGGAGTACGTGACGAATACCTTCCGCGGCAAGTTCGAAGGCATCGCCCTGCACCTGCAGGCCTTCCCCGGGCTGGAGGACTACCTCTCGGAGATGTACGCCCACCCGGGCGCGGCGGGCAGGAACCTCAGCAAGGTTGAGGACGCCGCCATCGCCGCCGCGATCGACGACATCAACACCACGTTCGACACCGACGAGCGCAACGAGAAGGTGCGCAACATCCAGCGCGACCTGCTCATCGACCCCATGTGGTACGTCCCCTCGGTGGGCTGGCAACTCGACTGGATCGGCCTGAGCGAGCGCGCCGGGGTCCCCGATGCCTGGCACGGCAACGGGCGCGGCGGCTACCAGTCCTACGGTTTCCCGTGGTGGTGGCTCGAGGCGAGCGGATAGCAACGCCGCCCCTCGCCACCGCGAGCGGGGCGCATTCACCGCGAGCCGGAGTGGCCGTGGATCCGTATACCGTACTGGTTCGTATCCTGTATGATGCTGCGCCTATAAGCGGTGTGCCGCGCTTGCCGCCGCCCCGGGGGAGGGACCAACCATGAGCGAAGGACCAGAGCACGTGAGCAGCTTCTGGCGGACGACAATCTCGCGTCGCGCCGCGCTGCGCGGGGGCGTCATCGGTGGCGCCGGCCTCGCCGCCGCCGCCCTGATCGGCTGCGGCGACGACGACGAGGAAGAGCCGGCTGCGCCCGCGGCGACCCAGCCCCCGGCGGCCACGCCGGAGGCGACGCCCACGCCCGATCCGGAAGCTGCCAAATTCGGCGGCACGTACCGGCGCGCCACCAACGGCACGCCCGAGACGCTGGACCCGCACCGCACGCAGAGCCACACCACCAAGGGCGCGTCGGCGCAGATCCACAGCTTCCTCTTCAAGCAGATCGCGGCCACCTTTGAGAACGCCCCCAACGCGCAGATGGCGGGCGACCTTGCCGAGTCGTGGGAGTTCACCCCGGACGGGCTGACGCTGAACATCCAGCTCCGCGGCGACGCCAAGTACACCGCGCCGATCAGCCGGGCAGTCGACTCCGAGGACGTGCAGTTCTCGATCGCCCGCTTCCTCGGCACGGACGGCAGCGAGGGCGCACCGAACGCGGTGCAGCTCGACTTCATCGACACCGTGGCGACGCCCGACGCCGGGACGGCGACGCTCGGGTTCAACCGCGTCTTCGCGCGCGCCCTCTGGCGCATGGCGGACGTCTTCAACATGGCGATCATGCCGCGCGAGACCGGGAGCGCCTACGACCCGACGCAGACGATGGTCGGCAGCGGCGCCTGGATGTGGGACGAGCTGAAGGACGGCGTGAGCTGGACGGTCCAGCGCAACCCGGACTGGCACAACGGCCCGCTGCCCTACATCGAGAAGGTCCAGGACGTCGTGCTGGAGCGGGCGCAGCAGCTCACCCAGTTCCAGGCCGGCAACATCGACCACATCAACACCATCGCTCCGGACGCGGTGCCCGGACTGCTCAGCAACTTCCCGGAGGGCCGGATCGAGCCGCGCAAGTCGCTCGGGTTCGGCTACATCTCGCGCGGCGAGCCGCGTGACGGCTCCGCCCCGTGGGACGACCCGCGCGTGCGCCAGGCCATGTCCATGGCCCTCGACCGCGACACGATGATCGAGGGGCTCTACAACGTCCAGAACCTCGAGTCCGTGGGCCTCGATGTCTCCAGCCGCGTCGGCTGGCACAACATCCTGCCTGCCGGCTACGCGGGCCAGTCGATCGACCCGCGGGAGGACGCGGCGGCCACGGGCCGGTACATCCAGTACAACGTCGCGGAAGCGAACAAGCTGATGCAGGCCGCGGGCCAGGGGGATGGCTTCAGCGTTCCCTACCACTACACGACGCGCTACGGCACGGCGTGGAGCCTGGAAGCCGAGATCATCCCCACGTACATGCAGGAGATCGGGATCGACTTCCAGATCACGATCGACGACTTCGCCTCGGTCTACACGCCGATGACGTTCCGCGGCGAGTTCGAGGGTGTGGCCTTCCAGCTGCAGGCCTTCCCGGACCTCGGCGACTACCTCTCCGAGATGTACCGCCCCGGCGCCGGCCGCAACCACAGCAAGGTCGAGGACCAGGCCATCGTCGACGCTGTGCTGGACATCAACAGCACGGTCGACGCGGAAGAGCGCAACGACAAGATCCAGGGCATCCAGCGTGACCTGCTGATCGAGCCGATGTGGTACGTCCCCTCGGTGGCGTGGCAGCTCAACTGGCAGGGCCTCAACAAGCGCGTCCAGACGCCCGAGGCCTGGCACGGCAACGGCCGAGGCGGCGAGGCCGTCTTCGCCTGGCCGTGGTGGTGGATCGACCAGGACGCCTAGGCAGGAAGCTCAGGCAGAACGCGACTCGGCCCCCGGTCTAACCGGGGGCCGAGTTTCTGTCCGGGCGGCGCCGTGCCGGGT
>VXMT01000289.1:0-876 GCA_009840965.1 Chloroflexota bacterium
AGGCGGAAGCGCCCGCAGCGGCCGAGGAGGCGGAAGCGCCCGCAGCAGCCGAGGAGGCCGAAGCGCCCGCAGCGGCCGAGGAAGCCGAAGCGCCCGGAGCGGCCGAGGAGTCCGAAGCGCCCGCAGCGGCCGAGGAGGCGGAAGCGCCCGCAGCGGCCGAGGAGGCGGAAGCGCCCGCAGCAGCCGAGGAAGCCGAAGCGCCCGCAGCCGCCTCGGCGGAGTAGCGGCGCCGCCGGGGCACAACGAATCGATCACGCTCCCCACGGACGGGGGTCCGAGCATGCTCAACAAGGTGATGGTCATCGGTAATCTGGGCGCCGATCCGGAGATGCGCTACACGGCCAACGGCAGCGCGGTCACCAACTTCAACGTCGCCACCAACCGCGAGTACACCACCACCGACGGCGAGCGCCGCCAGGAGACCGAGTGGTTCCGCGTGGTGACCTGGAACCGGCTGGCCGAGATCTGCAGCCAGTACCTCTCCAAGGGCCGGCAGGTCTACGTCGAGGGCCGCCTGCAGACCCGCTCCTGGGAGGGCCAGGACGGGCAGACGCGCTACACCACCGAACTGATCGCCCAGGAAGTGAAGTTCCTGGGGAGCGCCCGCGACGCCTCGTACGAGCGCGCCGGCGCTCCCAGCCTCGCCGCTCCCGACTTCGCGGGCGACATCGAAGCCGACGATCTGCCGTTCTAGCCACGCGTGAGCCGGAGGAGCCAATGACCAGCGAGCCGCCCCAGACCGCCCCACCCAGCCGCGCACCCGCGGGCCGCGACCGCGACCGCGACCGCGACCGCGACCGCGATCGCGACCGCGACCGCCACACCGACTTTGGGCGCGGGCGCGGCGGCGGTGGTCGTGGAGGCTCCGTCCGGCGC
>VXMT01000289.1:886-9445 GCA_009840965.1 Chloroflexota bacterium
CCCCCCCCCGCCCCCTCGCCCCCGCCCGCCCCCCCCCCCCCCCTCGGGCCCGGGGGGGGGGGGGGGGTGGTGGGGGGGGGGGGGGGGGGCGGGCCCGGCGCCGGCCCTGCGAGTTCTGCCCGCCCGGCACGCGCGTGGTCGACTACAAGAACACGCCGATGCTGCGGCGCTACCTGACCGAGCGAGGAAAGATGGAGGCGCGGCGTCGCGGCGGCTGCACCGCCAAGTGCCAACGCCTGCTGGCGCAGGCGATCAAGCGCGCTCGCCACATGGCCCTGCTCCCGTACACCGCCGAGCATGTCCGGCTGAGCAACGTGCCCGCCGGACGACCGCGCCGCTAGGCGCCCTCGGCCCGCGCTGGCGCTCCGGGAGGAGGGCCCGCAACCCGTGCCCCGCCCCCGCGGCCAGGCCGACCAGCGATCCGGTTCGACTCGCGTCAGCTCGCGCCGCGAGCGGGACGAGCGCGCGCGCCGCACGGAGCGCATCGCCATCGTCGGTGTGACAGCCGTGCTCAGCCTCGCGGCCGTGGTCGTGCTGGCGGGCCTCTACCTCACCCAGTACCGGCCGCCCCGCGCGCATGTGCTCAGTGCCGGCGAGACGGACTACCAGGCCGCCGAGGTGGCCCGCCGCACCGTCTACGAGTCGCGCTTCGGCGACCTGCAGGGCGGCATCGGCGAGGCCGTGCCGGAGACGCTGCGCGTCCTCGAGGAGCAGTCGATCCTGCTGGAGCGCGCGCCCGCCGTCGTCGGCGCGGTGACCGACGAGGACGTCGAGCAGTGGTTGCGCGTGCACCTCGGCTTCGCTCCTCCCGAGGAGCCCGAAGCGGACGCCGCCGCCGACGGCGAGGCGGACGAAGCGGCGGACGGCGAGGCTGACGAGAACGCGGAGGACGTCCCGGTTCCCGAGGAGGATCCGGAGGCGGAAGCCGCGCGCTTCGCGGAGGCGCTGGCCGACTGGCTGCGCCACGTCGACCTGCCGAAGGACGAGTACGACCTCGTGATCGCCGCCGGGATACTGAGCGATCGCATCGAGGACCGGTTCCGCGAGGAGATCGGCGAGACGGCGGACCAGTTGCGCCTCTCGCGCATCCGCCTCGCCGACCGCGGCGGGGCCGAGGACGTGCACGCGCTGCTGCTCGGGGGCGCGGACTTCGCCGAGCTCGCCGGCGAGCGCAGCGCGGAGGCCGAGTACGCCTCGCAGGGCGGCGACCTCGGCTGGCTGCCGCTCGCATCGCTGAGCGACATCGCCCGCGCCGCGATCGAGGACCTCGATCCGGGCTCGATCAGCGGGGTGGTGGAGACGGCTCCGTTCTTCGACGTCTACTTCGTCGCCGAGCGCGAGGAGGCGCGGCCGCTCGATGCCGCGCAGATCGAAGCGCTGGTCACCCGGCGCTGGGACGAGTGGATGCGGGCGCAACGGGCTATTGTTGCCGTGGAGCGCGACTTGTCCGATGGCGAGGAGCGCTGGATTCTCGAGCGTGTGGTCGGCAGCCTGTCGGGTGGAGGCGGCTCGTGAGCGATGGGCAAGGGCACGACGGCGGCCCGATCGGTGTCGCCCTCTTCGGCGCCGGCAACGTCGGCGGCGGGGTAATCGACGCGCTCGCTGGAGGCGGCGAGCGCTACGCCGCGGTCGTCGGGCGCCCGCTCGAGCTGCGCGGCGCGCTGGTACGCGACGCCTCGGCGCCTCGCCACGGCCTCGACACGGATCGCCTTGCGACGGACCCGGAGGCGCTGCTGGCGGACCCCGCCGTGCGCATCGTCGTGGAGCTGATGGGCGGGGAGGAGCCGGCGGCCGACTACATCGCCCGCGCGCTCCGCTCTGGCCGCCACGTCGTGACGGCGAACAAGGAGGTGATCGCCAAGCACGGCCGCGACCTGCTCGCGATCGCCTCGGAGCAGGGCGTGCGCCTGCTCTACGAGGCCTCGGTCGGGGGTGGCATCCCGATCATCAGCCCGCTCTCTCGCGACCTGCTGGCCAACGAGATCACCGCCGTGACCGCGATCATCAACGGCACCACCAACTTCATGCTCACCGCCATGGATCACGAAGGCGCCGACTACGCCGAGATCCTCGCCGAGGCGCAGCGCCTCGGCTACGCCGAGCCCGACCCCAGCGCCGACGTCGAGGGCATCGACGCCGCCTACAAGCTCGCCATCCTCTGCGGGCTGGCGTTCCACGTCTCGGTCAGCCCCGACGACATCGTGCGCCAGGGCATCACGACGCTGACGGCCAACGACCTGCGCCACGCCGACGCGCTCGGCTACGCGATCAAGCTGCTCGCGAACGGGAGTCTCGTCGACGGCGAGCTGATCGCCTCCGTCCAGCCGACCCTGATCGCTCGCGACGAGCCGCTGGCGAAGGTGGACGGCGTGCTCAACGCCGTGCAGGTCGAGGGCGACCTCGTCGGCCGCGTGGTCCTCGAGGGCCCCGGCGCGGGCCCCGGCCCCACGGCCAGCGCCGTGCTGGCGGACGTGCTCGACGTCGCGCGCGACATCGTGGCGGGGAGGCCCCCGACGGAGACGCCGCCCCTGCGCAGCGTGCGTGTGCGCCCGCCGGGCGAGCACCACGCGAGGCGCTACCTGCGCATGACCGTGGCGGACCGCCCCGGCGTCCTCGGGGAGATCGGGCACGCCCTCGGCGCGCACGGCGTCAGCATTGCCTCGGTGATCCAGGTGGAGGCCGACGAGGACGCCCGGACCGCGGAGATCGTGCTCACCACGCACCTCGCCGCGGGGGCGGCGCTGGAGGCCGCTCTCGATGCGATCAGCGCCTCGGACGTCGTCGAGGAGATCGGCAACGTGATCGCGATGGCCGGGTAACGTCATGACTGCCGAACCTCCCCTGCGCGAACAGGCGGTGGGCCGCCAGGTGCAGCGCCTCGGCGAGCAGATCGGCGAGCTGCGCGCCGGGCTGGAGCAGCAGCGCCGCGAGCTCGAGGAGCTGCGCACCGCGCTGAGCCTGCATCACCGCGCCTCGGAGGAGCGGAGCCCCGATCAGGTGGCGCTGGACGAGCTCAAGGCGCGACTCGATCAGTTCGACCAGCGCCTGGCGGGCGAGAACGAGCGCGCGCGGCGCGTCGGCGACGAGGTGACCGAGCTGGAGCGCGTCCGCGAGGTCGCGGATCTGCGCCTCGATGGCATCGAGGGGCGCGTCGCCGCCCTCAGCGAGGCGGCGGAGAGCGAACGCGAGGAGCGCACGCGCATCGACGCCACCCTCCCGGACCTGGCGGGCAATGTCGACGAGGTCGTTGCGCGGCTCAACGCGGTGCAGGCGGCGTTGCGGCGCGCGGAGGATGGCCTCGCCCGCCTCGACAGCAGCCTCGGGCGCGAAGAGGAACTGCGCCAGGTCATCGAGCAGCAGCGCGCCATCCGGATCCGCCTCGAAGACCGCCTGCGCGATATCGAGGAACGCCTGCAGGAGATGCTCGAACTGCTCGGCGGCGCCGCCGAGGAGCGGCTGACGCTGCGTCATCACGTGCGAGGGGTCGAGGAACGGATGCGCCTGCTCACCGAGGCGCTGGATTTCCAGCGCGAAGCCGTGATCGACCACTTCCGCCGCGTGCTCGATGTCGAGGAGCAGCAGGGCCGCCGCCAGATCGAGGAGATCGAGCAGCGCCTCCGCCGCGGCCGCGCGCTGCTCGTGCGGCTGCGTGAGAGCGGCCCGCAGTCGGAGCAGGAGGAGGAGTCCTGACGACGCCCGGATCGATGCCCGAGCCGGCCGGAGCGGGGCCCGCGGAGACGCGCTTCATCCTCGAGCGCTACGCCGACTTGCTGCCCGTCGGTCCGGAGACCCCGCGCGTCACGCTCGGCGAGGGCGGCACGCCGCTGCTGCGCTCGCGCGTGATCGAGGGCGAGCTCGGGCTGGAGGCGCTCTACTTCAAGCTCGAAGCCAGCAACCCGACCGGCTCGTTCAAGGACCGAGGCATGGTGCTGGCCGCCGCGAAGGCCGTCGAGGAGGGCGCGGAGGCGATGATCTGCGCCTCCACGGGCAACACATCCGCCTCGATGGCGGCCTACGCGGCGCGCTACGGCGTGCGCGCGCACGTCGTGGTGCCGTCCGGGCGCGTGGCCGCCGGCAAGCTCGCGCAGGCGATCGCCTACGGCGCGGGCATCGTGACCCTCGACGGCTCCTTCGACGACGCGCTGCGCGTGGTGCGGGAGCTGGCCGCGCGGTACCCGGTGGCGCTGATGAACTCGGTCAACCCCTATCGCATCGAGGGCCAGAAGACCGCCGCGTTCGAGATTGCCGACGAGCTCGGCGATGCCCCGGACCTGCTCTGCATCCCGGTCGGCAACGCCGGCAACATCACCGCCTACTGGGGCGGCTTCGTCGAGTACCGGCGGCTGGAGCGCAGCTTCCGGCTGCCTCGGATGTGGGGCTTCCAGGCCGAGGGCGCCGCGCCGCTCGTGCACGGCGAGCCGGTGGCGGAGCCGGAGACGATCGCGACCGCGATCCGCATCGGCAACCCGGCCTCCTGGAAGGGCGCGATCGCCGCCCGCGACGACTCGGGCGGCGCGATCGACGCCGTCTCCGACGACGAGATCCTCGACGCCTACCAGCGGCTCGCGCGCGACGAGGGCGTCTTCTGCGAGCCGGCGTCCGCGGCTAGCCTGGCCGGACTGCTCAAGCGGGCGGGTGCGGGCGCGGACCTCGCCGGGCTGACCGCCGTCTGCGTGATCACCGGCTCCGGTCTCAAGGACCCGGACACGGCGATGGGCGTCGAGACGGCCCGCCATGCCGCGCCCGCCGACGCCGGCGCCGTGGCGGAGGCGCTCGGCTGGGACTGAGCCTCGCGGCGAGGCGCGTGCTACGATCGCCGCTGCCGACCATGCCTCGGAAGGAACGCTCGTGAGCACGGCGCAGTACGACCTGGACTTCAAGCCCGGCTTCGACGGCGATCGTGCCGAGACCGCCGTCCGCGACCTGATCGAGGCGATCGGCGAGAACCTGCATCGTGAGGGCCTCTCCGACTCACCGCGGCGCATCGTCGCGATGTACCGCGAGCTCTTCGACGGACTCAACCACGACCCCGTCGAGGTGCTCTCGGTCGGCTTCGAGGAGGGTCACGACGAGCTCGTGATCCTGCGAGAGATTCCCTTCTACTCGATGTGCGAGCACCACTTCATGCCCTTCCACGGGCAGGCGCACATCGGCTACATGCCGAACGGCCGCATCGTCGGCCTCTCCAAGATCGCCCGCGCTGTCGAGATCCTCGCGCGGCGTCCGCAGGTGCAGGAGCGCCTGACGACGCAGATCGCCGACTGCATCGAGGACGTGCTGAGCGCGCAGGGCGTGGGCGTGGTGATCGAGGCGGAGCACCTCTGCATGACGGCCCGAGGCGTGCGCAAGCCGGGCGCGACGATGGTCACCTCGGCGATGCGTGGCTGCTTCCGTGACGACGCCAACACGCGCCAGGAGTTCCTCGGCCTGATCCGGCCCAGCTCTTGATCACGCGGAACCCGTCGGCTGCGCCGGGCGGAACGCTGGCGCGCTGCGCCCCGCCTTCGTAGGCTGCGCCGGAAGGATGCGTGTCCCGATGCTCCCTGCGCAGCGCCTCGCCGTGCTCTCGTTCCACACCTCTCCGCTCGCGCAGCTCGGCGGCCGCGAGAGCGGCGGAATGAACGTCTACGTGCGCGAGGTTTCTGCCCACCTCGCCCGCAGCGGCCTCGCCGTCGACGTCTTCACGCGACGCAGCGACGCGCTCCAGCCTGACGTGCTGCCGATGGCTCCCGGCGTGCGCCTGGTGCACATCGACGCCGGCCCGCCCGAGCGCCTTGAGAAAGAAGAGCTGCACCCGCTCGCCGGGACGTTCGCGCGCGGCGTCGCCGACTTCGCCGCTGCCGAGGGCGTCGCCTACGACCTCGTGCACTCGCACTACTGGCTGGCCGTCGAGGCGGGCGCGCTGCTCGCGCGCGAGTGGGACGTCCCGCACGTCGCGATGTTCCACACGCTCGCCGAAGTGAAGCTGCTGGCGCGCTCCTCCGAGCGCGAGCCGGAGGCGCGACGCGAGGCCGAGCGCCGGCTGGTCCACGAGGTGGACCGCATCGTCGCCGCGACCGAGCACGAGCAACGCCTGCTCGACCAGGTCTACGGCGTGCCCCGCGATCGCGTCGAGGTGATACCGCTCGGCGTGGACCGCGAGCGCTTCCGCCCGCGCGCGCAGCTCGACGCCCGCACGGCGCTCGGCATCGACCCGGAGGCGCGCGTACTGCTGGCCGTCGGGCGCATCGAGCCGCTCAAAGGCCTCGACATCCTGATCGAATCGCTGGCGGAGATGGCCGGGCGTGACGGCCTGCAGTTGCTGATCGTTGGCGGGGACGAGCGCGCCGAGCGGGAGATCGCCCGCCTGCGCGAGGTCGCGCGCGAGGCCGGCGTGGAGGCGCTCGTGCGCTTCGTCGGCCCGGTGCCGCACGAGCGGATCGGCGCCTACTACAACGCCGCCGACGTGGTGGTCGTGCCCTCCTTCTACGAGTCGTTCGGGCTCGTCGCCGCCGAGGCGCTGGCCTCCGGGGTGCCGGTGGTGGCGTCGCGCGTGGGCGGGCTCACCTCGACGGTGGCGGACGGCCGCAACGGCTACCTCATCCCCTGGCGCTGCCCCGGCCCCTTCGCCGAGAAGATCGACCTGCTGCTGGCGAACCGGCCGCTGCGCGAGGCGCTCGGCGCGACGGCGGCGCGCTCGATGGAGCGCTTCGAGTGGCCCGCGGTCGCGAGCGGCCTGCTCGACCTCTACGCCTCGCTGCTGCGCGACGGCGTGCCCGGCCCGGCCCCGCAGCCGGTCCTCGCCGCGCCGTGAGCGAGGAGCCGGCCCCGACCGATATCGACGAACTGGTCGCCGACCTCGAGCCGCGGCGCGCCCTCGTGATGGTCGCCCACCCGGACGACGCAGACTTCGGCTGCGCCGGCACGATGACGCTGCTCTGCCGCGCGGGCTGGGAGGTCGACCTGCTGGTGGCGACCAAC
Source organism: Chloroflexota bacterium (assembly GCA_009840965.1). Taxonomy (GTDB): domain Bacteria; phylum Chloroflexota; class Dehalococcoidia; order UBA2979; family UBA2979; genus VXMT01. The sequence continues at coordinate 7,847 of VXMT01000289.1, forward strand.
GGCAACAAGGGCACGAAGGATCCGAACCGCACGGGGCAGCAGTTGGCCGCCGTGCGCGAGGAGGAGCAGCGCCGGGCCGCTGCCATCCTCGGCGTGAACGAGCCGATCTTCCTCGGCTTCCCCGACGGCTACGTTCGGGCCGACGACGAACTGCGCGGGCTGCTGGTGCGCGAGCTGCGGCGGCTGCGGCCCTCGCTCGCGATCACCTTCGATGGCTTCCGCGCCGGCTTCAACCACCGCGACCACCGGCTCATCGGGCAGTCCGCCTACGACGCGATCTATCCGGCGGCCGACGACCATCTCTTCTACCCCGAGCATCGTGAGGAAGGCCTGGAGCCTCACCGCCCGGACATGCTGCTGCTCTCCGGGGCGACGGAGCCGGACGTGATCGTCGACATCGAACCGGTGATCGAGCTCAAGATCGCGGCCATCACGGCGCACGTCTCGCAGGTGGGCGGGCGCTCGCCGGAGGAGATGCTGCGCTGGTGGCGCGAGCGCGCCGGACCAACCTCCGGCCCTCGCTACCGCGAGTCGTTCCGCAAGGTGACGTGGGAGCGCGCGAGGCGCAGCGCGGACGCGCGCCGCGGCGGGCGCGGGAGTTAACTCCGCGCGTACCCCGCGCGTTGACACTGGACCGGGCCAGACGTAGCCTTTTTCTGTTGCGCCTTGCAGCGCTGGTACACGGTTCAACGGTCGGCTGGCCGGGGCGGGTGAGGACCGGCGACGGGCATATCGCACGACAGAGTGCGATGTCGCGTCTGGCTCACACCGCAGCCAACTGGCCGTTCATTCTGCCCTCTGTCGTGTGACGGATTGCAGGCCGGGACGGCGCGGCGAGGACGGCGCGAAGAGAGCGCGCCGGGAGGACAGGGACGACATGCCGACCATCAATCAGCTGGTCCGCAAGGGTCGCAAGCCCGTCACGAAGAAGACGAAGGCGCCGGCGCTGCGCTTCCGCTACAACTCGCTCACCAACCGCACCACGCGCGGCAAGAAGGGCTCGCCTCAGAAGCGTGGCGTCTGCACCCAGGTGCGCACCGTCACGCCGAAGAAGCCGAACTCCGCGCTGCGCAAGGTCTGCCGCGTCCGCCTCACCAACGGGATCGAGGTCACTGCCTACATCCCCGGCGAGGGCCACACGCTGCAGGAGCACTCCGTGGTGCTGATTCGCGGCGGCCGCGTCAAGGACCTCCCGGGCGTGCGCTACCACGTCGTGCGGGGCGCCCTCGATGCGACCGGCGTCGAGGGCCGCCGGCGCGGCCGCAGCAAGTACGGGACGCGCAGGGACTAGTCGACGATGCGCCGCAGCCGAGCTCCCCAACGGCCCGTTGCCCCCGATCCGCGCTTCCAGTCGCGGCTCGTCACCGCGTTCACCAACAAGGTGCTGCGCAACGGCAAGAAGAGCACGGCCGAGCGCATCGTCTACGGAGCCTTCGACCGCATCGAGGAGCAGACCGGCCGACCGGGGATCGATGTCTTCGAGCAGGCGGTTCGCAACATCACCCCGATCATCGAGGTAAAGCCGCGCCGGGTAGGTGGCGCCACCTACCAGGTGCCGGTGTCATAATCACAAAAGGCGCGGCCGACGATAGTACGCGG
>VXMT01000289.1:9455-12001 GCA_009840965.1 Chloroflexota bacterium
CCCCCCCCCCATCTGCCCGGCAACCCCGGCCGGGGTGGGTGCCGCCCCCTCCCCGGTGCGGGTCCACACCCCCTCCGAGCGCCGTCAGGCGCTCGCTCTGCGCTGGCTGCTGAACGCCGCCCGCTCGCGCGGCGGCCGCTCGATGCAGGAGCGCTTGGCCGCCGAGATGCTGGACGCGGCCAACAACACGGGCGCGGCCGTACGCCGCAAGGAGGAGACGCACCGGATGGCCGAGGCCAACCGTGCGTTTGTGCACTACCGATGGTAGGCCGGATCAGCAGGCCGTCATCCGCCCCCGGCGCTCCGGGGGCGGTCCCATTCGAGGGAACGTCGCCGGGCGTCGCGCCGGGCCGGGGGAGCAACTGAACATGTCCCGCGAAACCCCGCTCGAGCGCGTCCGCAACATCGGCGTGATCGCGCACATCGACGCCGGCAAGACGACCGTGACGGAGCGCATCCTCTACTACACCGGGCGCACGCACCGCCTCGGCGAAACTCATGACGGCACCGCCGTGATGGACTTCATGGCGCAGGAGCGCGAGCGCGGCATCACGATCACCTCGGCGGCCACGACGGCCGCCTGGCGCGATCACCAGATCAACATCATCGACACGCCCGGCCACGTCGACTTCACCGTCGAGGTCGAGCGCTCGCTGCGCGTGCTCGACGGCGGCGTCGTGGTCTTCGACGGCGTCGCCGGTGTCGAGCCCCAGTCCGAGACGGTATGGCGTCAGGCCAACCGCTACGACGTGCCGCGCATCTGCTTCGTCAACAAGATGGACCGCATCGGCGCCGACTTCGATCGCACTGTCGCGATGATCGTCGACCGCCTCGGGGCGGTCCCGGTCCCCCTGCAGCTGCCGATGGGCGCCGAGGACAACTTCTCCGGCGTCATCGACCTCGTCGAGATGCGCGCCATCACCTTCGGCGGCGAGCGCGGCGAGGAGGTCTCCGTCGGCGAGATCCCGGGCGCCTTCCAGGACGCCGCTCGCGAGGCCCGCGAGCTGCTCGTCGAGCGCGTCGCCGAGAACGACGACCAGCTGATGGTCTCCTTCCTTGAGGGGCACGAGATCGACGTCACTGAGCTGCAGAAGGCGATCCGCCGCGCGACGATCAGCAACGCGATCACGCCGGTGCTGGCCGGCGCGGCGCTGCGCAACCGCGGCGTGCAGCCGCTGCTCGACGCCGTCGTCACCTACCTGCCTTCGCCGATCGACGTGCCGCCGGTGGCCGCGCACGCCGTCGGCGACCCGGAGCGCACCGTGCTGCGGGCCGCCGAGGACGACGCGCCGCTCATGGCGCTCGCCTTCAAGGTCGTCGCCGACCCGTTCGTCGGCCGCCTCGTCTTCTTCCGCGTCTATTCCGGCGTGGTGCGCAGCGGCGAGCGGGTGGAGAACAGCACGCGCGGCCGCCGCGAGCGCTTCGGGCGGCTGCTGCGCATGCATGCCGACTCGCGCGAGGACATCCAGGAGGTCTACGCCGGCGAGATCGCGGCGGGCATCGGCCTCAAGGACACCTTCACCGGCGACACGCTCTGCGACCTCAAGCGGCCCGTCGCCCTCGAGGCGATCCGCTTCCCCACGCCCGTCATCTCGATCGCGATCGAGCCGCGCACGCGCAACGACCAGGACCGCCTCGGCGACGCCATGCAGCGCCTCTCCGAGGAGGATCCGACCTTCCGCGTGCGCTACGACGAGGAGACCGGCCAGACCGTGATCTCCGGCATGGGCGAGCTGCACCTCGAGGTGATCGTGGACCGCATGCGCCGCGAGTACCGCGTCGAGGCGAACGTCGGCCGCCCGCAGGTGGCCTACCGCGAGACGCTGACGCGCGAGCTGCGCGTCGAGGGCCGCTTCGTGCGCCAGACCGGCGGTCGCGGCCAGTACGGACACTGCGTTCTCGAGGTCGCCCCGCGCGACCCCGGTGCGGGCTTCAGCTTCGAGGATCGCACCGTCGGCGGCTCGATTCCGCGCGAGTACATCCCGGCGGTCCGCCGCGGCGTCGAGCAGGCGCTCGCCAGCGGCGCGCGGGCCGGCTACCCGGTCGTCGATGTCGCGGTCGCCGTCGTGGACGGCTCGTACCACGACGTGGACTCCTCGGAGATCGCGTTCCAGACGGCCGGCTCGATGGGCATGCGGCAGGCGCTCGATCGCGGCGGCTCGGTGCTGCTGGAGCCGGTGATGAAGATGGAGATCGTGACGCCAGAGGAGCACTTCGGCGACGTGCTCGGTGACATCGGCAGCCGGCGCGGCCAGGTGCAGGGCGCGGAGCCGCGAGGCAACGCGCACGTCATCCAGGCGCAGGCGCCGCTGTCCGAGACGTTCGGCTACGCCACGGACCTGCGTTCGCTGACGCAGGGGCGCGCGACGTACTCGATGGAGTTCGACCACTACGCGCGCGTGCCGGACGGAATCGTCGAGGAGATCACGGATAGCAGCGCCGATTGGCGCGCGGCTGCGGGCTAGGACGCCCGCCACAGACAGTGATTGGACGCCGCCCACGGGAGTGCCGTGGGGAGGCGCGGGAGGAACGGGAGCCGGAGGATG
>VXMT01000031.1:0-7935 GCA_009840965.1 Chloroflexota bacterium
CCCCGATTTCCCCCCGTAAGAGCGTGCGCCGCGGCAGAGTTTAATAAGCCACTGGCCGCGCCCCGCGGCGCCGCGACGGCTCGCGCGGCCACGAGGCGGACGGCCGCACGACCACCGCCGCGTTCGATTTCTTCAACGAGGGCAAGGCCAGCGAAGTGGTCGCCGATCCGGCGCGGCTGCGCGAGCTGGTCGCGGGCGCCGACGCCTTCGTCCTCGATCTCGAGCCGCGCCGCTACGAGGCGTGGGGGCTCGAGGCCGACGCGCTGGCTGGACTGGGATGCGGCGTGGTCTGCGCGATCACGCCGTTCGGACTGAGCGGCCCCTACCGCGACTACCGGGGGCCGGAGATCGTGACCTCCGCCTTCGGCGGCTCCAGCGTCGGCATCGGCGCGCCCGGGCGGCCGCCGCTGCGCATGCCGCTCTCGCAGACCGCGATCCAGGCCGGCCTCGTCGCCGCCATCGCCGCGCTGGGCTCCGCGTACGAGGGCGAGGACCGCGAGGCTGCCGAGGGCGCGCGCGTCGTCGACATCGCCGAGAGCGATGTCTGGGCGACGGTGCACACGGGCACGACGGTGGTCAGCTATCTCTTCTCCAACCGCCTGCGCAGCCGCCAGGGCCGCCGCGTGCTCGGACAGCCCTACCCGCATCAGCTCTTCCGCTGCTCCGACGGCTGGATCGCGATCCAGGCCTCCGAGCGCCACCAGCACCAGCTCTTCATCGAGATGGTCGGCTCACCCGAGTGGGCCGCCGAGCGCCGCTTCGGCAGCCGCCTGGACATGAACGACCGCCACGCGGACGAGGTCGATGCGCAGCTCGCCCCCTGGTTCGAGGCGCGCACCCGCCAGCAGGTCTTCGAGGAGTGCCGCGCCCGCAACATCCCCGCCGCCCCCGTGCGCACCGTCGCCGACGTGCGCGCCGACGCGGACCTGCAGGCCTCGGGCGCCTTCGAGCGCTTCGAGGGCGCCTCGGGCGTCGAGCTGACGCTGCCCGCGCCCCCCTTCCGCTTCGCCGAGGCGGAGCTTGCGCCGCCCGGCCCGGTTCCGCCGCCTCCGGAGGCCTCCTGATGCTGCTGCAGGGTGTGCGCGTGCTGGACTTCGGCTGGGTCTGGGCGGGGGCCGTGCCCGGCCAGATGCTCGCCTTCCTCGGCGCCGAGGTGATCAAGGTGGAGACGCGCAAGCGACTCGACTACATGCGGCAGGGCCGCGCGATCGTCAAGGACGCGCCCGACACCGAGCAGCAGCCGATGTTCCACAACATCAACCGCGGCAAGCTCAGCCTCAGCATCGACTTCACCGCCGAGGCCGGCCGCGAGCTGCTGCTCGACCTGGCCGCGCACTGCGACGTAGCGATCCAGAACTTCGCGCCCGGCGTGCTCGACCGCTACGGCCTCGGCTACGAGGCGCTGCGCGCGCGCCGGCCGGACCTCGTCATGCTCTCGCTGTCGGGAGGCGGCCAGCAGGGCCCGTTGCGCGAGCTGCGCAGCTACGCCTCCACGATCGCCGCCTTCAGCGGGCTCGACTCGCTCTGCGGCTACCCCGGAGAGGAGCCGCTGGGCGTGCAGCAGTCCTACCCCGACCCCAACGCCAGCCTGCACGGCGCCGTCGCCATCCTCGCAGCGCTGATCCGGCGCAAGCGCACGGGCCGCGGCGACCACATCGACCTCTCGCAGCTCGCCGCCGGGATGCAGACCTCGGCCGAGGCGATGGCCTGGCTCGACCTCTTCGGCGAGGCGCCCGGTCCGCTCGGCAACCTCCCGCCCAACGACGAGCCGCTGCACGACTGCTTCCACTGCGCCGGCGAGGACGAGTGGATCGCCGTCGCCGCCGAGGACGAGGCGCAGCTCGCCGCCATCGCCGCCCTCACCGGCGCGCCCTCGGACGACCGGGACGCCGTGCGCGGCGCCCTCGAGGCGTGGTGCGCGGAGCGCGGGCCGCGTGACGCGATGGAGGCGCTGCAGGCCGCGGGCGTGCCCGCCGGCGCGGCGACGACGGCCAAGGACCGCTTCGAGGACCCTCACTACCGGGCGCGCGGCACGTACGTGGAGACGGAGCACCCCTCGATCGGCTGGGAGCTGGTCTACCGCGCGCCCTGGATCTGGCCGGACGAGATCCCGCTCGCCAACGACCGCGCCCCGCTCATGGGCGAGCACAACGAGTACGTCGTCTGCGAGCTGCTCGGCCGCCCTCGCGAGGAACTCGACCGCCTCACGGCGGAGCAGGTGCTGTACTGAGGCAAGCCGCAACGGGAAATCAGGCCAATGTCTCTGCTACTCGTGAACTGGAACGTCGAGTGGGCTACGCCCCGATCACGGCGCACCCCCGAGATCCTGCGCCGGATCGACCACCACAACCCCGAGGTCGTCTGTCTCACCGAGACCCACCCACAGCTGCTCTCCCGCGAGGGCCACGCGATCTGCTCGCAGGGCGACTCCGGCTATGGGATCAGGGGCGACCGGCGCAAGGTCGTGCTCTGGTCTCTGCAGCCGTGGGAGAACGTCGATGACCTCGGAGACGACTCCCTGCCGCCCGGGCGGTTCGTGTCCGGCGTGACCCGGACGTCGCTGGGGGAGGTCACGGTCGTGGGGGTCTGCATTCCCTGGCCCGGGTCGCGGACCGAGGCGCGGCGCGGAGCGAAACGCAAGCGGCGCTGGGAGGACCATGACCAGTATCTGGCGGGCCTGACGCGCGTGCTCGGAAGCGTGTCCACGCAGCGGATGATCGTGATGGGGGACTTCAACCAAATCATCGGGCCGGGCAGCCGCGCGGGCCCTGAGCGGCAATCGGCGCTGCTGGGAGCATTCCCGGCGAGCATGACAATCGCTACCGCTGCGGTCGGTTACCAGGGACGCAGGACCATCGACCACGTCGCGATAAGCGCGGACCTCGCGGCTGAGTCCCTGGGAGTCATCAGCAACATCCACGGAGAGCGCAAGCTGTCCGACCACTTCGGAGTCACCGCCGCCCTGTCTGCCCGGCCCCTCCAGTAGCGCGCCCGCGACCCCGCGATGCCGAGGCCCGTTGCGCCTTGACACGCACCGACCTGCAACGGACGCTCCCCACGACACGCACGAAGACCCAGACCGCACCAGCGAAGGGCGGCGAACGATGACCGCGACCGACTCCGAGGCGGCCCCCGGACCGCCCTCCGGCCTCGACCTGCCCGAGGGGCGCATCACCCCCGAGGCGCTCGACGACCTGCGCCGCATCACCGGCCTGCAGATGCGCCCCGAGCGCTACATCCGCGAGGCGACGATCGACACCGTCACCAACTTCTGCAACGGCATCGGCGACCTCAACCCGCTGCACCGCGACGAGGAGTACGCGAAGTGGACGCGCTGGGGCGGCCTGATCGCGCCCGGCTGCTTCCTCTACGCGCGGACCTGGCCCGGACGCACCCGCTTCGGCCTGCCCGGCGTGCACGGCTTCCACGCCGGCAACGACTTCCGCTTCGAGCGCGAGATCCGCCTCGGCGACCGCATCGACAGCGTCGAGCGCATGCTCGGCTTCGAGGAGAAGGAGAGCCGCTTCTCCGGCAAGCTCGTCATCATCCACGTCGAGACCACCTTCACCAACCAGCGCGGCGAGGTCGTCGCCAGCGTGCGCGGCTGGAACACGCGCCACGAGCGCTCCGCCGCGCGAGAGCGCGGCAAGGAGTCGAGCGAAGACTCCGTGACCGGGGGCGGGCGCACCTACGACTACGGCGCCGAGGAGCTGTACGAGATCGAGCAGGCGCAATACAGCGAGGACGAGCGCATCCGCGGCGGCGAGACCCGCTACTGGGAGGACGTGAAGGTCGGCGAGGAGCTCGACGCGATTGCGCGCGGGCCGCTCACCACCTCGGACGTCACGGCCTGGCTGGTCGGCACCGGGCGAGGGCGCGCCCACGGCGTCGCGCTGAAGGAGGCGCGCCGCCACCCCGGCCACTACTTCCGCAACCCCGAAGCCGGACAGGGCCTCGAGTACACGGGCATGGGCCACCAGCTACGCGAGGTCGCCGCGCAGGTCGGGGTACCGGGCGCCTACGACTTCGGCCCGCAGCGCATCTCCTGGGCCGGCACGCTGATCGAGAACTGGATGGGCGACGACGGCTTCCTCAAGCGCCTGCGCGGCGAGCTGCGCGGCTTCAACCTGATGGGCGACACCACATGGCTCCGAGGCACGGTGACCCGCACCTACCTCGAAGGCGACGAAGCGCTCGTCGACATCGAGATCCGAGGCGAGAACCAGCGCGGCCGCCTCACGCTCCCCGGCCTCGCCACGGTCCGACTGCCTTCGAAGCGGGTGCCTGCGGAGTTGTAGGGGGCTACTTTCCGCTCGGCCGCCGGTCGCCCTCGTGGCTGCGGGTGTAGCATCCCCGCGCAGCAACGAGGGGGTGCGCGATGCCTCGTGAGGCCAGGACGCTCGACCAGGCGAACTATGCGGAGATGCTGATCGAGAAGCGCGACGACGGGGTCGCGCTGATCACGCTCAACCGGCCGGAGCGGCACAACGCCTCGACCGCCGTGATGCACGCCGAGTTCGCGCAACTGCCGGGCGACATCCAGGAGGATCCCGACGTGCGCGCCGCCGTGATCACCGGGGCGGGGCGCTCCTTCTGCTCCGGCGCCGACGTGCAGCAGCGACTCGGCGGCGGGGGCGAGGGGATGAGCCCGCTCGACGTGCTCGGCGAGCCGCGCGAGATCGTCGAGGGCTTCCTCAACAACGACAAGCCGGTGATCACCGCCGTCAAGGGCTACGCGCTCGGCTTCGGCTGCACCACGGCGCTGCTCGGCGACATCGTGATCGCCGGGCGCAGCGCCGTCTTCGCCGACCCGCACGTCTCGGTCGGCCTCACCGCCGGCGACGGCGGCGCGCTGCTCTGGCCGCTGCTCGCCGGACCGCAGCACGCCAAGTACTACCTGATGACCGGCGAACGCCTCGACGCCGAGACGGCCGAGCGGATCGGCCTCGTCTTCAAGGTGGTCGAGGACGAGGACCTGCTCGACGAGGCGCTGGCGATCGCCTCGAAGCTGGCGGCAGGTGCGCCCTACGCGGTGCGCTCGACGAAGCGTTCGATCAACCGCGTGCTGCTCGCGATGTCGAACGACGTGATGCACTACTCGCTCGCCGCCGAGGGCATGTCGATGATGACGGCCGACCACAAGGAGGCCGTCGCCGCCTTCATCGAGCGGCGGGAGCCGCGCTTCACCAACAGCTGAGGCGACCTACGCCGTCGTGTGGGCCGCGACCGCGTCGAGCCGCTCGGCGAGACGGTCCTCGGCGGTCTCGAGGTCGTACTGGCTCTGCAGGCCCATCCAGAAGGCCGCGGAGTTGCCGAAGAAGCGCGAGAGCAGCAGCGCCGTCTCGGCGGTGACGGCTCGCTGACCGTGCACGATGGAGTGAATCCGGCGCGCGTCGACGCCGATCGACTTGGCCAGTCGGTACTGCGTGATCTTCAGCGGGCGCAGGAACTCCTCGTTGAGAACCTCGCCCGGGTGGATCGGGGGCAGGCGCTCCCCGTAGTGGGTCGTCTTCGTGGTCATGAGCGTCTCCTCTGGCTGCGCTCAGTGGTAGTCGACGATCTCGACTTGCCAGGCGTTCCCTTCGCTCCACACGAAGCAGACGCGCCATTGGTCGTTGATCCGAATGCTGTGCTGCCCATCCCGATCTCCCGACAAGGCCTCGAGGCGATTCCCCGGCGGCACCCTCAGGTCGTTCAGGTCCACCGCGTTGTTCAGGATCATGAGTTTGCGCTGCGCCCGGCGCTGGATGTCCTGCGGGAACTTCCTGACGTGCCGTCGTTCGGCGACCGCACGGGTGTCCCTGTCCCGGTAGCTCCTGATCACCTACGCATGATAGTACCATTCACTAATAGTGCTGTGCACTATTAGTGGCTGCAGCGCCGGACCCGGAAGGCCCTCACCCCAACCCTCTCCCTCGGGGAGAGGGGGCCGGACGGTGACTGCGCGCGCTCCCGCAGCTTGCGCGGTGTAGCATCCGCACCTGGGCGAGAGGAGGGCGAGATGGCCGGGACGATCGAGGTGCTGAACCCGCGTGGGCGGCTGCACCAGGCGGCCATCCCCCTTGCGCCGCGACCCGCCAGCCTCGACGGGCTGCGGCCCGGCATCCTCGAGAATCGCAAGGCGAACGCCAAGCTGCTGCTTGAGCAGCTCGTCGAGGGGCTGCGCGAGCGGCACGACCTCGGACCGACCGCGCTGAGGTCGAAGAACGCCTCGGCGCCCGCGCCCGGCTCCGTGCTGGAGGCGTTCTCGAAGGAGGCCGACTTCGTGCTCGTCGGGAGCTGCGACTGAGGCAGCTGCACGACGTGGAGTGTCCACGCCTCGATCGCCCTCGAAGCCCGCGGAGTCCCGACCGTCACGATCGGCACCGACGCCTTCAGCGGCCTCATCGAGTACGAGGCCGAGCGGCGCGGCCTGCCTGCCCTGCCCTACGTCACGGTGCCGCACCCGCTCGGCGGCATCCCGCCCTCCGCCGTCGGCGGCCTCGCCACACCCGCCACGCCCGAGGTCGAGCGCCTGCTGACGGCGACGGACGGCGGGGGCACAGCCAACGAGGGCGCATCGCCCGCCACCCTGCCTGCCCGTGGCGAGCCCGCCGAGCGGCTCGCGCTGCCGTCGGACCCGCGCGAGCTGCATGAGGCGGCGATCGCGAACGGCTGGTCGGACGGGCTGCCGATCATCCCGCCGACTCCCGAGCTGGTCGAAGCGCTGATCGCGTGCGGTGACCGGGACGCCCTCGACGTGATCGGCGTACTGCCGCCCGGTCACGGGCTCGTAACCGTTGAGGTCGTCGCCGCCAACGCGGCGATGGCGGGCTGCGAGCCGCGCGCCTTCCCCGTGGTGTTGGCTGCGGTGGAGGCGATCCTCGACGAGTCGCACAACGTCGCCGGGATGAACGCGACGACGCACCCGGTCGCCGAAACGATCGTGGTGAGCGGGCCGATCGCCGAGGAGCTCGGCATCCACTCGGGCAGCGGCTGCTTCGGCCCGGCCTTCCCCGCGAACGCCTCGATTGGCCGCGCGATCCGCCTCGTCCTGCTCAACATCGGCGGCGCGCAGCCGGGGCGCGGCGACCGGGCGACGCAGGGCACGCCGGCCAAGTTCGCCTCCTGCTTCGCCGAGAACGCCGAGGCGAACCCCTGGGAGCCGTTCCACGTCGCGCGCGGCCTCGAGGCGGGCGCGAGCGCGGTCACGGTCTTCGGCAGCGAGGGCCCGCACAACATCCGCGACGGCGACAGCAACACCGGCGAGGGCCTGCTGCGCACGATCGCCGGGGCGATGAGCCAGCCCGGCAGCAACAACATCCTCAACCGAGGCAACCCGCTGCTCGCGCTCTGCCCGGAGCACGCCGCCCTCCTCGCGGGCGACGGCTGGACGCGCGAGCGCATCCGCGAGTGGCTGTTCGAGCACGCGCGCTACCCCGCCGGGAAGCTCTCGCCGGAGCTGCGGCGCGCCATCGCGGTGCGCCGCGTGCCGGAGGGCGACGTGCCCGAGGGCGGGCAGGAACGCTTCGACGACGACGTGATGCTGCCGATTGCGGAGGCGCCCGAGGACATCCAGGTCGTGGTGGCGGGCGGCGCGGGGAAGCACTCGGCGTGGTTCCCCTCGTGGGGCCGCCTCAGCCGTCCAGTCACCGTGCCGATCGCGGCGCGGCGCTGAGCGCGGAGCCGCGATGGAGTACCGCAGGCTCGGGCGCTCCGGCCTCAAGGTCTCGATCGTCGGTCTGGGCTGCAACGACTTCGGCGGGCGCTGGGATCTCGAACACTCTCGCGAGGTGATCACGCACGCCCTCGACGCCGGCGTGAACCTCTTCGACACCTCGGACGTCTACCCCTCGCCCGCGGGGGGGGGGGGGGACCCCCCCACCCCCCGCGCCCCCCCCGCGGGGCGGCCGCCCGCCACCCCCCGCGCCACGCCAAAACAACCCAAATAATAAC
>VXMT01000031.1:7945-11711 GCA_009840965.1 Chloroflexota bacterium
GCGAGGGGCCGCCCGGACGCTCCGAGCAGTACCTCGGCGAGGTGCTGCGCGGCCGCCGCGACGAGGCGATTATCGCCACCAAGTTCTCGCGCCCCACCGGCGAGGGCGCCGCCCTCTACCGCGCCGGCGTCCTCGATCGCGCCGGGCACGACACGGGCGAGGCCGCGAACGTCGCCCCGCGGCTGCTGCGCCAGGGCGGCTCGCGGCGGCACATCATCCACGCCCTGGAAGGCTCGCTGCGGCGGCTCGGCACGGACTACATCGACCTCTACCAGCTGCACGGGCCGGACCCGACGACGCCGCTCGACGAGACGCTGCGCGCCCTCGACGACCTCGTGCGCGACGGCAAGGTGCGCTACATCGGCTGCTCCAACTTCGAGGGCTGGCGGGTCGCCGAGGCGGCCGGCATCGCGGACTCGGCGCGCCTGACACCGTTCATCTCGACGCAGGCCGAGTACCACATGCTCGACCGTCGCATCGAGGCCGACCTCGTAACGGCCTGCAACACGGCGGGCGTGAGCGTGCTGCCCTACTTCCCGCTCGCCAGCGGCTTCCTCACCGGCAAGTACCGCCGCGGCGTGGCCGCGCCGGAGGGCACGCGCTTCGAGATGTCGCCCCACCTGCCGAGCCGCTTCGTCTCCGACGACGCCTGGGACCGGCTCGAACGCCTCGAGGCGTTCGCGAGCGAGCGAGGGCGCCCGCTCGTCGACCTGGCGATCGGATGGCTCGCCTCGCAGCCGCACATCGGCAGCATCATCGCGGGCGCGAGCCGGCCCGCACAGATCGATCAGAACATCGCGGCTTCCGAGTGGCGGCTCGACGCCGCCGAGCTGGCTGAGATCGACGAGATCACGCTGGGCTGACGGCCCGCTCCGGTGAAACTGCCTACCAGGGCAGCGCCTGCGCGTTCGGCGTCACGAAGTCGACACCCGTACCGGGGGCGCCCGCCCGCATCCCGGCCTCCAGCAGCGCGGCGCTCAGCTCCTCGAAGCCCTCTTCGCCCGCGACATCGAGGTGGAAGGTGATCAGCACCACGCCGATCGGCTGGTTGTCGCCGGTCAGCCGGTGCTCGACCTGGATCACGTTGGCGCGCGAGCCCGCGATGATCGCGCTGATCCGCGCCAGCTCGCCCGGCGCGTGCGCGGCGGCGAAGGTCACGAGGCGACGTCGCCCCGCGCCCATCAGCCCGCGCTCGACGATGCGGCCGAGCAGGTTGATATCGGCGTTCCCACCGGACAGCACCACCGCCACCGGCCCGCCCAGCTCGACCGCGCCGGCGAGCAAGGCCGCGACGCCGAGCGCCCCCGCGCCCTCGACGACGAACTTCGCGCGCTCGATCAGCAGCACCATCGCGTGCTCGATGTCCGGCTCGCCGACCGTGACCACCTCGTCGACATGGCGCCGGATCAGCTCGAACGTCAGCTCCGAAGGTCCGGCGACGGCGGCGCCGTCGGCGAGCGTCTGCACGAGCGGCACGGTCAGCGGCGAGCCCGCGTCGAGCGAGGCGGCGATGCCCGGCATCGCCTGCGCCTGCACACCGACCACCCGCACCTCGGGCCGCAGCGACTTGATGGCGAGCGCGACCCCGGCGAGCAGCCCGCCGCCGCCCGCCGGCACGAGCACCGTCTCCGCCTCGGGCGCCTGTTCGAGCACCTCGAGGCCGAGCGTGCCCTGCCCGGCGACCACGGCCGGGTTGTCGAAGGGCGGCACGAAGAGCAGGCCGAACTCCCCTGCGAGCTCGCGCGCGCGCGCGATGCAGGCCTCGCGGCCGCCGTCGAGCAGCACCACCTCGGCGCCGTAGGCGCGCGTCGCGGCCTGCTTGGCGAGGGGCGCGTTGGCCGGCATCACCACGGTCGCCGCGATGCCACGCTCCGAGGCGGCGAGCGCGACGCCCTGCGCGTGGTTCCCGGCGCTGGCGGCGATCACGCCGCCCGGCCGCTCCTTGAGGGAATCGAGCATGTTCGAGGCGCCGCGGAACTTGAAGGAGCCGCCGCGCTGCAGCTGCTCGCACTTGAGCAGCACCGGCACACCGGCGATCGCGGACAGCGACCCGATCGGCCACAGGGGCGTCACGCGCACCGCTCCCGCGATGCGCACTCGCGCCGCCTGCACGTCCTCGATCGTCACCGCCTCAGGCGTCTCGCTCATGCCTCCATGTTCGCACGGGCGCGGCGTGGCGGCAGGGAGAGGGTGAGCAGGCAGCGCTACGGCGTGAGGTCGCCGAACTCGGGGTCGCGGTCCTCGAGGATGTAGTCGGTGCGGGCGTGGACGAGGGCGTGGGAGCGCTCGGGGTGGGTGAGGATGTAGAAGCGCGGCTCGAGGATTGCGCCGAGCACGATCTCGGCGACCTCCTCGGGCGGCATGCGGCGATTCTCGGCGTTCTGCTGGTCGTCGGTCCTCGCGATCCGCGGCTCGCCGCGACGGGCCATCGCCTCGCTCGTGCGGATCGCGCCCGGGAGCAGCACAGAGGCGCGCAGCTCCGATCCCGCCGCCTTGAGGTCGTGGTAGAGCGAATGGGCGGCCGAGAGCACGAAGCGCTTCGTGACCGGGTAGGGCCCGCTCGCCGCGCGACTCGCCAGCGCCCCGTTCGAGGCGGTAATCACGATGTGGCCGCCCTCGGCGCCCGCGCGCTCCAGCGCGAGCATTCGGGGCACGAAGGAGCGGATGCCGTTGAGCACGCCCCAGATGTTCGGCCCGATGATCCAGTCCCAGTCCTCGCGGCCGATCTCCCAGCTCGGGATGTGCGCGGCGTTCACCCCCGCGTTGAGGCACACGAGGTCGATCGCGCCGAAGGTGGAGAGCGCGACGCGCGGCAGCCGGTCGATGTCGGCGAAGTCGCTCACGTCCACCGGGACGGCGACCGCCTCGATGCCCTCGGCGTGCAGATCGCGCTCAGCCTGCGCGAGCTTCGCGCCGTCGATGTCGGCGATGACGACGCGCATGCGCTCGCGGCCGAGCCGTGCGGCGATCGCGTAGCCGATGCCGCGCGCGGCGCCGGTGATGACCGCGACGCGGCCGGCGAGCTGCCCGGCGCCGTCGGCAGCCATCGCTAGCTCGCGGGCTCGCCGCCGAGCACCTCGATCAGCGTGCCCAGCTCCGCTCGCGCATCGACGTAGGCCATGCGCCCGCCGTTGGCGCGGACCTGCGAGTGCACCGCAGGGAACCCGCGGCCCTCGAGGTCATCGGTGACTCCGGCGCCGTCGTCGACCTCGAAGGCGACGTGGTGGAAGACGGGGCCGCCGCCCTGCTCGTCGAGGACGTCCTTCCAGACGCTCGGCCCCCCGATCGGCTCGATCAGCTCGAGCACGATGTTGTCCAGCTCGATCATCGCGACCCTGAGGTTGACGTCGGGTGGGAGCGGCTCGCCCCGGTACTCGCGGCCCTCGCGCAGCGGCGGGGTGTAGATCTCCGCTGGTTCGGTGCCCAGCAACTCCGCGTAAGTGCTGACCGCGGCCTCGATGTCCGGGACGACGAAGGCGACCTGCGTCATGACGCGGCTGCCGAGCGGCGCTCCTGCTTCACCCATGGTGCTGCCTCCTCCGGGCTCGTTCGCCCCTCGCTCCATCGCGCGGCTACTCTACCCGGACGGAGGAGCGAGGAGCACCCGCACGATGAGCGGCGACGACGACGGACCGATCGCACCGCTGGGCGCGGCCGAGGTCCCCGCCTGGGACCTCGAGGCGGACGTCGTCGTGGTCGGACTCGGCGCGGCGGGGGGGGGGGGGGGGGGGGGGGGGGGGGCGGGCGCGGGGGGGGGGGGGGGGGG
>VXMT01000166.1:0-11424 GCA_009840965.1 Chloroflexota bacterium
AAACTCACACACCAAATCTTAATTGACTTCTGTATCGTGGGCACTTTTTTTTTAAAAAGAGAGAGCTGCAGCAGGTCGCGGAGTACATGTACGCGGAGCACCGCGAGGCGCGCTACGCGCCGCCGCCGCTGCTGACGCGGATGACGCTGGTCGGGCTGCACGGCCGCAAGAGCGGCCGCGGCTTCTACGACTACTCGGCGGACCCGCCGACGCCGCTCGGGCTGGGGGTGTAGCCCGGCCGAAGCCTTCAACGGGCCTCGGCAGGCCCGAAGCGCAGTTGCGGCAGCCGCGAGACGATGGCGAAGAGCAGCGCCGCCACCCCGAACGAGCAGACGAACATGACCAGCGCGAGGTCGTAGCTGCCCGTCACGTCGAAGATCCAGCCCGCCACCACCGGGCTGACGACGAGGCCGAACTCCTCGATCACCAGCATCGCGCCGAGCAGCGTGGCGAAGTGCGCGAGGCCGAACATCCGCGTCAACAGCATCGCCTCGATGATCGGGCCGCCGCCCGTGCCGCAGACCCAGAGCACCACGAACACCGCGATGCCGGCGGCGCCCGAGTCCAGCAGCAGCGCCACCAGCGCGCCCGCGAGGCAGGCGCACATCGCGATCACGAGGTGCTCGAAGCGCCTCACTCGGTCCGCGATCAGCCCGAAGGCCAGCCGCGTGCCCATCCCCAGCGCCGCCATCGCCGAGACGATCAGCGCCGCCGTCCCGCGCGGCACACCGAGCGAGACGTAGAGCGGGATCTGGTGCACCAGCATCCCGAACATCCCGTAGAACAGGAACGTGAACCCGAGCGCGACCAGCCAGAAGTGCGGCGTCGCCAGCGCCGCGCGCAGCGTCAGACCGCTCAGCCGCGATGCCGCCTCGCTCGGGTCGACGGGCTCGCCCGCGGGCGCGGGAGCGCCGTCCGGTTGCGCCCCCACGTCCGAGGGGTGGTTGCGCACCAGCAAGGTGCCGAGCGGCAGGTAGAGCAGCGTGATCACGACGCCGGAGACGATGAACGACGGCCCCCAGCCGAGCGTGTCGATCACCAGCCGCATCACCGGCACGACGACGACGCCACCGAGCGCGAACCCCGTCCCGAGGATGCTGAGCGCGATCCCGCGGCGGCGATCGAACCACCTCGAGATCAGCACCTGAAAGGGAATGAAGAACATCATCTGGCGGAAGACGCCGTTGACCGCCGAGTAGACGTACCACTGCCACAGCTCGCTCGTCGTCGCGAGCAGGCCGTAGCTCAGCGCCGTGGTCACCGCGCCGAACAGGATCGCCTCGCGCGGTCCGCGCATGTCGATCCAGCGTCCGACCAGCGGCCCGGCGAGGCCGCCGCTGAACACCCCCACCGAGAGCCCGCCGGACACCTCGCCGCGCGACCAGCCGAACTCATCCTCGAGCGGCGAGATGTAGAGGCCGAACGCCCAGAAGGAGACGCCGCTGCCGAGCGCCATCGCGGCGATCGAGCCGGCGAGCAGCCACCAGCCGTAGTAGACCTGCCGCGGCCGACGCAGCCACAGGGGGAGGCTCATCGCAGTCGCGAGCGGCGCGCCGCGCGCGCCGGCTAGTCCAACTCGAGGATCGAGCGCCCCGAGATCTCGCCCGCCTCGAGGGCGTCCGTCGCCTCGTTGATCGCGTCGAGCGGGTAGCGCGCGGTGACGAGCGCGTCGAGGTCCAGTTCGCCCTCGCGGTACCAGCGCAGGAACATCGGGAAGTCGCGGTCCGGGCGGCAGGAGCCGCCGATGCTGCCGATGTACTTCTTCTCGGCGATCAGCATGTCCCGCGCGTCGAGCTCGACCGGTGTCTGCGGCACACCGACGAGCACGGCCGTCCCGCCCGTGCTGCGCCCGATCACGCCACCTCGCACGGCCGGCATGATCTGCTCCATCGTCTGGCGCACGCCGATGCAGTCGAAGGCGTAGTCGGCGCCGCTGACCGGCTCGCCGTTGAGCCTCAGCTCGTCGGGCCGGCGCGTCAGCTCGTGGATGCGCTCGACGGGGTCGACCTCCGAGGCGTTCACGCCGATCGTCGCGCCGAAGCGCCTCGCGAAGTCCAGCTTCTCCTCGCTGAGGTCGACGGCGATGATTGGGTCCGCGCCGACGACGGCCGCAGCGGTGATCGCGGAGAGCCCGACGCCGCCGACGCCGAAGACGGCGACGCTCTCACCGCGCTGCACGCCGGCGGTGTGGTAGACGGCGCCGGCGCCAGTCATCACCGCGCAGCCGATGATCGCCGTCACGTCGGTGGGCGCGTCGTCCGGCAGCGACACGACGAACTGCTCATCGGCAATCGTGTGGTCGGCCCAGGTGAACGTGTTCTGCGAGTGGGCGACGGAGCCGTCACCGAGCCTCAGGCTCGCCATCTTGGGCAGCCGCGACGCGTCGGGTTCGCGCACCACCCAGGTCACCATCACCCGGTCGCCCTCCCGGACGTGGCTCACCTCGGAACCGACGGCGAGCACGATGCCGGTCGACTCGTGGCCCAGCAGCTGCGGCCGCTCCCGAGGGCCATGCATCTGGTGCAGCTGCGAGTGGCAGACGCCGCTCGCAAGCTGCTTGACGACGACCTGGTGCGGCCCGGGGTCGGGCAGCTCGACCTCCTCGATGCGCAGCGGGCCGGGGCCCTGCGGGCAGACGACGACTCGGGCTGGGGTGGGCATGCGACGCCTCCGTCCTCTTCGCGCGGGCCATGGTAGCCGGTCGCTGCGCGACCCCGTGCGGCCTAGATCACCCCATCACGGGCCAGCGCCTCAAGCTCGTCGGCGGCGAGGCCGAGCGCGCCGTAGACCTCGGCGTTGTGCTCGCCGGTGAGCGGGGCGCGGCGGGTGGCGCCGAGCGGGGTCTCGGACCAGACCGCCCAGGCGCCGGAGTAGCGGAAGCGCTCGCCCAGCTCGGGGTGCTCGATCTCCTGCCAGTAGCCGCGGTCGTCCCAGTGCGGGTCTTCGAGGATCTCGTCGAGGGTGCGGACCGCGCCCCAGGCGTGACCGCGCTCCTGCGCGCCGCGGTAGGCCTCCTCGCTCGGAACGTTGGGGAAGAAGGCGCGCAGCGTGTCGCTGATGTGGTTCTGCTCCTCGACCACCACGTCTTGATCCGCGTAGCGCTCGTCCAGCAGGTCGTCGGCTGCGTCGTACTGGTCGAGCCACTCGCCGATGCTGCGCAGCTGCGCCGGCGAGAGCCGCTGGTTGAACATCGCGTTGATGTAGTTGCCGTCCGCGCACTGGAACTGCGTGTGCGGGCGCGGCAACGACCACGCGCCGTGGCGGCCCGTCTGCCGCCGCAGCACGCGACCGGTGGCGAAGTAGATCGGCACCGCCATCTCCGTCGTCAGCGCGCAGGCGTCGTGGATCGAGACATCGAGGAACTGCCCCTCGCCCGTCAACTCGCGATCGAGCAGGGCGGTTGCGATCGCCAACAGCGCGTAGTGCCCGGCGATGTGCCAGGCGTTGCCGCCGCCCGGCGCGATCGGCGGGGCGTGGGGCGCCTCGTCCTCGTCGTAGCCGGAGGAGGCCATCTGCCCGCCGGCGGCCATGTGCACGAGGTCCGTCGCGATGTAGTCGCGCCAGGGGCCGTCCTGCCCGAAGGGCGTGAGCGAGCAGTAGACCAGCTCCGGGTTCGCGCCTCGCAGCTCGTCCGGCCCGAGGCCGACCGCCGGCAGCGTGCCGGGCGGCGTGTTCTCCAGCAGCACGTCCGCCTCGCCGACGAGCCTGCGGAACAGCTCCGCGCCGCGCGGGTCAGCGAGGTTCAGCGTGACGCCGCGCTTGCCGCAGTTGTAGTGCCAGAAGGAGAGCGAGCGCTCGCGGTCCGGCTCGTCGCGGTAGAAGGGCCCCAGCTCGCGCTCGTCCGAGCCGCCGGGCGGCTCGACCTTGATCACGTCGGCGCCCATCTCGGCGAGCAGGCGGCCACACCAGCGTCCGCCCTCGCCGCCCAGCTCGACGACACGCAAATCGGCGAACGGTCCGCCCCCGGTCATGGCCCGTCCCCCGTCCCGCCGGCTTTGAGGTCGTCGCGGAGGTACGGCTCCAGCGGGAGGCCCTCGGGCCAGATCCAGCCGTCCTCGTAGCCCCCCCGCAGCTCGTCCTCGCCGAGGCCGAGCAGGCCGCACAGCACCTCGCGGTTGTGCTCGCCGGCGAGCGGCGCCCGCTGCTTCGCCGTCGTCTCGATCGCCGAGGACTGCCAGGGCAGGTTCTGGTAGCCCTTCTCGCCCAGCACCGGGTGCGGGTGATGAGAGAAGAGCCCGCGATGGCGCAGCTGCGGGTCGTGCTCGACGCGATCCTCGTTGCTCTGCACCGGCATCGCCGGGACGCCGGCCGCCTGGCAGCGCTCGGCCAGCTCGTACTTGCCGATGGTCTGCGTCCAGGCCTCGATCCGCTCGTCGAGCTCCACCTGGTGCTCGAGCCGTCCCTCGAGGCTCTCGAAGCGAGCCTCGGCGGCCCACCGCGGCGAGCCCATGACGGATTGCAGCGACTGCCAGTCGGCGTCGTCGCGGCAGACGATGGCGCACCAGTCGTTGTAGCCGCCGCCCGCCGTGCGGTAGGCGTTGTGCGGGGCGGCGATGGCGCCCCGGTAGTTGTGCAGCAGCGGCGTGCCGGGCCAGTGCGCGCGGTTCCCGGGCGGGAAGCCCTCGCGGCGCGCGGGCCGCCCGTTCACGGTCGCGTCGAGGATGGCGGACCCGGCGAGGCCGATCCCGAGGCCGACCTGCGAGAGGTCGATGTGCTGGCCGCGGCCCGTGCGCCTGCGCTGCCGCAGCGCGCTCACGATCGCGATCGCGCCGAAGATCCCGCCCGTGTCGTCGAGGTAGGACCAGCCCCAGCCGGCAGGCGGGCGGTCCGGCAGCCCGGAGAGGAACGTCAGGCCGGAGAGCGCCTGCGCGCTCGGTCCGAAGGTGCGGTAGGGGTGATCGCGGCCCAGGTGCCCGAGGCCCGACATCGAAACGTAGATGAGGCCGGGGTTGAGTTCGCGCATCTGCTCGTAGCTCAGGCCCCAGTTCCTGAGCACGCGCGAGGTGAAGTTCTCGAGGACCGCGTCCGAGACGGCGAGCAGGCGCCGCAGCATCTCGCGCCCGCGTTCGTCGCGCATGTTCAGCGTCACGCTGCGCTTGTCCATGTGCTTTTCGACGAACCAGTGGTTGCCGTTCATGCTCGGGACCGCGTCCTCCGGCATCCCGACGGTGGTGACGCGGTCCTGGTGGTGGACCGAGCCGGGCGACGGCCACTCCACCTTGATCACGTCCGCCCCGAGGTTCGCGAGGATGCGCGTCGCCCAGGGCCCGGCGCGGACCCAGCTGAGATCGACGATGCGGAAGCCCTCGAGCGGGCGGCGCTTCGTCATGCCGACGCCTCCGCTCGCCCCAGGTCGGCGTCCAGCCGCCAAACCTCGCCGTCCGCACCGAGGGCGCGCCAGGCGGGGACGGTGTAGGCGCCGTCGGGCGCCTCCTCCCACGCCACCTCGACCGTCGCGCCGACACCTGCCGCCTCCTCGCCGTCGAGCAGCAGGCCGGCGAGGCGCACCGGCTCGCCGTCCTCGTTGGCGCAGTCCGGCAGCTCGACGAGGGCCACGACGTAGGGCGCGGCCTCGCGGAAGGCGGGGAGCACCGCGTGGGCGACGACGACGTAGCTGGCGATCACGCCCCGGCCCTCGGCCTCGTGCCACTCGAGGTCGAACGAGCGGCAGCGAGGGCAGAGCGGCGCGGGCGGGTACCAGCGCCGGCCGCAGTCCGCGCAGGCCCGCACGACCAGCCGATGCTCGCGCGCGGCCGCCCAGAACCCTTCCGAGTCGGGGTCCGGCTGCAACGCGATCAGCGAGTAATCGACGGCTCCCTGCATCTGTCTCCCTCGGGGTCTCAGCGCCGCAGCACCACGGTCCAGCCCTGCTGCGCACCGCCGCCGCCGGCGCAGAAGGCGACGGCGGGCGGGCTCGGGTGCTCGACCGGCTCGCCGCGCGCGCGGCGGCGGCGATCCTCGCGGGCGAGAACCTGGCGGCAGCCCAGCGTGCGATCGTACGTGTGCTCGCCGCGCCGCCAGCCCCCGCAGAGGTCGTCCGTGCGGCCGCGCAGCTGGCGCGCGCTCTCGATCAGGTAGCCGATGCCATGCGCATAGCCCTCGGAGAGCTGCCCGCCGTTGGTGTTTTGCGGCAGCTCGCCGTCGAGGTGGATGCGTCCGCCGCCGACGAAGTCGCCGCCCTCGCCCTCGCCACAGAAGCCGAAGGCTTCGAGGTACATCATCGGCGTGGTCGTAAAGTTGTCGTACATCGTGACGATGTCCACGTCCTCGGGGCCGATGCCCGCGCTGCTGAAGGAGCGCTCGCGCACGTAGCTGCCCCAGCCCTCGGTGATGTTGGGGCGGCCCCAGGTCCAGCTCGGGTTGTGGCTGGAGGCGCGCGCGCAGCCGCCCATGATGTAGACCGGCGGCTGCGCGAGGTCGGCCGCCCGCTCCGCCGAGGTGACGATCAGCGCGCCGGCCACGTCGTTCTCCTGGCAACAGTCGAGCAGCCGGAACGGCTTGGCGATCCAGCGCGAGTTCTGGTGGTCGTCAATGCTGATCGCCTCGCGCCGCGTTGCCTTCGGGTTGAGCGTCGCCGCGAAGCGCTGCGTGACGGCGACGTCGGCCATGTGCAGCGTGTTGTAGCCGTACTGCTGGAGGTAGGACATCGCCTCGAAGGCGTAGATCGTCGGGGCCCCGCGGATGCCGAACGGAACCTGGTACTGCCCCCGTCCCGTCGTGGCGACCGGCTGCGGCCTCGGCGCCTCGCCGCCGCGAGTCGCGGCGCCGCCGCCCATGCGCAGCCCGGAGCGCCCGTTCATCGAGCGCCAGACCGCCACGGTCTCGCAGTAGCCCGCCTCGATCAGCGCAATCGACTGCGCGACGAGCTGCCCGATGCTGTTGCCTCCGCCGAGGATGTCGACGCCCATGTTGGTGCGGATGCCGAGCGCCGAGGCGACCTCGGCGTTGCCGCAGGAGTCGCCTGCCGTCGCCTGGTGGCTGGCCAGCCCGTCGATCTCGTCGACGGCGATGCCGGCGTCGGCCGCGGCCGTGACGATTGCCTCGCAGGCCATCGAGAGCGTCGTGCGGCCGGACCAGCGGGAGTATTCGGTCTCGCCCACGCCGACGATGCAGTAGCGGTCGCGCAGGCCGGAACCGGATCGCACCACCGCCGCTGCCCTTCCCCGTGCCCCGAGGGCGCTACGGCGCGTTCGCGGTCTCGGCGATCGTGAGCGGGAGCACTTCGTTCATCGAGCCCGAGCGGAAGCCCTCGAGGTCCACGGTCACGTAGGCGAATCCCGCGCCCTTCACCGCCTCGACGATCCGGGAGCGCAGCGGCTCAGCGAGGGCGCGCGCGAGCTCCTCCGGGCCAAGCTCGACGCGGGCGACGCGGTCGTGGTGGCGCACGCGCAGCTCGCGCAGACCGAGCTTGCGCAGCTCCAGCTCCGCCTCGGCGATCTGGCGCAGCTTGTCGGGCGTGACCTCGCTGCCGTAGGGGATACGCGAGGCGAGGCAGGCCATCGCCGGCTTGTCCCAGGTCGGCACGCCCAGCCGCTTCGCCAGCGCGCGCACGTCGGCCTTCGTGAAGCCCGCCTCGGCGAGGGGGCTGCGCACGCCGTGCGCCTTCGCGGCGCGGCGGCCGGGCCGGAAGTCGCCGCTGTCGTCCGCGTTCGCGCCGTCGAGGACCACGGCGTCGCCGAGGTCCTCGCGAGCCAGCGCGTCGAGCAGCGAGTACAGCTCGTCCTTGCACTCGAAGCAGCGCTCCGGCGAGTTCTCGACGTAGCCGGGGCGGTCGATCTCGTGCGTCTCGATCTCGCGGTGGGCGATGCCGATCGCGGCGGCGACGCGTCGTGCCTCCTCGCGCTCCGCCGGGGCGAGCGAGGGCGAGACGCCGGTCACGGCCAGCGCGCGATCGCCCAGCGCCTCGACGGCAGCGGCGGCGAGCAGGCTGGAGTCGACGCCGCCGGAGAAGGCGACGACAGCCCTCGGCAGCTCCGCGAGCAGGCGGCGCAGCTCGGCTGCCCTGGCATCGAGGTCGCGTGTGCCCGGATCGCTCATCGTTCGCCCTCGCGCGGCGGCGCGGTCCGCCGTGGCCGCCGCCGCTGGTAGTCTAGCGCAGCGGCGGCCGAGCGCCCGTGCCCAGCGAGGCGCGGACGCGGGTCCGGGCCGCCACGCGGGCGGGGGGCGCCAGCTGACCGACCACGACGTGCAACCGGGCGCCGAGCTGGAGGCGCTGCTGGCGCGGGTCGCGAGCGGGGACGTGAGCCCCGGCGACGCCGCCGAGCGGCTGCGCACGCTGCCCTACGAGGATCTCGGCTTCGCCCGCCTCGATCACCACCGTGCGATCCGCGACGTCCTGCCGGAGGTCGTCCTCGCCGAGGGCAAAACGCCGGATCAGACCGTCGCCGCGAGCTGCGCGATCCTCGAGCGTGCCGGATGCCTGCTAGTCACCCGCGCGTCCGCGGAGACCGCGCAGGCGCTGCAAGCCGCGATCCCGGACCTGCGCCGCCACCCGCCCTCGACGACGCTGAGCGTCGACCGGCGACCGCCGCGCACGCCGCACGGCGGCGTCGTGATCGCCAGCGGCGGCACCGCCGACCTCCCCGTCGTCGAGGAGGCGGCCGCGACCTGCGCGCTGATGGGCCACGAGGCCGAGCGGATCGTCGACGTCGGCGTGGCCGGCATCCACCGCGTGCTCGCGGAGACGGAGGCGCTGCGCGAGGCGAACGTGATCGTCGTCGTCGCGGGCATGGACGGCGCGCTGCCCAGCGTCGTCGCCGGCCTCACCGCCGCGCCGGTCATCGCCGTGCCCACCAGCAACGGTTACGGCGCGGCCTTCGAGGGCCTCGCGCCGCTGCTCGCGATGCTCAACGCCTGTGCCGCGGGCGTCTCGGTCGTGAACATCGACAACGGCTTCGGCGCGGGCTACATCGCCGCGCTGATCAACGAGCAGGCCCGCGCCGCGCAAGCGGACGGGCCCGCCGGATAGCGGGCGGCGAACGATGCGGGTCGCCTACGTCGACGCGCGCTTCGGGGCCGCCGGCGACATGCTGCTCGGCGCCGCCCTCGACGCAGGCGCGGAGATCGAGGCCGTGCGCGAGGCGCTGCGCGCCCTGCCGGTCGAGGGCTGGTCGCTCGACGCGCACGCCGTGAGCCGCGCCGGCTTCGCGGCGACGAAGGCCGATGTGGCCGTCGAGACACCGCAGCCGCCGAGGACCGCGAGCGAGATCGTCGCGATGATCGAGGCGGCCGCGCTCCCGCCGCGCGTCCGCGACCGCGCGGTCGCGACCTTCGAGCTGCTCGGCAGCGCCGAGCGCGCCGTCCACGGCACGCCCGACGGCGAAGACTCGCACCTCCACGAGGTCGGCGGCGTCGACGCGATCGTGGACGTGGTCGGCACCTTCGCCGCCCTCGAGGCGCTCGGCGTGGAGCGCGTCTGCGCGAGCGGGCTGCCCGCGGGCGGCGGCCCGGCGCGGGCGGCGCGCGGGCGGCGGCCGGTGCCCGCGCCCGCGGTGCTGGAGATGGCCGCGCGCAGCGGGGCGACGCTGCTGGAGGCGCAGCCGGGCGAGCCGCCCTCGGAGCTGGTCACGCCGACGGCGATGGCGATCCTCGGCGCGACGGCGGACTTCGCGCGGCCCGCGCTGCGCATCGAGCGCGTCGGGATCGGCGCCGGGACTCGCGACCCCGAGGGCTGGCCGAACGTCGTCCGCCTCTGGATCGGCGAGGCGGAGGCGAGCGCTTCCGAGGTAGGCAGGGGCCTGCGCCCGATCGCATTGCTGGAGACGAACGTCGACGACATGCCCGGCGAGCACCTGCCGTTCCTCGAGGCGCGGCTGCGCGAGGCGGGCGCGCTCGACGTCTGGTGGGCGGCGGTGCAGATGAAGAAGGGGCGGCCGGGCCTGCAGATCACGGCGGTCGCCGCGCGTGAGGACGCCGACGCCGTCGCCGCCTCGATGCTGGAGCACTCGCCGACGCTCGGGGTGCGCGCGACGGAGCTGCTGCGCTACGAGGCGGAGCGTGAGGTCTTCGAGTTCGAGAGCTCGCTCGGCCCGGCTGCCGTGAAGGTCAAGCGCCTGCCCGGCGAGCCGCCCCGCGCGGCCCCGGAGTACGAGCACGCGCGCGCCCTCGCCGAGCGCAGCGGCCTCCCGATCGCCGAGGTCTACGCGCTGCTCGAGCGGGAAGCCCTCGCGCAGCTCACGTAGCCCACCCGCACCCTCAGTAGAGGCGCTTTGCCTCCGCCTCCAGCGCGCGCTGCTCGGCGACGTCCATCGGCTCGTAGGCAGTCGCCGTCGCGACGTTCTCCTCGATGCGCGAGGCGTAGCGTGCGCCGGGGATGGCGACCGAGACGCCGGGCTGCGAGAAGACGTAGCGCAGCAGGTTGGCCGGCGTGAGCGGGCCCTCGTAGCCCTCGGCGATGCGGCCGCGCATCACGCTCGTGCGGCCCGAGCCGCCGAGCGGGCGCATCACGATCACCCCCACGTCGTGCTCGCGCGCCAGCTCGATCAGCGGCGCCGTCTCCGTGAAGAACGCCGAGTACTCGAGCATCACCGTCGCGAACTCGCCGCTCTCGATCGCCAGCTTCAGCACCTCAAGGCTGTGCGAGGAGATGCCGATGTGCTCGACGAGCCCGCGGTACTGCGCGATCTGCAGGCCCTCGAGCGCGCCGTCCTCGCCCGTCGCCTCCTCCCACGCCTCAAGCGAGGAGATGTCGTGCAGCTGGTAGAGGCTGATCCGCTCGACGCCGAGCGTGGCGAGCGAGCGGTCCACGTCGTGCTGGCTGCCGTTGATCGAGTGGCTGAACGTCTTCGAGGCGATGTGGAACGAGGGCCGGCCGGCCTCGGCGCGCGCGCGCACCGCCTGCCCGATCATGAACTCGCTGCCTGCGTACTCGCGCGCCGTGTCGACGAAGTCGATGCCGAGGTCGAGCGCGCGCTCCAGCGTCTGCGGCCCCTCGCGCGCGGTCGGCGTGTCCATCGCGCCGAGGCCCAGCTCGGTCACCATCAGCCCGGTCCGGCCCAGCCGCCGCCTCCCCAACTCCGCCATGCACTCCGCCCCGTTCTTCACTCCCGAGGCGTCTAGCCGCCCTCGCCGCGCAGCTGCTCGAAGTCGAAGTCCTCCGGCATGGGGACGACGATCGAGCGGCGGGGCACCTCGACGGTGCGGGCGATGTGGCCCTGGCCCGTGGTGTCGTCGGCGAAGAAGACATCGCCGACGCCGAAGGTGCGCTTCGAGCCGTCGGCGCACTCGATCTCGGCGCTGCCGGAGACGGTGATCACCCACTGGCGGTGCGGCGCGGGGTGGTAGTCGGTCTCGAACGCCTCGGTCGACTCGTGCAGGCTGATCTGCGCGGCGTCGAGCAGCGGGGGGGGGGCGCCGCGGCCCGCCACGCGGGCGCCCGCCGCCGCGCCCGGCCCGAAGTGGGAGGGACCGGGGGCCGCGGGGGAG
>VXMT01000166.1:11434-11689 GCA_009840965.1 Chloroflexota bacterium
ACCCGCCCCCCCCCCAGATCCACCCCCTTAAGCTCGGCGGCCGCGTATTTTGTTAAAAACCCCCCGGCGCGGCGCGGCGGCGCGCCGCGGCGTGCCCACGCCGCGGCCGACATCGAGGGCGAACGCGACCTCGACGTCCTCGAAGTGGGACTGCCCGTCGTCGCCGGTGTAGATGCGGGTGATTCGCATGAGCCGCTCCCTCGCGCGGGGGCCCCCCGGCCTTGTAGACCGTGTACGGCCGGTGGCGGGAGGGCG
>VXMT01000030.1 GCA_009840965.1 Chloroflexota bacterium
GCGCCGAGGTCTCCCATGCGAGGTCGATGCGCGGCCGCACCGGCCGCTGCCACTCGCCGTAGGCGGCGTCGGCCGGCTCGCGCAGCGCGGCGTAGGCGTCCAGCATCGCGCTAGCCCTGGCCCGCCGCCGCGCCGTCGTCGGGCAGCCCCAGCGTCGCCGGGTCCTCGCCGGCGGCGAGCGAGCGCGCCAGCTCGACGGCGCGCGCGGCGTTGAGCTGGCCGACGACGCGGCCCTGCAGCCAGACCTGCGGCGCCTGCTCGCAGGTGCCGACGCACTGGCCGAGCGTGAAGGAGACGCGGCCGTCGGGGCTGTCCTCGCCCAGCTCGCAGCGGAGCACGGCCTCGATCGCGCCGCGGATGCCGTTCGCGTTGCGCAGGCGGCAGGCCGGGCCGGAGCACCAGGCGAGCGAGACCGGCGGCGGCGGGGTGGTGCGGAAGTCCGAGTAGTAGGTGGTCGCGCCGTAGACGTGGGCCGGGGTGAGCCGCAGCTGCTCCCCGATCACCTCCATCGCCTCGCGCGAGATGTAGCCGTAGGCGTGGTGCACGCGGTGCAGCGCCTCGAGCAAGTCGCCGTCGCCCGGCACGAGTCCATCGAGCAGCGCGCGGATTGCGGCCTTCGCCTCGGTCTCGAGCGGCACGCTCGCTCCCTCACGCCCGCGCGGCGGCGCCTCGCGCGCCGTCCCCGCTGCCCGTCCCGGCTGTCGCCCCGACTATATGAGCGCGCCATGGTCCGAACAAGGAAGCGCGCCGCTTCACTCCCGGTCCGGCACGCCCGGCGTCTCCAGCGCAGCAAGCACGCGCGCCTTGAGCGCGACGAACTGCTCCGCCGTCACGTCAGCGCTGCGGCGCGGGCGCGGCAGTGGGACCGCGATGCGCTCGACGATGCGGCCGGGGCGGGGCGACATCACGTAGACGACGTCGGAGAGGAGCAGCGCCTCCTCGACGTCGTGCGTCACCAGCAGCACCGTACGGCCGTCGCGCCCCCAGACATCCTGCAGCCAGCCCTGCATCTCGCGCCGCGTGTGCGCGTCGAGCGCGCCCAGCGGCTCGTCGAGCAGCAGCGTCCCGCGCGGCATCAGGAAGGTGCGCAGCAGCGCGAGGCGCTGCCGCATCCCGCCCGAGAGCTGCGCCGGCCAGGCGCGCTCGAAGCCATCGAGGCCAAAGCGCGGGTACAGCTCGCGCGCCCGCGCCCGCGCCTCCTCGCGCGCCACCCCGGCGACCTCCGCGCCGAGCGTCGCGTTGCCCTCGAGGCGCCGCCAGGGCAACAGCAGGTCGCGCTGCGGCATGTAGGCGGTCAGTCCCGGCTCGCCGATCGTGCTCACGCCCCCGACCGCGGCCTCGCCGCGCGAGGGCACGAGCAGCCCCGCCAGCACCTGCAGGATCGTGCTCTTCCCGCAGCCGCTCGGCCCGAGCAGGCTGACGAAGGCACCGCGCGACGCCTCGAGGTCGACATCCTCGACGGCGGCCACGGGCGGGTCGCCGGGATAGCTGTGCCCCAGCGACCGTACCCGCAGCGCGGGCTCCCCCGGGTCGTTCACCGGCACGCTCCGCCGCTCGATCCGCTGGCTACTCCGGCAGGAAGTCGTTCGTGAACGCCTCGCTGACGTCGACGGGCGCATCGATCAGCCCGGCCTCGCGCAGGAACGCCTCGAAGCGCTCCCACGTGGCGTGCTCCTGCTCGCCCCAGGCGCGGCCCTGCGCCCTGTAGCGCGTCGCGTGGTAGACGGCGCTCGCCCGCACCAGCGCCTCGTCCAGCTCGGGCGCGGCCTCGAGCAGCAGCGTCGCCGCTTCGTCCGGGTTCGCGATCGCGTGCTCGTAGCCCCGCGTCGTCGCCTTCAGGAAGTCGCGCACGAGGTCCGGGTCGTCCTCGATCAGCTCGCGGCTGGTGATCAGGATCGGCGTGTACCAGTCCGGGATGCAGTCCGTGTGCTCGATGAACAGGATGTTGCCCAGCGCGCGGCCCTCGAGCTGGCTGGCGCGCAGCGCGTCCCAGCCCTCGAACACCCAGACGAAGTCGAAGCGCCCCTGATCCATCCCGCCGAGGTAGTCGATGTTGCCCACCTCGACGAACTCGATCAGCGAGGGGTCGCCGCCGTCGCAGGCGACGAGCGTGTCGAGCAGCTCCTGCTCGAGCAGGCCGCCCCAGCCGCCGTAGGTCTTGCCCTCGAGGTCCTTCGGGCGGGTGATGCCCTCCTCGGCGAGCGCCATCAGGCTGGAGTCGTTGTAGGGCAGCAGCGCGGCGATCGAGACCACGTCGGCGCCGCCGAGGCGCGCGGGCAGCAGGCTCTCCGCTTGCGAGATGCCGAAGTGCGCCGTGCCGGCTCCGACGACGGCGTCGGCTCCGGCCGGGGCCGGCTCGATGATCGTGAGCTCGATGCCCTCTTCCTCGTACCAGCCCTGCTGGAGGGCGGCGTAGATCCCGGCGTGGTGGTTGTTCGGGGTCCAGTTCAGCATCAGCGTCACCGGACGGGCCTCCTCCTCGCCTCCGCAGGCGGCGAGCAGCAGCGCGCCGAGCGCGGCGCCGAGCAGCAGCAGTCGTCTCATCTCAATCTCCTTCCGCCGGGGCGCCGGCGTGACGCCACGGCATCGAATACCTCGCGAGCAGCTGGACGCAGACGAAGAGCGCGATGCTGATCAGCGCGATCAGCACCACGGCCATGAAGATCTGGTCCGTGCGGAACGCGCGCTGCGAGCGCACGATGAACAGCCCGAGGCCGGAGCTCGCGCCCATCCACTCGGCGATCACCGCGGCGATCACCGCGTAGGCGGCGCCGATCTGCAGCCCCGCGAAGAACGAGGGCACCGCCGAGGGAATCAGCACGAGCCTCAGCACCTTCAGCCGGTCGGCGCCCATGCTGCGCACCAGCGCCACCATCTCGCGATCGGCGTTCATCAGCCCGTCGGCGGTGTTGACGGCGATCGGGAAGAAGCCGATCAGCACGACGATCACGACCTTCGGGGTGAGGCCGAAGCCGAACCAGACCGCGAGCAGCGGCGCGAGCACCAGCACCGGGATGTTCTGGCTGACCACGAGCAGCGGGTAGAGCACGCGCCGCGCCAGCGGCAGGCTGGCGATCAGCGCCGCCGTCGTCACGCCCAGCAGCGCCGCGAGCCCGAGCCCGAGCAGCGCCTCGGTCAGCGTCGTGCGGATGTGTCCCGGCAGCACGCCCCGCTGGTCGAGGAAGGCGTCCAGCAGCGAGCCCGGCGGCGGCATCAGGTATGACGGCGTCCCCGCGACCCGCACCCACACGTCCCAGACGACGATCAGCGTGCCGAGGAACAGCGCCGCCGGCAAGTAGTGCCGCGCCGCGCGCAGCGCCCGCGTCATGAGGGGGGATCGCCGTTGCGGAAGGGGGCCGTCAGCCCCTCCATCCACGGCGTGCCGTCGTCCACCGCGCGCTGGCCGACCTTGATCACCGAGACCACGCTGTCCGCCCCGGACTCGAGGCAGGCCTCGTGGACCCGGCGCAGCAGCGCCCACAGCTCGTCGGGATCGCCCTCGACGGTCGATCCGAGTGCACCGACCTCGTAGGTCAGGCCGGACTGCTGGATGATGGCGATGGCCGACTCGACGTGCTCGAACTCGACCTCGTCCGTGCCCGGCGGCGTCGGCAGGCACTCGATTTCCACGATCACGCGGCGCCTCCTCCCTCACAGCGTGCGAGGAATGCGCCGCGCGACTCGGAGCGCGAGTGGGCAGGTGGCCGGGGGAAACGTTAGCGGGCGGCCCCCGTCGGGCCGGTCGGCTTCGTCATCACCGCGTTCCCTACGCTCGCATTACCGAGATCAGGTTCTGGGGTTGTCCTCGGACGGATCTCAGCCTCGCGGCTCCCCCAGCGGCGTTCCACGCACTCCCGGCGCACGCGCCGGGCCTTGCGATCGGTTCGAGGCTACGGAGGTGCGAGCATCGCTGTCAACGCGCGGCGGCGTCGTCCATTGCCATGCGCGCGACCTCGATGCCCATGCGCATCGTGTAGTTCTGGCCCCGGTCCTCCGGGTAGATCTGGGTGTTGTTCGCCAGGTAGAGGCCCTCGATGCCGGTGCGGTGCGGCGGGATGACCTCGTGGTAGCGCCAGTGCACAATCGGCTGGCCGGCGCGGTCCTTGAACAGCCACTTGTCGTTGATCCAGCTGCGATCGAAGGCCGGGTTGATGCGCCGGATGTACGGCTCGTAGCGGTCCAGCACCTGCTCCACGTCCTCCTCGACCACCGGGTCGCCCGGATCGGCGTAGTTCGAGAAGTAGACGATATGCTGCCCGCCGTACTCCGAGGGGTCGCGGAAGTTGGTCTGCTCGACCGCCACCACGAAGGGGCAGTCGTCGTCGGTGATCGTCAGCCAGTAGATCTCCGAGAGCGGACGATCCAGCGCCAGCAGCAGCACCGTCGCCCACTGGTATTCGACCTGCCCGAGCAGGTCCACGTAGTCCCGAGGCAGGTCGGGCGCGATGCGCGGCAGCACTCCCGAGTGGACCGTCGCGAGCACCGTGTCCGCCTCGATCAGCTCCGGCTCGCCGCCCTCCTCGGCCGGAGCGAGCTCGACGCCGGAGACGCGGCCGTCCTCGCTGACGATGCGCTGCACGGGCCGGCCGGCGTGGACGGCGCCGCCGCGCGCGCGGATCGCCTCGGCGAGGGCGTCGACCATGCGGCCGAAGGAGCCGCGCAGGTAGCCGAGCTGCTCCTTCGCGAGCGGTCCGCCCTTCCGCGAGGCGAAGCGCAGGTAGATCTTGCCCCAGAACCAGACCATCGCGACCTCCGGGGCGTGCCGTCCGAACTTGGCGCGCAGCAGCGGGCCCCAGACCCGCTCGTAGCCCTCCTCGCCCACCTTCGAGGTGATCCAGTCCTTCGCCTTCAGGCCCTCGTAGCGCTTCCAGTCGGAGACGCGGCGCAGCCAGAGCGCCGTGAGGCCGAGCCGCAGCCGCGTCAACAGTGAGACGCGGTCGAAGCGCAGCAGGTCGCCCGCGCTGGTGAACGGGTAGACGCGCTCATCGCCAAACATCCCCACGCGCGAGTCGACCCACTCGAGGTCCTCGCCCAGCCCCAGCTCCTCGATGATCCCGGCGATCACCGTGTCCGAGCGGAAGAGGTGGTGGTAGAAGGACTCGATGCGGCCGCCGCCGATCTCGAAGGTGCGGACCTGGCCGCCGAGCACCGGGCCGGCCTCGACGAGCGTGACCTCGTGACCCGCCTTCGCCAGCTCCCAGGCCGCGGCGAGTCCGCCCACGCCGCCGCCCACGACGACGGCCCGCACTAGCCGCTCCCCCGCAGCGTCGAGGCGGCCGCGGTCTCCTCGGGCACGGTGCGCAGCAGGCTGCGCACGCCGATGTGGCGCCGCCAGAGCAGCAGCAGCCCGAGGGCGGCGACAGGGATCAGCAGCAGCGCGTGCAACGCGATCGCGTAGGCCGTGCCCGCGGCGGTCGTCGCGCCGAAGACGACGGCGACCTCGCGCGCGAAGAACTCGAAGGGCCCGATCCCGCCGGAGGTGCTCGGCGCGGCGATCGCGAGGTTCGCGGCGCCGCAGACGGCGAGGTAGAGCAGCGGGTCGAGCTCGAGACCGAGCCCGATCCCGGCGAGCCAGTACATTGCCGCCTCGATCGCCCAGGAGGCGGCCGTCACGACGAAGATCGCGAGCCAGGCGCCCGTCCCGCGGATCGTCGTCAGGCCGTCGACGAAGCGATCGAGGCGCGGCGCGACGAAGTGCTGCAGCCGCGCGGGAAGCGGCCGGACGAGGCGATGCGCCGCGCCGGGGTTGTCCGCGAGCCGGGGACCGCCGACCAGCAGCGCGAGCGCGATCGCGACGAAGATGGCGCCCGTCACCGCCGCGAGTAGCCGCAGCACGCCGCTGCCTCCTGCGAGCGCGACCGTCCCGGCGAGAAACAACGCGAGCACGAGGCCGTCGAAGACGCGCTCGACGAGGATCGTGCCGAGCGCGGCGACGCGGTCCGCGCCGTGGCGCTCGT
Organism: Chloroflexota bacterium; assembly: GCA_009840965.1. GTDB lineage: Bacteria > Chloroflexota > Dehalococcoidia > UBA2979 > UBA2979 > VXMT01. The sequence continues at coordinate 5,958 of VXMT01000030.1, forward strand.
GGAGGAGCTGCGCGCGCACCAGCTCGCCGGCGCGCACCGGCAGCACGTTGTTGGCCGCGTAGCCGATCACCACCAGCGCCGTCGCGTCGTTGGTGCTGATCGGCGTCGCGCCGCGCAGCACCAGCCGCCAGCGCAGCCCTCGCAGCCAGAGCGCGCCGAGGTAGATGGCGAAGGCGGCGGCGAGCCAGCCGGGCGAGGCGGCCGCAAAGGCCTCGCGCAGCTCCGGTCCGTTGACCTGGCGCAGCAGCAGCACGATGAAGATCGCGCTGACGGCGAGACCGATCAGCGAGCGCCGCCACTTCACGCTGTCGCTCCCTCGCGAGGCCGTCCCCGGCCCCGTCGCCGCGGACCGCTCGAACTCGATGCGTCTCCATGTTCGGCCATCGCGCCGTCGGGCGCGACGCCCGCGCAGGCGGCTCAGCGCAGCGGGAACCAGACGTGGCCGCGCAGCGCACCGATCGTCTCCTCCTCGGTGCGCGTCGCGAGGAAGCTCAGCCAGTCCTCGAGCAGGTCGCCGCTAGCGAGCTGTTCGAGCACCCCGCGCGGCGTGGCGGCGCGGTAGCCCTCCTCGCGGAACCACCAGCGGTGGACATAGGGGCGGGGCTGCTCGAAGCGGTGCCTCAGCGCCCAGCCGGGCCCGACTGTGCTGCTCGCGCTGATCAGCACTGCGCCGTCGCCCGGCCCGTACTCGCGGATCGCGTCCGGTCCGAGGTAGCCGACGTTGGGGACGTCGCGCAGGTACCAAGCCCAGGGCCAGGTCAGCGAGGCCGTGGTGTCGACGACGACGGGCGTGGGCGTGGGCTGCGCGCGCACGAACTCCTCGATCTCGCGCGCCAGCACGGGCACATCCGGCGACGTCTGGGTGTAGATCAGCGGCTCGACGGGCGTGTCCGGGTGGCGGTAGGAGACGCCGAAGGCGGTCCACAGCGAGGCTGCAACGAGCAGCGCCGCGACGGCCGAGCCGCCCGCCCAGAGCCACGCGGCCCGCGGCGGTCCCGAGGGCGCCTCGGGGTCCTCGGGATCATCGGGGGAGGCGCGGAGCGCGCGCCAGGCGGCCGGCAGGGCGCGGCCGAGGGCGTGAGCGGCGATCAGCGCCAGCGGCAGCGCGAGGTGCACGTTCAACCACGGCATCTTCTCGCCGGCCAGCGAGAGCAGGACGAAGATCCCGAGCAGCCACCAGACGAGCAGCCGCATCAGCGCGTCGCCGCGCCAGAGCAGCCAGGCGCCCCCGATCAGCGCCGGGACCAGCGCGAGGAACTCGTAGGCCGGGAGCATCACGACGTAGTAGTGGAGCGGCTGCTTGCCGCGCTGCACGTCCTGCTGATCGAGCCAGTAGTCGAGCTGGCCCCAGAAGGCGGAGAGGAAGCCGTCCTGGTTTGTGAACCAGGTGGTGAAGAGCGGGATCGTGATCACCCAAGCGAGGGCGGCGATCGGCAGCCAGGTCGCCGGTCGCCAGAGCAGGCCGACCAGCACGCTCCCCGCCAGCAGCGCGAGCACGACGGCGGTCTCGGCGTGCTCGAAGGTCGTCGTCTCGATGCCGGGGAAGGGGATGCGCAGCGCCGCGCCGAGGAACGGCACGGTCATCGTGCCGACCACGACCATCAGGTCGCCCTCGCGGGGCAGCGTCTCCCAGCCGATGCGTCGCCGCAGCGGGGCGAGCGGCAGCCAGAGCGCGGCGACCAGCCAGGCGAATGGGAAGAGCAGCAGCCACGAGACGGCCGGCAGGGCGTGGCGATAGGCCCCGCCCGATCCTCGCAGCTGATCGAGGAGGGCGCTGGTCAGCCCGGCGTTAATGTAGAGCAGCGCCAGCCCCGCGAAGAGGTAGGCCGTCTCCTTCGTCGCGAACGAGATCGCGAGGGCCGCCGCCGCGAGCACGAGCCAGCGCTCCCGACCGTCGTCGCGGTAGCGCCAGATCGCGGCGAAGAGCAGCAGCGTCCAGAGCGCCGCCGGCACGTCGTTGCGGGAGAAGCGCGAGTAGTAGAGCAGCACGGGCGAGGCGGCGATCAGCGCCGCCGCCACGATCACGCCGGCGCTGCCCAGCCAGCGCCGCAGCAGCAGCGGCGTGAACACGAGCACGGCGCCTGCGAGGGCCATCGGCAGCCGCGAGGCGACCTCGCTGTCGCCGGCGACGAAGAAGACGCCCGCCACCGTGTGGAAGAGCAGCGGGCCGTGCATGAGCGGGTTGTGGATGTAGCCGCGGCCCTCGGCGAAGTCCCAGGCGTACTTCGCGTGCAGCGACTCGTCGTGGTGCATCGCCCGGGCGTCGAGCTCGATCACGCGCAGCGCGAGCGCGACGGCGGCGATGCCGAGCACGACCAGCAGCGTCCGGTCCGAGCGGATCAGCGCGAGGAGCGCGGGCAGCCCGCCGCTCATTGCGGCCCCGTGGGTACGGCGACGATCCGCGCGCCGGGCGCCTCGAATACGGTCGGCCAGCCCGCGAAGCGGTCGGCGACGTCCCCGCCGAACTGGCTGCGTTCCTCGCGCCCGATGTAGACGTACGTCACGCCGTACAGGCGCGCCAGCTCCTGCGACCGGAGGCCGGCTCCCTCGCGGTAGATGGTGTTGACCACGTCGAGGCGCTCCGTCAGCGGTGCTTCGCTGTGCCACTGCAGCTGGTGGCCGGGCCAGCCGATCAGCGTCGGCGTGGCGCTTGCCGCCGAGATCATGTTACCGCGCCCGTAGCTCCGGCTCGCGGCCTCGAGCAGCACGTGGCGAGCGGGGTCGAGCTCCTGCTCCACCCAGCGCAGCGCCTCGCCGAGGCCGGGGTCGCGCCGCTCGACGTGCGCGAGCGCGTCGAGGCCCCGTGCCTGCCCCTCGCGCGTCCGGCTGACCGTCGCAGCCGGGGCATAGAGCAGTGAGCCCAGCCAGAGCAGCGCTGCGAGCACCGCGAAGGCGGCAATGGCGCCTCGCGGCGAGGCGAGCCGGGCGCGGATCGCGGCGAGCGGGCGGGGCGGCGCGGCGTCCCAGGCGAGGGCGAGGCCGATCCCTCCCGAGGCGGCGAGCAGCGGCCAGGCGACGTACCAGAACTTGAAGACGGTGTTCATGCGGGCGTGGCGCAGCGCGTCGGTGACGTGGAACAGCTCGGTCGCGAGCACGATCGCGCCCGCCACGGCAGCCAGCGCGAGCCAGGCCGCGTGATTGCGACTCCCCTCGGCGTAACGGCTCGCCGAGGCGGCCACCGCAACGCCGATCGCGAGGATCAGCCCCGCCAGCGTCAGCCATCCGACGCCGCGCGAGCCGAGCGGATCGGCCTCGCCGCCCGTGGCCCACAGCAGCCAGAGCACCAGCGGTACGGCCGCCAGCGCGACGCCGCCGGCCAGCGCCCGCCTCGAGGCGCCCTGGCGCGTAAGCAGGGCGGCGAGCACGACAGGCAGCAGCGGCGCGCCCCAGAACAGCAGCAACCGCGCGGGATCGCTGGCGCTGTCGCTCACCACGGTCGCGCCGATCGAGGAGGTGTCGAGGGTCTGGAGCAGTGGCCAGGCGATCGCCAGGCCGACGAGCGTCGGGGCGGCGAGGTAGCGACCCGCGCCGAAGATCGCGCCGTGCAGCGGCCAGCCGACCGCGCGGAAGGCGGCAGCGGCGGCAGCGAGCCAGATCAGCCCGTAGGCGAGCACATCCCAGGCGTTCGTCATCGCCAGCCCGGCGAAGAGCGCCCCGGCGAGCAGCAGCGCCTCCGGCCGCGCGGTCCAGCGACGCCAGGAGAGCGTCGTACCGCCCTCGAAGGTGTCGAGGGCGACGGCGAGCGCGGCGATGCCGAGCGGCAGCGCCAGCACGTGCGCGTGCGGGTCGCCGAGGATGTAGGAGAAGGCGGGGAACTCGCTGATCGTGCCGGGGATCACGCGCGTCGCGCGCCACCACCACCAGAACTGGTCGGGCACGCCGTGTGTCGCCTCCGCCGGGCCCGGCAGGCCGCTCACGCCGAGGCGGCCCCACAGGCCCTCGCCGCCGAGGCCGTTCGCCGCCGCGAGATCGGCCAACCCCTCGAGCGGTGCGAGCCAGATCAGGGTCACGACGGCGATGCCGGCGGCAATCCACGGCGTGGCGCGGCGGCGCAGCGGGCCGAGCGCCACGGCGTCGCTCGCGAGTCCGGCGATCGCCACCGCCGCCAGCGCCGCCGCCATCGCGAGGCCGAGGTTGAAGCCATGGCGCGGCGCGACCCCGGCAAGCCGCCCCACGGCGTCGAGCATCACGTGGCCAAGGTGGTAGTAGGAGACCTCGTAGCCCGCGAGCCAGGAGTCTGGCGGCGGCAGCTGCTGCGCGTGGTGCACGGCCGTCAGCAGCATCAGATCCATCGGCTTCTCGGTGCTGATCGCGGCGGGCGCCTGGGCGCGCACGAACAGCACGAGCACGAAGACCACGAGGAGCAAAGCCTCGCCGGCGAGCAGCGTGCGGCGCGCGCGCCAGAGCGTGTGCAGCCGCCCTCGATCGCGCCACGCCAGCCACGCCGACCAGCCGTAGAGCGCCGCCAGCGCCGAAGCCACGAGGCCCGTCCCGTAGGGAATCGAGGTCAGCGCGGCGGCCAGCCAGACGATCTGGGCAAGCAGCAGCAGCGCCAGCGGACGGGCGTAGAGCACGCCCCGGGAGCGCAACCGCCCGAACAGCAGCGTGGCCGGCAGCAGCCCCGCGCCGCCCACGAGCAGCAGCGCGAGGTACCACGCGAGCGCCTGCTGCACGGCGCCGCTCCGCTAGTCCGGAGCGCTCTCGGAGGCGAGCAGCCCGTCGACGAAGGCCTCCGCGTCGAACGGCGCCAGGTCCCCGGGTCCGTCCCCCACCCCGATGAAGCGAACCGGAAGGCCCAGCTCCGAGGCGACCGCGAAGACGATCCCCCCGCGCGCGCTTCCGTCGAGCTTCGTGAGGATCACCGAGGTCACCTCGATCGCCTCCGTGAAGGCGCGCGCCTGCGTCAGCCCGTTCTGCCCCGTGGTGGCGTCGAGCACGAGCGCGACCTCGTCGGGACCGCGCCCGAGCTGGCGCTCGATGACGCGGCGGATCTTGGCCAGCTCGTTCATCAGGTTCTGCTTGTTATGTAGTCTCCCGGCCGTGTCGACGAGCACCAGGTCGTGCCCGCGCGCGCGCGCCGCCTCGATCGCGTCGAAGGCGACGGCGGCCGGGTCGGAGCCCGCCTGGTGCGCGATCACGTCGAAGCCGATCCGTTCGCCCCAGCTGCGCAGCTGCTCGATCGCCGCCGCGCGGAAGGTGTCGCTCGCCGCCGCCATCACGCGACCGCCCCCGGACCGGTAGGCGTGAGCGAGCCGCGCCGCCGCGGTCGTCTTGCCGGTGCCGTTGACCCCCGCGATCAGCACGACCGCCGGCCGGGGCGGTTCGTCGGCTTCCCCGGACCAGAGCCGCCCGCCGCCCTCGGGCGCCTCGAGGATCGCGATCAGCTCGCGCCGCAGCGCGTCCCGCAGCTCGCCGGGCTC
>VXMT01000269.1 GCA_009840965.1 Chloroflexota bacterium
GCTCCGGCGTCGGCTCGGGCGTGGGCTGCGGCGTCGGCTCGGGCGTGGGCGTCGATGTCTCGACAGGATCGAGGTTCGACTCCTGCGCGACGACCGGCGCCGGGGAGAGCACGGTCGCAAGGGCAGCCAGCAGCAGGGCGACTATCGCCCCGCTGAGGACCAGTATTCTTAGTCGGCCTACGCCAACAGCCATCTATCAGCCATCCGCACGAGCCAGGGAGTTCGGTTGTCTCGCGGCCTGAAGGCGCCGCTTCGCCACGCTCCGCGCGGCGAAGAAAACGCCTGCGAGGACGCGCGATTACGCCGGCATCAAGGACGCGCGGCTACTCCAGGGAGCGCCGAGCAGGCGAGCCGGGGCCCGGGTGACGGCGTGGAAGACCCGATGCGGAGTCGGTATAGTGCGTTCCGCGAGGGTTCTTGATGCGGATTCGAGGTCAGAGTCGGCCGCATCGGAGCCGTGCAGTTCGGGGCCCGGCCCGTCGAGGGTCGGGCCTCTACATATGCCCATCGCTTCCGCCAATCGCCGGACACTACGCGGGGGTACGCGGTGCCTCCGCGATCCCCGTCCCGGCCGCTGCGCGATCTGCATGCTGGACCCCTTCCCGTGGTTGTTCGCCTCAGTCGTTGCGCGGACATTAGTTGAACGATCGATCGTTGTCAACTGCATCGATTGCTCTATCGATCCATTGCAATGAGGTTCTATTGCTGGCAGAATCTGAACGGCGAGAGGAGAGCACACATCGTGCTGCCACCACGTCGAAGCGGGCTGTCGGGCCACCGAGCGAGTCCTGGCGCTTCTGCCGGGGGCGACCGGACACCGAAAACGTCAATCCACGCTTGCATATGTGCGGCCCGGGACCAGCCGTTGGACATGGCCGGACGCGAGGCACGGACGGACCAGGCTCGCCCGGTTGCCGCCCGTCCCCGGCAGGGCATGGTGACCGTAGCAGCGACGTTGGCTAGCCTTGAGTCCGGCAAGCCGCGCGACGTCTCGAGGGGACCGGAGCACGGTCTTGACGGCGCGGATTCGCTCGTCGCATCGCCCGGGGCAGCACACCGGAGAGGGCAGTGACATGCGCAGCGAGGCCCGTGGTGAACGCGGCGGTGGTGGCCGCGAGACGGGTGAGCAACCCGTGGATCTGGGGTCGTTCACCGTCGGGTTCGTGAACGCGATCACCTGGGGCGTACGCGATGAGCTCGAGCCCGATGGGATCAACTCGGTGGAGTACGCGATCCTGAGAGCCCTGCAGTACAGCGAGACGACCACCGCCACGCAGCTGGGACACCTGCTGCCCGTCGACCAATCGCGGATCAGCCGCGCGGTGAACACCCTTGTGAGCAGGAGCCTGGTGCGCCGGAGACGCCTGCGCAGCGATCGGCGCGTCGTAACGCTCGACATCACCGACGAGGGGCGAGAGCTGATAGGCGATCTCAGCCAGCGCGTGCAGCAACGCTACGACAGGCTGCTCGACGGCGTGAGCCCGGAGGACATCCGGGGGTTCCTGGCGACCGGCGCGAAGATCATGGAGAACCATGACACTGCGACAGGCGAGCAGTGACCCGCGAGACGTCGCTTCCCGCCCGGCGCTGCGGCGAAGGACCCGCCCCGGCGTGACGTGCACGCCGTCGCGGCGTGGCGGGCCTTCCGGGCAACACCCCGCCACTGGTCGCATCCTGCGGCTCGCCCGAGGTGTGCGGTATCCTGCCCGTGCGTTCAAGCGGACGAGGGCCAACTGAGCAATGACGCAGCCGCAAGGCGATGCCGACCACCGGACCGACCCCCCGCCGGCCGACCTCGAGGAGTGCGTGGCCGGTCTGGTGAACGCGGTCGACAAGGGAATGGCGAGCGAGGTCGCCCCCTACGGCCTTACCCCTCTGGAGTTCAGCCTGCTCAGGCACTGCCTCGAAGAGGAGTGCACGGCTACGCATCTGGCGCGGGTGCTGCCGGTCGACGGATCGCGCGTGAGCCGCCTCGTCACCGGGCTGGTCGACAAGGGCCTGGTACGCAGGCGGCGCCTGCGCAGGGACCGGCGCATCGTGATGCTCCGACTATCGGAGGAGGGGCGGGAGCTGACGACCGACATCGTCGAGAAGATGAAGATCTACGACGCGATACTCACTGAGGGCATTGACGAAGAGGAGATGCGCGTCTTCATGTCCGTCTCTTCCCGGATCATCGCCAACCACGCCGCCCTGCAGGGCCCCGGTTAGCCCCGAGGCCTGCTCTCCGGTCCAACAGTCTCCGGTCCAACAGCCCTCAGGGCTTTCCGGCCACGGCTTCCCCGAAGGCGAGCCCGCACCACGCGCCGGGATGGACTCTCCAGCTGTCGTAGGCGTCACGGATCGCGTCGATGAGAGCCTCGGTGGCGGCCCCGTACTTGATGGCCGCCTCGGTGATCTCGGGCGAGAGGAACCACGTGTTGGCGAACCCGTGGATGAAGTCAACGTCCGCCGGGGCGCTGTAGACATCGATCGACGAAGTCATATGGACGTTCGTGAAGCCGGCCTCGTGGAAATGGGTCTTGAGTTCCCTGCCCATCTGCGGATGACCGTCGTCGGCCGCCAGCAGATCCTCGAACATGTCCCAGGCCTGCCTGATGACGCCGAAGTCGGGGTACGTGAAGCAGGATCCGCAGATCATCTCCCGGCAGCCGATGATCCCGCCGGGCTTGAGGACGCGCTTTACCTCGGCCAGCACCGCAGCCGTGTCCGGAATGTGCATGAGCACGTTATGGCAGTGGGCGACGTCGAAAAAGCCATCCTCGAACTGCAGATCGGCCACGTCGCCGACCCGGAATATCACGTTGTCCTGCCCGCTCGCCAGTGCGACGGACCGTGCCAACTCGATCTGTGACTCTTCCATGTCCACGCCGTAGAGCTCGCCGGGCGCCACGGCGTTGGCCAGCCCCACCGAGATGGTGCCCGGTCCGCAGCCGAAGTCGAGAACGCGCAGGCCCGGCCTGAGGTACGGGAGCAGGTATGCGGCGCTGGCCTCCGCGGTGTAGCGCCGCAGAGACTCCAGCATCTCCTCGCTGAAGCCCATCGTGTAGTCAGGCGTCGCCGATTGCTGGTCACTCATCGAATAGCGCTCGCCCTTGCGGCCTCTCTTGCTACGTGGACGATCCCTGCGGCCGACTTGCGCAGCGCTCAGGTTCCGTCCGGCTCCGCGGCGGACGTTGCCGTACCGCGGCAACAAGGGTGCCAGCGCAGCGGGTACGCGTCGATATGATGGTCGTGTGATCCAACCCCCCATTCGTATGAATCGGCATATGTTGCCCCTCGCAAGCCGTCTACACAGCTCCATACGAGAGACGGGCCCGATTCACACACCCGTCACATCGACCCAGCCACGAAGCGATGGCACGCTCCCGACATGCAGCGGAGGGCCGCGTGAATACCGACGATGCGCTGAGGGCGATGGCCGACGCGGTTGCCAGAGCACGCCTGGAAATCGGCGAAATCCTCGAGGCCCACTCGCAGGTCTCGGAGTGGGCGGGCGGCGACGCTGAGGGAATCTGGTTCGAGCGGTCGCGCTTCCGTCTTGAGACACGGAGCAAGCTGCGAGAGATCGAGCTGGCGGCTCGCGATGCATACGAGCAACTGCCAGAAGCACCGAGGCCTCCAGCGAGCGCCTAGCCACGGAGCCGGTCTTCGCACCTTTCGGCGGAGGACCAGCCTCAATCCGCGACGGGCAGGCGAATCGTCACGGTGACACCCTGTCCCACCCCATCGCTCGCCACAGCGATCGTGCCCCCATGCGCCTCGACGATCGCGCGAGTGATGGCGAGTCCCAGACCAGACCCGCCGACCCTGCGAGTACGGGACTGGTCGGTGCGATAGAAGCGCTCGAAGACGTGGGGGAGATCGGAGGCGTCAACGCCGATCCCGTCGTCGACGACCGAGATGGCCAGCATCCCTTCCTCTTCAAGCCCCACCCCGACGACGATGCTCCCGCCGGCGTCGCTGCACTGAATCGCGTTGCTCACGACGTTCCCCAGCGCCTGGCTGATCCGCATCCGGTCGAGCTCCATCTCGGGGACGCCACCCGCCGCCTCCAGCGACAGCTCAAGCTGTCGGGCCTGGGCCTGCGGCTGCCAGCGTTGCACCTCCGCCTCGAGCAATCCGGCAACCGCGGTGGCCTCGAGCGTGAGCCTCAGTTCGCCGGAGTCGGTCTCCGCGAGGGCGTCCAGATCGCTGACGAGGCCTCGGAGGCGGTCGACTTCCTGGATGATGTGATCGGACGCGCCCTCGGGCGTCTGGAGTCCGTCGCGCAGCCCCGCCGCCTCCAACTGAATCACGCTCAGCGGCGTGTTCAGCTCATGGGAGACATCGTTGACGAGGCGCCTGCGCAGCTCGCGCTGCAACTCCAGGGCGGAGCTCATGCGGTTGAACGCCGCGCTCATCTGCCCCAGTTCGTCCGAGGACGTGACAGGCAGCCGCGTCGTATCCCCCTCGGCGATCGCCTGCGTCGCCTCGGTCAGCGCCGTCACGGGCGCCGTGATCCGTCTCGACACCCAGGCGGCCACCAGGATGGCGACGCCACTCGTCAGCACACCGCCGATCAGGGTGATGACGAGGAGTGCGTTGAGAAACCCGTGTGATTCGCTCGACAGGAACTCCTGGTTGACATCCACGTAGACGTGGCCCACGGGCCGGTTCGCGGTCAGGTCGAACACCGTCTCGCGATGCCCGTCCAGGTCGGGCGCGGGGGCGCCGGGCGACAGTGCGGAGGCGTTGTCGTGCACCACTCGCCCATCCGTGCCGACGATGACGACGCGCACCGGGTCGCGGTGGAGGGCCTCTACGTGCCCTTCGTCGCCTTCTCCCGACCCCTCCCCTTCCGCAGCGCCGCCATAGCCATACCCGGCCTCGGACAGCACTCCGTCCGCCGTGTCCCAGCCGCCCGTCGCCGTGTACTCCCCGCTCAGATTCCGGGCGAGTTGGCGCGCCTCGTCGTCGCCTATCTCGTCGACGAATACATCGAGGCGGGACTGCGTCGCGTAGTAGCCCACGGCCACGCTCGTCAGGATGGAGAGCACGACGACGAGGACGGTCGCGCCCATGATCCGCCGGCGGATCGACATCAGTCGTCCTCCACCGCGAACCGGTAGCCGGCGCCGTAGATAGTCTGAATGGGCTGGCTGCCGTCACGATCGATCTGCCTGCGCAGGCGGGCGATCTGGCTGTCGATGGCGCGGTCGAACCCCTCGAAGTCGTCGTGGAACGTCAGCGAGATGAGCTGTTCGCGGGTGAGCACCTGGTTGGGATGCCGCATGAACGTGGCCAGCAAGGCGATCTGCGCCTGGCTCAGCGTCACGCGCTCCCCGTCGACCGTGACGATCCCCGTGGTCTCGTTCAGCGCGATGCCGCCGTGGGTCATGACCTGCTGAACCTTGCCCTTGACGCGACGCAGCACGGCCTCGGCGCGGGCGATGACTTCCTCGGGGTCGAACGGCTTGACGATGTAGTCGTCGGCGCCGCTGTCCAGTCCCGTGATCCGCTCGGCGGGGGCTTCCCGCGCGGTCAACATGATGATCGGAACGTCCGATTCGCGGCGCAGGATCCGGCACAGCTCCACGCCATCGAGCCTGGGCAGCATCAGGTCGACGATGACCAGGTCCGGAGCGATGTCCCGGGCCATGGCGAGGCCGGATTCGCCGTCATGGGTCACCTCAGCTGCGAATCCGGCGCGCTCGAAGTACACCTTCACCCAGTCCGCGATCCTCGCGTCGTCTTCGATAATCAGTACGGTGCCGCTCATCAGCAGTCCTCGAGGGGGGAGCGCGGACGCGGCGCCTGCGGGGGCGCCGCGTCCATCTGCGGATGCCTCGACAGTCAGATTACATCTCCTGCCGAATCCGGAGCGCTCTAGCCGCCTCCTCTCCCTTCACCGCCGGAGCCGTGCTCGCCGCCGGACTCGCCGCCGCTACCGCCGTGCTCGCCGGCGGACTCGCCGCCGCTGCCGCGGTGCTCGCCGGCGGACTCGCCGCGCCCGGACTCGCCGTCTTCGCCGCTGCCGACCTCGGCGTGCGGCGTCCAGCCGCTGAACGGCGCCGCCGTCGCCGGGATGTTCACCCCCATCACCTGGCCGGGAGCCATGTCCACGGGAGTCGTCGGCCCGAGCTCCGTCCCGTTGGAGAGGTGGACCTCGATCCTGACGCGGGTCAACACATTGCTGGTCGCGTTCTCCACCGTGCCCACGAAGGCGTTGGTCGCCGCGTCGTAGTTGAGGATCAGCCGGGCGCCCCCGCGGACCATGTCGAAGGTCTCGCCGAGCGCCAGCGCGTTCGCGCCGCTGCCTTCCTCGCCGCCCGACTCTGAGCGCTCGCGACCGGAGCCCTCGCTCCCGGAGCCTTCGCCGCCGGGGCCGTGGCCCTCGCCGCCGGCGCCTTCACCGCCCTCACTCGAGTGGGGCACGGGACCCGGACCGCTGCAGTCGAACACCTCCATGTGCACGACGTAGCCGTCGAAGGACACTCCCGCGAGGGCCGGCTCCGTGGCGACCGACACGCTGGTCGTCGCTTCCTGTCCGGGGTTCAGGTCACCCAGCACGTCCGGGCCCAGCTCCCCCACCGTCGTCGTCCCCGACTTCAGGTGAGGCTCGGCCTGCACGTAGCAGAGCACATCCGAGGTGGTGTTGCGCACCGCCGACTGGACCGACTGGGTGACCGCGTCGTACCGCGCGGAGACCGCCAGCCCGCCGAGCGTGCCGTTCCAGGTCTGGTCGAGCGGGATGATCGGGCTCGACATGGCGGCTTCGCTGGCCTCGGAACCCTCGCCGCTGCCTTCGCCCCGGCCGCCGTGTTCGCCGCTGCCTTCACCGCCGCCTTCACTGCCCGAGCCGTGCTCGCCGCCGGACTCGCCGCCGCCGACCTCGGCGTGGGCGACCCATCCGCTGAACGATGCCTGGGTCGAGGGCAGGTAGACCGCCGTCATCTGGCCGGGAGCCATGTCGATCGGGACCGTCGGGCCGAGCTCCGTGCCGTTGTCGAGGTGGACCTCGATCCTGACCTGGGTCAGGACGCTGCTGGTCGTGTTCTCCACGGTGCCCGTGAAGGCGTTGCTCGCGGGATCGTAGCTGAGGATCAGCCGGGCCCCGCCGCGGACCATGTCGAAGGTCTGGTCCGGCGCCAGCATGGCGCCGCTGCCCTCTTCACCGCCGCCGCCCGACTCGCCGCCGCCTTCGCCGCCGGAACCGTGCTCGCCGCCGGAGCCCTCACCTCGCTCGACGCCCTCGCTGGCCTCGACGTGGTTGGCCTCCGCGCCCTCGCGACCTTCCGAGTCGCCCGTGCACCCGATCAGGATGCCCGCGCCGAGGATGGCGCCGAGGGCCGGTCCGATCAGGATCTTCTTCGTCGTCAGTGTGTTGCGAATCACTGCTTCATCCCTTCCGTGAAGCGCTCTTGACGCTGTTCACGGTAGGAACGAAATGTCGCAGAACTATGTCACTCCTCGCGGGCCTGGCCGACAGCGGACGCCTGCGAGGAAGCGGGCGATCGGGCGGTGATGTAGACTCCGTATCACTAGCCTACCTGTGCGGATTGAAGGCACCCGGTGGCGGCGCAGACCAACGACCACGTTCGCTACGAGCCCGACGAGCGCCCGCCCTGGCCAGAAGCCGCCGGCGTCGGCGCACAAGCAGCCCTCGTCACCGTGCCGGGCGTCGTGATCACCGTGGTGATCGTCGCCCGGATCGCCGAGCAGCCCGCCTCGTACATCGCGTGGGCCGTATTCGCCGCGATGCTCGTCAGCGGCGCGACCACCGTCATGCAGGCGGTGCGCTTTGGCCGGGTGGGCGCCGGCCACGTCCTGATCATGGGCACCTCGGGCGCGTTCATCGCGGTCTGCGTCGCCGCGCTCGTCGAGGGCGGACCGTCGACGATGGCGAGCCTCGTCGTCATCTCCTCGCTCTTCCAGTTCGCGATGGCGGCGCGGCTGTCATTGCTGCGGCGGATCTTCACGCCGGTCATGGCGGGCACGGTGATCATGCTGATCGCGGCCACCGTGATGCCGATCGTCTTCGACACGCTGGACGATGTGCCCGCCGATTCCTCGGATCTTGCCGCGCCCGTGACCGGGGCAGTCACGCTTGGCGTGGTGCTGGGGCTTGTCCTGCGCGGTCCGGCCGCCTGGCGGTTGTGGTCGCCGCTCATCGGGATCGTCGCGGGCTGCATCGTTGCCGCCGGCTTCGGGATCTACGACCTGGAGCCCGTGCTGGACGCCGGTTGGGTGGGCGTACCGACGGGCGGGTGGCCCGGGTTCGACGTCACGCCGGGCCAGGAGTTCTGGGCGTTGCTGCCCGCCTTCATCGTGGTGACGCTGGTTGGGGCGGTGGAGACCGTCGGCGACGGCATCGCCATCCAGCGCGTCTCGAGGCGCGCGCCGCGGGCCACCGACTTCCGCGTCGTGCAGGGAGCACTCAACGCCGACGGCATGGGCAATCTGCTTTCGGGCCTGACCGGGACGCTGCCGAACACCACCTACTCCTCGAGCATCTCGCTGGCCGAGGTGACGGGGGTGGCGGCGAGGCGAGCGGGCGTCGCGATCGGCGTGATCGTGGTGTTGCTGGCGTTCCTGCCCAAGTTCGCCGCGCTGCTGGTCGCGATCCCGGGACCGGTGGTCGCGGCCTACGTGACCGTGCTGCTCGCCCTGCTCTTCGTGCAGGGCATGCGGATGGTGGTGCAGGACGGGCTCGACCACCGCAAGGCGGCGATCGCGGGCATTGCCTTCTGGATCGGCGTCGGCTTCCAGAACGAGTCGATCTTCGCCGATCTGCTGGGGCCGTTCGCGGGCGTGCTGCTCGGCAACGGCATGACCTCGGGCGCGCTCGCCGCGGTGATCATGATCCTGTTCATGGAGCTCACCGGCCCCCGCCGACGCCGACTCCGCGTTCCGCTCGAGATGGACGCACTCCCGGCCATCGACGAGTTCCTCCGAGGATTCGCTTCGAGCAGCCACTGGAACGGAGCGTCCACCGAACGCCTCGCCTCGGCCGGCGAGGAGACGCTGGCGGTCCTGCTGCAGACGGACGGCGGGGTCGGCGACGGCGGGGCGCGACGCCTCTCGGTCGTCGCCCGCATGGACGGCCCGGTCGCGCAGGTGGAATTCGTGACGACCACCGAAGGGGACAACATCGAGGACCAGCTGGCGTACCTCGCCGAGTTGCCGCCGGTCCCCGACGAGGACGAAATCTCGCTCCGGCTACTCCGCCATCACGCATCGTCGGTGCAGCACCAGAAGTACCACGGCATCGACATCGTCACCGTCGAGGTCGAGGGCGAGCGCTAGGACGCCGCTGCGCGAGCCCGCGTTGGCCGGGCACTAGAAGAGCGCCTCGAGGTTCTCGCGGAGGTTCCGCCACCACCCGCGGTCCGACCCGCGATCCGGGACGAAGTCGACCGTGTATGTCCCGTCCTCCTCCACCCTGAGCCACCCGGCCAGGGTCACCATGCGGCCCAGAGCGATTCCTCCGAGGACCTCCGACGGGTCGCGCACGTTCACCCGTTGCACGTACTCCTCGCGGTCCACGTCGAGCACCAGCTCCTCGATGCCCTGGGACACGACCGTGCCTCGAACCCGCACGCACTGATCGCGGAACAGGTCGCCGGCCACCGCAATCTGCGCGGGCGTCGGGATCGGCGGAGACTCCAGGGGACACGGCTTCTCCCGAGGCGAGACCACATCGAGGCTGAAGAGGACGAGCAGGACCAGCGACCCGAGGCCAACGATGCTCACCACCCAGATGAGGCACCCGCGGAGGCAACCGCCGCCCTTCCCGTCCTGGACCGGCCCATCCCACCACTGCGTCGGATAGCTTGTCGCCGGCGCCCCCGCCGGGACCGCCGGAGGACTGCTCGGCGCCTCCGGCTCACGCACCATCTCCTCGACCTCGAAGCTGGGCTCGCGGTGCGCGGCCGGCTCGCTATCCGGCGACTCCAGTTCGAGGAGCTCGAGCTCCAGCTCGTAACCGGACTCTGCTGCCGCGCTCGCCGCATCGCCCGACCGTCCGGGAAGACCCCACCACAGCGCGTGTATGAAGCCGCGATAGGCCGCGTCCAGATCGGCGCCCTGCAGGGGGGCTGCCCCTCCCGATCCGAACCATGGTGGGGCCGAGGCCGCCACCTCGAGCCACGGCTCGGCCACACCGAGAGCGACGGCGTAGGGCAGCATCGCATCCGATTGGACGCGACCGCCCGCAGATCCGGCCATACCCCTCAGCGCCTCTTCCAGGCCAAGCCACTGACCGATCTCACGTTCTCCCGCCGGCGTTGGCGTGAGCATGCCCGTCCGCATCGTCGGCGCCATCCCCAGGTAGACGAAGCCCGTGAACGCGCCGATCAGGGCGCTCGCCCACCACTGGTCCAGCCACAGCGCCACCCAGAGCCCGGTCCCGACGCCCATCAGGATCCCCGCGAGCAGACCCCATCCGGCCCCGTCCTCGTCGTTCTCCCTCCTGACCCGTACCGGGTTGTCAGTGAAGAGGCTGCGTTGCTGCAGGTAGTCGCCGATCTGGTCGCCGATGGCGTCCCTGTGTCTGCCCAGCGCTTCATCCAGCGCTTCGATCGTGGTGGGGCGCGACGGCAGGGCGCCGCTGATCGTCCGCTCCCAGTCGTACTCGGTCGGGCCCTGCCGGGACAGCCGGTAGAGGTAGCCGACTCTCGTTCCGAGGGCCTCGATCTGCAGCGTGCCGCGCTGGCACATCTCGATGATCGAGGCCAGCAGCGTGGGGCTCCAGATCATGTGGCCCTGCAGGGCGGAAACCGCCGCCGCGGGCATGGAACCGGCCGGCGGGGTTCCCGAGGACCACGGGATCGCCTCCGGGGGTCGCCACTTGGGCCACAACCACAGGACGAAGATGAGCAGCTGCGCTGCGACGACGCCTATCGTTCGGAAGGCCCAGGCCGTCAACTGCTGCCAGTCCATGCCGCGAAGGTCGGGAAGGCCGCTCTCGGAGATCACCCCGCCCGGGTCCAGCGCGAACAGCAACCCGAGTGTGACGAGAGCCGCCCCCGCTACCAGCACACTGCCCATGGATTACCTGCTTCTGGGTCGTGCTGCCTCGCGGACTCCGGCCGGACAACCGTCCGTCATACCGCTCTCGAAGCGCGGCTGTCGCAATGCGATACCTGGGGCCGGCCGTGTCCGAGGCGATCCCCCGGGGCAGAGCATAGCGAGGTGGGCTATGGCGCTATGCTGCGCCGCGTCGCCGCGCGCATCGCTCTGCGGCCACGTAAACACCGGAGGGGGTTCCGATGCCCGTACCAGACAACGTCGAAGCGACGGTCCGCGCACTCGTCGACGCGGCGGGACTGCCCGTCAGCGACGAGGAGTTCCAGTCGCTCGTCG
>VXMT01000001.1:0-10051 GCA_009840965.1 Chloroflexota bacterium
TTTTTTTTAATCCTACTCCCCGAGCCTCCCTAGGGGTGCTGGGGGCGTGGGCTGGTATTTGTTAATCTGCGACCGGGGAAGGGGAGCCAAAATGACGGCGAGGGTGGTCCGGGGCCGGATCTGCGGGGGCTAGCGGAGGTCGTCGCGGAGCTGGCGCAGGCGCTCGTGCTGCCTCGAGTGCTCGGTGGAGTCGGCGAAGGACTCGCCGCATTCGGAGCAGAACTTGAGCGTCGGAATCGAGCGGGAGTACGGGATTCCGGCTATCGAGTGGAGCTGCCACTCCTCAAGGGCCAGCTCCTCGGGGTCATCGCCGGGATTCGGGCCGAGCTTCCAGCCGCCCCGGCTGCTGCCGAGGGCGCCCGGCGCGCGGTGCTCGCAGGGCCAGTAGCAGCCCTCGGGGCAGTAGTTGGCGGCGAGCGTGCCGGGCATGGGCCGATGATACGCGGTGGGCCGAACCAGTGAGCGCTCGGCGGGTGGCGGTCCCTGGACGAGCGTCACGTCCACTCCTGCGGCCGGCTGAAGGAGCCGCGCGCATCGCTCAGCGTCTCCGGTTGTATTATCGATGCAGGATGGAGCGATGGCGCACAGCAAAGAGCCGGTCACGGCGCTCACTGAGATTCTGGCTGACTACCGTGAAGGCGAGATCCCGCCACTCACAGGAGCCCACGTGGAGAGATGGGTCAGTCAATTCGATAAGGGCTCACAAGAGCTCCTGCTCCAAGAGCTATCGCACGTGCTCCGGCAGACCTACTTCTCTCGGGCTACAGTTCGGAGTCTTCTCAGTAGCCTCGTCTACACTAAGAAGCTCGTCGGATCCGATCCCGAGCGCTTCTGGAGTGCGGCAAATCTCTTCAATGGACAAGGAGCTGGGACTAGCCAAGCGAATCTCCTAGGGCTGTTTTCTGAGGTTCTCGACGAGGAGTTCGGTTTTGGCGTGACGGATTGCGGGTCCACGAGCGGCCCGCTCGTTTACCTCGATGATGGAGTGTTTAGCGGCAATCGCATCTTGCAAGACCTGCAACAGTGGTCTAGTGGGGGCGTGAGGACAGGAGCGAAAGTTCATGTGATAGCTGCCGCCATCCATACAGGTGCCAAGTGGTATGTAGAGAATAGGCTCAAGGAATTGAAGTTCCAATGGTGGCGGATGCTGGAGATTGAGAACAGAAAGACCTATAAGAACGAATCGAGTGTGCTATGGCCAGCAAGTGTTCCTGACGACAGGCTTGTTCGGGAGTATGAAGCATCGCTGCGAAGTGCTGGATTCCCACCCGACCTCAGGAAGCCAGTTGCTGGTCGCTCGACGATATTCTCGTCTCAAGCCGGGCGCCACGCATTGGAGCAGGAGTTCCTCAAGGCGGGATGCAAGATTCGGGAGATGAGCTCGATGCTCAACCAGTACCAGCGCCCTCTAGGCAACATTGTCCTGAAGACGTTTGGCTTTGGTACAACGGTCGTGACGTACCGAAACTGCCCTAACAACGCACCGCTCGCACTCTGGGCAGGGGATCCGTGGTGCCCACTTCTCCGTCGACGGACGAACTAGGGCGCCATGACATCGATGACACGTACGTATGATCCGGCGCGCTGTGTGGTGTTCCGGCGAACCAAAGACGAGTTCGGAGCATTGTCCAACATGGCGGGAGGATTCCCGCTGCTCGTGAACGGAATTGTGATCAGGAGCACGGAAGCACTCTACCAGTGCTTCCGCTTTCCGCATCGTCCGGATCTGCAGCGCGAGATCGCCGATCAACGGAGCCCCATGACGGCTAAGATGAAGAGCAGGCGCCATCTGGCGCACTCAAGATCGGACTGGAATCGCGTTCGGATTGAAGCAATGCGTTGGTGCTTGCGTGTGAAGCTAGCGCAACACAGGAGTACGTTCGGGATGCTGCTGCTGGAGACCGGCGAGCGCCCCATCGTTGAGTTGTCTCACAGGGATTCGTTCTGGGGTGCGGTGCCACGTGCCGACGGTAGGCTGATGGGAGTCAATGCGCTCGGGCGCCTCCTCGCCGAACTGCGGGATGAGAGCAGAAGTCTGACTCAGGGGCAAGACCCATTAGCGGGATCACCGCGAGTACCAGGTGCGCTTCTGCTAGGGAAGCCACTGGGCGGTATCACACCAACAAGCAGCGAGGAGACTGGTGCGACAATTCAGGCGTCGCTGCCGCTCTTTGAACCAGACCATTCTGGAGCGGGCTAGCCCTGACACCACAAGACCCCCTCGTCGGGGGCCTTGCTACCCACACGGACGTACCGAGTGGGGGGGTACGAGCATTGTTGCCTGCTGACTCTATTGTGTCAAGCTGCGCCGCTGGCCCCTAGACCAGCGTCAGCGGCGCGCCGACGCGCTCAGCGACCTCGATGGTGCGGTCGCGCTTGAAGGTGTCGCCCGAGCGGTGCATCGAGACCAGCTCGGCGATCTTGTGGGTGCAGTCGCCGTTGATGTCCTGGTGACCGCAGACGTTGCAGGGGTCGCGCTTGCAGTCGAGCGTGATCTCCTCGTTGAGCGTGCGCATCCACTCCCCGCGCAGGAACGACTTCGTCGTCGCCGAGTCGATGTGGTCCCAGGGCAGCGGCTCCCAGAGGTCGCGGTCGCGGTAGGCGTAGTCGGCCGGATCGAGGTCGTGCGCGTCGAAGGCTCGCTCCCAGATCGACCAGTCGTGGTGCTCGGACCAGGCGTCGAACTTCGCGCCGAGGCGCCAGGCCGTCTCGATCACCTCGGCGACGCGGCGGTCGCCGCGCGAGAGCACGGCCTCGAGCAGCGACTTCTCCGGATCCTCCCAGCTGAACTGGACGCCGGCGCGGCGGCAGCCCTCGCGCAGGATGCGATGGCGGCGGCGCAGCGTCTCCGCGTCGCACTGCGCGATCCACTGGTACGGGGTGTGCGCCTTGGGGATGAAGTTCGAGGTGGAGACGCGCACCCGCGCGCGCCCGCCGCGGTGCCGCCGGCCGATCGCCTTCACCTCCGAGGCGATGCGGACGATCTCCTCCACGTCGTGGTCGGTCTCGGTCGGCTGGCCGACCATGAAGTACATCTTGATGCTGGTCCAGCCGTTGCTGAAGGCGTGCTCGGCGGCGTTGAGCAGATCCTCCTCGGTGACGAGCTTGTTGATCGTGTTGCGCAGCCGCTGCGAGCCCGCCTCGGGAGCGAGCGTGAGCGTGTGCTTCTTGCCCCGCGCCACCGCGTCGGCGACCTCGACGGAGAAGGAGTCGACGCGCGTCGAGGGCAGCCCGATCTTCAGGCCGCGGTCGCCGTAGGCGTCCATCAGCGCGTGCACCATCGGCACGATCTCGCGGTGGTCGGTGGTCGAGAGCGACATCAGCGAGAGCTCGTGGTAGCCGGTGTTGTCGAGCAGCTCGCCCGCCGCAGTGACGACTTCCTCGACGGAGCGTTCGCGGGTCGGCCTGTAGATCATCCCGGCCTGGCAGAAGCGGCAGCCCTGCGTGCAGCCGCGCTGGATCTCGATCGCGGCGCGGTCGTGGACCACCTCCATGTAGGGCACGATCGGCTTCGTCAGCGGCGGCGGCAGCACCTGCATCACGCGCCTCGTCACGGTCGCCGGCGCTGCCGGGTCCACCGGCCGCGTCGCCTCGAGCGTGTCGTCGGGCCGGTAGCTCGCCTCGTAGAGCGAGGGCACGTAGACGCCGTCGATGGCGGCGAGGGCGCGATGCAGCTCGAGGCGCGGCCCGCGTCCGGCGCGCTTCCACTCGCGCACGAAGTCGACCAGCTCGTCGATCAGCTCCTCGCCCTCGCCGAGGGCGAAGGCGTCGAAGAAGGGCGCCATCGGCTCCGGCTCGAGGGCGGCCGAGCCGCCGGCCAGGACGATCGGGTCGTCCTCGGAGCGGTCGGCGCTGCGGATCGGGATGCCGCCGAGCTCGAGCAGGTTGAGCACGTTGGTGAAGCAGACCTCGTAGGAGAGGGAGATGCCGAGCAGGTCGAAGTCGCGCAGCGCGTGCCGCGTCTCCAGCGAGCGCAGCGGCTCGCCGTGGGCGCGCAGGAGGTCCTCGAAGTCCGTCCACGGCGAGAAGACGCGCTCGGCGAGCGCGTCCGGGCGGCGGTTGACGATGTCGTAGAGGATGCCGAGGCCGAGGTTGGACATGCCGAGGTCGTAGAGGTCCGGGTAGGCGAGGGCGACGCGCACCTCGGGCGCGTCCGGGGCGTCCCAGTCCTTGACGATCGAGTGCAGCTCGCCGCCGACGTAGCGTGCGGGGCGCTGGACGCGGTCGATCAGCTCGTCGTAGGTGGTCGGCATCGTGCGGGCCTCGCGAGATCGCGCCTGCGGCTGGATGATCGAGGGTAGTCGGCGCGCGGTCGGGCGTTCAAGCCGGATCGAGCGTCGGCCCTACTCCTCCGGCAGCTCCCACTCGAAGCGGCGCAGCGAGAGGTCGGCGCCGAAGGCGGCCGGGATGCGGGCGCTGAGGCCGTCCGGGCCCTCGAGGCGCCAGGGGGCGTCGGAGACGAGCGAGGCGGCCCAGCCGGCGCGCTCGAGCAGCGTGATCTGGCGGCCGACGACGCCGAAGACCTGGCCGTTCACGCCCTCGGCGGCGTCGCTGAGCAGCCAGGCGACGATCGGCGGGATGTTGTCCGGGTCGAAGGCAGTGCCCGCGGCGCTCTCCGCGGCGGGGCGGCCCTCGCTGCGGCCGGTCGTCTCCGCGATGTAGTCGATCATCCGCGTCGAGGCGCGCGGGACGATGCAGTTGGTGGTGACGCCGTGCGCGATCAGCTCGGTCGCGGCGGTGAACGTGAGGCCGAGGATGCCCGCCTTCGCGGCGCTGTAGGCGATCGTTCCGCTGGCGCTGCCGAACGAGGCGCGCGAGGCGAAGAAGACGAGCCGCCCGCCGCCCTGCTCGACCATCACCCGCGCCGCCGCCTGGGCGCAGGAGAAGTGGCCCTTGAGGTGCGTGGCGACCGTGCGGTCCCAGTCCTCCTCGGTGGCGGTCAGCACCGTGCCCTGCGGGATGATGCCGGCGCAGCAGACCATCGCATCGATGCGCCCGAACTCGTCGATCGCCTGCTGCACGGCGCGGCGGCCGCCCTCCATCGTCGAGATGTCCACGAAGCATGCGGCGGCGCGCCCGCCCCCGGCGCGGATTGCCTCGGCGACGGTCTCGGCGACGGCGGCCTGCGGGTTGGCGCTCGTGTCGACGCTGCCGCCGTAGTCGGCGATGACGACCGCCGCGCCCTCACGCGCGAGGCGCGTGGCGACCGCGCGCCCGATGCCGCGCCCGCCGCCGGTGACGACGGCGACCTTGTCCCGCAGGGGCGGGTCGGCCGATGGCTCGGGCGGCATCGAGGGCGCTCCGGCTGCCGGGGCCTCAGACGATCTCGCCGTTGCGGCGATCCTCGATCCAGGCGATGTACTCCATGCCGAGGGCGTCGCGCACACTGATCAGCGATTGCAGGCAGGCGTCGGGCGAGTCCCAGCCGTGCTCGCGCACGGCGGCCACGGCCTGCTTCCCGCGCTCAGCGGCGATGGGCAGCGATTCCTCCATGTCGTCGCGCAGGCTCTTCCACATCGTCGAGGGGTGCTCGAGCTCGAAGCGCGCATACTGCAGCGCCGCGAACTTGTTGCCGAGCGTGCCGTCGCGCTTCCAGTCGGAGGGCGTGGAGCGCAGGATCTGCTTCATCGCCTCGTGGCGCTGCTCCGTCTCCCACTCGCTGTCGAGCCCGAGGTCGGCGAGGCGCTCTTCGGCCTCGGGCGCCATGACCAGCTCGCGGAGCATCGTGCGCAGCGGGCCGGCGCCTTCGGCGGACTGACGCCCGCTCGGGCGGCGGATGTCGGGGTAGCGGTCGAGGCGCTGCCGCACGTGCTGCAGCGCGACGCCGAGCACGTGCGGGATTGCGTGCGTCGGCAGCTGCTCGTGCACGAAGATCAGCACGGACGCCGTCTCGTTGCTCCAGCGCACGCGCGAGAACGAATCCCCGTCGAACTTGTCGACGGTCAGTTCGCGCGCGGCTTCCTCGCTCACGCGGTTGCTGATCTCCTCGTAGAGCCCGTCGATGGCGTCGCCGATGTCTCGGCCGATGACTTTCACCTTGCGTTCCTCCTGCCGCCGCGGGGGCGCTCCTCGAGGATCGTACGTCCCCTCGAAACGGCGTGCATCGCACGGTACAGCGCCCGGCGGCCAGCGTCGCCCGGCGCCGCGCCGACCGCTGCTAGTGCATCACCAGGCCGCCGTCGACGTTGTACGCCTGGCCCGTGATGTTGCGCGCGCCCGGCCCCGCGAGGAAGACGGCCATCTCGGCGACGTCCTCGGGCTCGTTGAAGCGCCCGATCGGAATGCCGGCCGCTCGCTGCTGCTCGTACTCCCGCAGCGAGAGCCCCCGCTCCTCCGCGCGCTCCTTCCAGCTGGTCCCGCCCAGCTCCGTGCGGGTTGGTCCCGGGCAGATCGAGTTGACGTTGATGTCGAATCCGGTCAGCTGCTGGGCGGCGATCTGGGTCATCGCGATCACCGCGCCCTTGGTGGCCGCGTAGGCGGCGTTCGAGGTGCCGATGTAGCCCTTCCCGGCGATCGAGGCGATGTTGATGATCCGCCCGCCGCCGCCCTGCCGGATCATCTCCTTCGCCATCCGCTGCATGCAGAAGAAGACGCCCTTGGCGTTAACCCGGTTGAAGGTGTCCCAGTCCTCCTCGCTGATGTCCGTGACGAGCAGCGGCCCGGCCGCCCCGCCTCGCCGCGTCACGCCCGCGTTGTTGACGCCGATGTCGACCCTGCCGAGGACCTCCACGGTCTGCCGCACCATGCGGTCGATCTCGGCGAGGTCGCCTACGTCGGCCTCGATGGCCAGGCTGCGCCGACCCAGCTCCCGCACGGCGGCGCACGTCTGCGCGGCGCTGGCGCCGTCGATGTCGGCGGCGGCGACGTGCGCGCCCTCGCGGGCGAAGTGCAGGGCGATCGCCCTGCCCATCCCGCGGCCGGCGCCGGTGACGATCGCGATCTTGTCCTCGAGCTGCATCGGTGCCCCCTAGGACTCGGCCGCCCTGCCGGCGGCTGTGGCGACGGCGCCCCGCCCACCGAGGTCGAGCGGCTGGCAGCCGAGGCAGAAGTTCGTCTCGCGGCTGCCGGAGGTGCGGCCGCGCACCTCGCGGTCGCAGCGCGGGCAGGCTTCGCCGGCACGGCGATGGACTTGCAGGTGCTCGCGCCACTCCTCCTTGCGCTGCCGCAGGCCGTCGCGGACGTGCCCCTGCAGGATCGGGCGCGCCCGGTCGAAGACGGCGTGCATCGCGCGATAGAGCGCCCGGCGGTCCTCGTCGTCGAGCGTCGATCCGCGGCGGTGCGGGTGCAGGCCCGCCTCCCAGAGGATCTCGTCGGCGTAGGCGTTGCCGATGCCGGCGATGAAGCCCTGGTTCGTGAGCGTGTTCTTGAGCTGGCCGCGACGCGTGCGCAGCCGCTCGGCGAACTCGTCCTCCTCGATAGCGAGCGCGTCCGGCCCCAGCTCGGCGAACTGCGGGACGCTCGCCAGGTTGTCGGCGGCGACGAGGTAGAGGCGGCCCATGCGCCGCTCGTCCGCGTAGCGCAGCTCGTGGCCGTCCTCGAAGGCAAGCGTGATCGCCGGTGCGGGGCGGCGCGCCTCGGAGGCCTCGGCCCAGTGGAAGCGACCGGTCAGCATCGGATTGACGACCAGCACGCGCCCGTCGTCCGAGGGGAAGAGCAGGAACTTGCCGTGGCGCAGCACGTCGCCGAAGCAGTGGCCGCTCAGCGTCTGCAGCTCCTCCGCCCCGGTGCGCACGAGCCAGGGCAGCCGCGCCTCCGCGTCGCGCACGGGGTTGTCGCGCAGCACCGGCGTGAGGAACCCGCGGATCGCCTCGAGGTCCGGGATCTCAGGCATCGTCCGCGGTCCAGCGCGGGTAGGAGCCGAGCACGCGCAGCCACATCGTCTGCTCCTCGACGCTCGCGAGGGCGTCCTGCACGAGGTCGTCCTGGCGGTGGCCCTGCAGGTCGAGCAGGAAGACGTAGGTGCCGAGAGCCAGCCGCGTGGGGCGCGACTCGATGTGGGTGAGGTTGAGGCCGCGGGCCCCGAACTCCTGCATCACGCCGACGAGCGTGCCGGGCCGGTCGTGGTAGGTGGTGAAGGCGATCGAGGTCTTGTCGTCCCCACTGGGCGGGTGGTCCTCGTGCGCGAGGACGGCGAAGCGCGTCTCGTTGCCGGGCGCGTCGGCGATGTCCTCGGCGTAGATGGTCGCGCCGTAGAGGGCGGCGGCGAGCGCGTTGCCGACGGCGAGCGTGCCGGGTTCGGCGACGGCGGACTCGATCGCGCCGGCCGTGGAGAGCGCGGCGACCGGCTGCGCCTTCGGTGCCAGCTCGGCGAGCCGGGCGCGGCACTGCGCGAGCGCCTGCGGGTGCGAGTAGACGATCGAGGCCTCCGCCGGGTCGACGCCTGCCGCGGCGACGAGGGCGTGGCGGATGCCGATCACGATCTCGCCGCGCATCAGCAGCGTCGTGTCCTCTTGCAGCAGCAGGTCCACCGTCTCGCGCACGCTGCCCTCGATCGAGTTCTCGAGGGCGCAGACGGCGACATCCGCCTCGCCCCGCTCCACCGCCGCCGCCGCGGCGGCGACGCTGGGCAGAGGCAGCAGCTCGGCGTCCGGATCCCAGCCGAGGGCGGCCGCCTCCGTGTAGGTGCCGCGCGGGCCGAGATGCGCGATGCGGCTCATGGCGAGGGCTCCCGGGGCTCCGTCCCGGGCGGCAGCGGCGCGCTGACCAGCGCGCGCATCTGCGGCTCCGCCTGCTGGTCGATGATCGCGATGATCTCGTCGCCGGGTTCGAGCACGGTGTCGCCGTCCGGCACGCGCGCCCCCTCGCCGCTGATCACGAGCGAGATGGTGGTGCGCTCCGGCAAGTCGAGGTCGCGCAGCGCCACGCCGGCGACGGTCGAGGCGTCCTGCACGTGCAGATCGACCACCTCGAGGCCGCTCGCGCGCAGCTTGACCAGCGGGATGAAGGCCTGCTCCGGCAGGTCCACCTCGATCTGCGCGAGCACGGCGGCGGCCGCCGAGACGGTGGACTCGATGCCGAGCAGCTGGAAGAGGCGCTCGTTGCGGGGGTTGTTGACGCGCGCGATCGTGCGGCCGATGCGGAAGTAGTGACGCGCCACCTGGCAGGCGACGAGGTTGTGCGCGTCGTCGCCGGTGACCGCGATCACCAGGTCCGCCCGGCCCGCCCCGATGCGCTCGAGGAAGGCGACCTCGGTGCCGTCGCCCTCGACGGCGAGTTCGCCCAGCTCCTCGCGCAGCAGCAGCGCGCGCTGGCGGTCGCGCTCGACGAGCAGCACCTCGTAGTCCGTGTTCCCGTAGAGCTCGAGGGCGAGCCCGTAGCCGACGTTTCCGGCCCCGACGATGATGATGTACACGGCTAGCCGCCCTCGAACAGCGACTTGTACGCCTGGTCCGCGCTGATCCGCGTGGGGCTGAAGGTGCGCAGGCCGAGCTCCTCGAACAGCTCGGCGCGCAGCGGGTCGTAGACCCTCGTGACCACCGTCTCGACGCGGAAGAGGTGCTTCGCGAGCTGCGAGGCGAAGAGGTTGCGGTTGTCGCCCTGCGTGAGCGCGAGGAAGGCGTCGGCCTCGCGGATGCCGGCGGCGATCAGCACGCGGTCGTCGACGCCCGAGCCCGCGAAGCGCTCGCCGCCGAAGCTGTCCGGGAGGCGGCGGAAGGCCTGCGTCTCGAGGTCCACGATCGTCACGTCGTGGCCCTCGGCGTCGAGGCGCGTGGCGACGGTGGAGCCGACGCGGCCGCAGCCCATGATCACGATCTTCATGGCATAAGCCTACGCCACGCCGCCCCCGTCGGCTGCCTGGTCCGGCGTATAGCGGAACAGCCAGACCTCGCAGGGAGCATGCGCGAGCACGTACTGGGGCAGGCGTCCCAGGCGGAAGCGGCCGTAGGGCCGCTCGTACCCGACGCCGACGACGATCGCGTCGGTATTGCGCTCGATCGCCTCGTCGACGACGGCGTGCCCGGCCTGGCGCGCCTGGCACATCGCGCCGTCGAGCGCGACCGTGTGGTGGCCGGCCCCCACCCGGGCCCGCGCGACGGGCGCCGCGCCGCGG
>VXMT01000001.1:10061-11313 GCA_009840965.1 Chloroflexota bacterium
GGGTTTGGGCCGTCTCCCGGCCGCCCCCGCCGGGCGGCCCGGGGGGGGGGCGGCCGCCACCCGGCCCCCGGGCCGGCGTGCTTGGGGGCCCCCGCGACCTCCTCGGCACGCGAGAGGATCGCCTCGCCGCGGTCGAAGTCGCGGTCGAGGTCGGCGTCGAGCGGAAGCGTGCGCGGTACCTCGATCACGTAGAGCGAGGAGACGCTTGCGCGGTGCAGCCGTGCGATGTCGCAGGCCGCCCCGAGCGCCTGGTACGCGGCCTCGGAACCATCGAGGGGCACGAGCAGCCGCTCGACGCGGCGGGAGCTGTCGGGCGTGGCCACGCTGCCTCCCCGCCCGGCGTCAGGCGTTGCGCGCCAGACTGTAGCGCGCCGCGGCCACGCCGAGGAACAGCACCCCCATGAGCGAGGTGAAGGAGACCACGTCGCCCGCCGCCACGCTGGAGACGATCGCCGCCGCGCCGACGCCCGTGGCGAGCGATGCGACGATCAGGTGCCGCCTGCGCTGCCCGGCGTCCGGCTGCGCGGCCAGCTCGGGCTCATCCTCGAACTCCGCAGGCGCCACGAGGTCCGCGTAGGGGGCGACCTCGGCGACCTCGGCGGCGTCGGCCGCGCTGGCGCGGGGGATCAGCGGCGCCGGAGGGCGCAGCGAGGCTGACCCGGACGGTTCCGGCTCGGTGGGCGCGGGCTGGGCAAACGGTGCGTCGGGGTGCTGTGCCGTAGCGCCCTCCCCTCGGGCGTGCCGCCGGGCGTCAATCGCGGCGCGCCTTCATTCTACGTCCAATCGCGGCGAGCGGCGCGCGTCCGGCCGCCCGGCGGCCCGCCCCGGCACGGACTCCTCGGCTACAATGGTGGGCGCAATTTCGCGAAGGCGTACGGGAGCGTTATGGCGACGACCAACGGAAACCGCCTCGAGGATGCGAACGAGCGGGGCGAGACCGCCACCTGGCGCGTGAAGGCCGGGCTCGCGCAGATGCTCAAGGGCGGCGTGATCATGGACGTGGTCACGGCCGAGCACGCACAGATCGCCGAGGAAGCCGGCGCGGCGGCCGTGATGGCCCTGGAGCGCGTACCGAGCGACATCCGCGCCGCCGGCGGCGTCGCGCGCATGAGCCACGTCGCGCTGATCGAGGAGATCTGCCAGTCCGTCACGATCCCCGTGATGGCCAAGGCGCGCATCGGCCACTTCGTCGAGGCGCAGATCCTCGAGGCGGTCGGCGTCGACTACATCGACGAGTCGGAGGTGCTGACGC
>VXMT01000279.1 GCA_009840965.1 Chloroflexota bacterium
GGCGGGGGCCTCCATGCCCGCGTCCTCGAAGGCCTTGCGCTGGGCTGCCGCCTGCGGCGCGAACAGCTCCCGCATGTTCTCCTGCGCCCACGACAGCGAGCCCTCGATCGAGTCGATCTGGCCCTGGAAGCGCGGCATCACGTGGCGCGCGAACAGCTCGAAGCTGCGCCGCGTCTGCTCCGTCGTCGCGAACTCCCGCATCGAGCAGAGCAGCGCGCCGAAGCCGCCCGAGAGCTCGAGCAGCCGCTCGATGCCCTCGATCGCGTCGTCGGGCGTGCCGACGATCGCGCCGCCACGCTCGACCATCGCCTCGATCGTGTCCTCGCCCTCGGCGAAGCGCACCCCGAGGGCGCCGGTGTAGCCCTGGTTGTAGGCGATGCAGGCCTCGGCGGTCTGGGCCAGCGCCTCCTCCTTCGAGTCGGCGAGGTGGAAGTACATCGTGACGCGCCAGTCGTCGCGGCTGATTTCCTGGCCGTGCTCCCCGGCCGCCTCCTCGGCCCACTGCCACGCCCCCTGCAGCGAGCCGATGCCGCCCGGCGCCGCCGTGGCCACCGAGAGCATCCCGATGCCGAAGCGCCCCGCCGTCTGCGGACCCGAGGGCGAGAGGCTGTGCGCGACCGAAACCGGGAGGTGGTCCTCGCGGTAGGGCGCGAGCTGCAGGTGCGCGTCGCGCAGGTTGAACCAGTCAGTCTCCATCGTGACGTGCTCGCCGCGCAGCAGCGGGAGGATCGCGTCCAGCGACTCCACCATGCGCGTGCGCTGCGTCGAGGGGTCGATGCCCATCATGTAGGCGTCCGAGGCGAGCGCGCCCGGTCCCACGCCGAAGAGCGCGCGCCCTCGCGTGAGGTGATCGAGGAACATCATCCGGTCGGCGACCATCAGCGGGTTGTGGTACGGGAGGCTGACCACGCCCGTACCGAGCTTGATCTGCTTCGTGCGCGCGGCCATGTGGGCGGCGAAGAGCGCCGGGTCGGGGATGAACTCCCAGCCCACGCTGTGGTGCTCGCCGATCCAGGCCTCGTCGTAGCCGAGGCGGTCGAGCTCCTCGATCAGCGCCGCGTCACGCTCGATGGCGAGCGTGGGATTCTCGCCGGGCTCGTGGAAGGGCGCGAGGAAGATGCCGAACTTCATCCGGCGCGGTCGATAACCCATCCTGCCCGTCCCTCCAGGCCGTGGCCCGCAGCCGCTACTGGCGGTCCATGTGCAGCACGCGCCGCGAGAGCCGCCAGCCATCGGGGGTGCGCCGCCATTCGTCGGTGTAGACGCCCGAGATCTGAGGCACGGCCGTGGACCTGCCGCCCGCGACCCGCGTCTCGAACAGCATCGCGCGCGTCTGCGCCGTGTCGCCCTCGAGGGCGTCGAAGACGACGCCGCCCGGTGCGTGGCGCGTGCGCTCGAGCGGGTCGGGCGGGCGCATGCCCTCGATCTCGCCGCTGTGCGAGCGCCTCGCCCAGCTCTCGATCGCGTCGCGGCCCCGCTCGCTGATGGCGGGTGCCTCGCGGCCGCGGGTGTAGACCTCGAGCTCCGCTTCCTCGGTGAAGCAGGCGGCGTAGGCCTGCGCGTTCTTCTCGTCCCACGCGTAGGCGTAGCGCGCGACCATCTCCATGATCTCGAGTCGATCGTCCGCGCTCATGCACCCTCCCCTCGCGCGCTGCTTCGCGGCGAGGATACCGCGTCGGGGTCGCCGCCGGGTCGCATGGCCGCTGCACCCGCCGCCTTGCCCGATGGTAGGATCGAGGGGACACGCCCGCCTCGGCGGGCGTTACGCGGCGGGGCCACGTAGCCAAGTGGTAAGGCAGGGGTCTGCAAAACCCTTATCGTCGGTTCGATTCCGACCGTGGCCTCCAGCACCACCGCCCCGGCAGCACCATCACGAGCATGGCTTCGCAGCCCTCCTACCGCGCCGGCGGGTCGATGCCGAGCTGCTCCCACATCGCCTCGCGGTCGAAGAAGAACCAGCCCTCGGCGATGCGATCGCCCTCGACGCGCACGATCGCCATGCCCATCACCTCGACGCGCTTGCCGGTAGCCTCGGCCCCGCGGAAGGCGCCCAGGTGCGTGCCGCGCAGCGTCAGGCGGAGGCCGACGCGGTCGCCCTCGGCCACGAGGTCGTCGACGGTCTCGACGAGGTCGGGGAAGGCGCGGCGCACGTTGGTGACGAGCTGACGCACGCCGTCGGGCCCCGGCTGCTGGCCGGGGTGCGCGTGCCGGTTCACGTACTCCGGCGCGAAGATCTCGTCGACGAGATCGAGGCGGCCCTCGTTCATCACCTCATCGAAGAAGCGCCGCACGAGCGCCTTGTTCGCCTCGGTGTCGGTCATTGGCGGCCTCCTCTCGGTCAGCCTAACGCAGCCTTGTTCGAAGCTTGCTACACCGGCATCGGGCGCAGCGAGGGCGAGACGGCGAGGGGGGCGGCGGTCACCGCCTGGATGTCCTCGACGCTGTAGCCGGGCGCGTGCTCCAGCAGCTCGAAGCCGCGTTCGCCGACCTCGATGACCGCGAGGTCCGTCACCACGAGCGAGGCGGGGCGGCCGCCGGTCACCGGCAGCGTGCAGCGCTCGACGAGCCGCGGAGCGCCCTCGGGCGTGGTGTGGAACATCGCCAGCCACACGCGCTTCGCGCCCTGCGTCAGGTCCATCGCCCCGCCGACGCCCCCGAGGTCGGTGCGGCCGTCCGCGTGCGGCGTCCAGTTCCCGAACGAGCCGTCGGCCGCGACCTCGTAGGCGCCGAGCACGGAGCAATCGACGCGCCCGCTGCGGATCAGCCCGAAGGCGTCGGCGTGGTGGACGATCGCCGCGCCCGGCTGCAACACGACGTACTGCATCCCCGGCGAGACGATGTCGAGGTCCTCGTGGCCGCGCGGGGCGTGCCAGCCGTAGCCGATCAGCCCGTTCTCCGAGGACAGCACGATCCCGGCGTCCGGGTCGATGAAGTCGCAGGCGAGCACGGGAATGCCGACGCCGAGGTTCACAATCCAGTCGCGCTCGAGGCGTCCCGCCAGCACGGCCGCGATCTGCTCGCGGTTGAGCGGCTCCCTCGCCGCGCCGCTCACGAGCCGCCTCCCGCGCCATCGTCGGCGTCGAGGTCCAGCTCGCGCCCGCTGCGGCGTGTGCGCCGGGGCGCGTTGATGCGGCCCTCGGCGATGTGCACGAGGCGGGCGACGTAGACGCCGGGCGTGTGCACCTGGTCGGGATCGATCTCGCCGGCCTCCAGGAACGGCTCGTCCACCTCGGCGATCGTGCAGCGTCCGGCGGTGGCCATGATCGGGTTGAAGTTGCGCGCGGCGCGGCGGTAGAGCAGGTTGCCCGCCTCGTCGGCCTGGTGCGCGCGCACGAAGGCGTAGTCGGCCGTGATGCCGCGCTCGAGGACGTAGCTCCGCCCGTCGAACTCGCGCTGCTCGCGGCGCTCGGCGTAGGCGCTGCCGACGCCTGCCGGGGTGTAGAAGGCGGGGATGCCCGCGCCGCCCGCCCGGATGCGCTCGGCGACCGTGCCCTGCGGGACCAGCTCCGCGTCCGCCCCACCCTCGCGGAAGACGTCCTCGGCGGCGTTCGGCTGCGAGGGGTGCGGCGCGGCGGTGAAGGAGGCGATCACCTTGCGCACGCGCCCCGCCAGCACGAGGTCCGCGATCGTCACGCGGCCGTCCTCGTCGCGCAGCGGGCGGTTCACCGTTGTCGAGATCATGACGAGGTCGCTGGCGCCCTGCTCCCAGAGCGCCTGCATCAGGTTCCAGGGCACGCCCGCGTGGAAACCAGCGACGAGGATCGAGGAGCCGTCCGGGATGTCGGCGACGGCGGCCGCGGCCGAGTCGTAGCGCTCGGGTCGCGGCACTGCTGCGCTAGCCGATCTCCGCCGCGGCGGCCTCGAGGATCGCCCCGCTGCCCAGCAGCGTCGTGAACGCCGAGGGCGTCACGCCCTCGCCGAGTGCAGCGGCCGCCTCGATCACCTGGGCCTGGCCGGAGGGGGTCACGACACCCGCAGTGAGATCGCGGAACTTCGCCTGCAGCTCGGGCAGCGTAAGCGGGTTTTCGGGATCACCCTTCGGGTAGTCGACGCGGCGCGAGACGCTGCCGCCATCGCGCAGCTCGATCACGACCTCCGCCGGCCAGCGCTCAGGGAACATCGCGTCGAGGTCGTCCGAGCGGTAGCACTCGACACGGTCCATCAGCGCCGCGACCTCGGGCGAGGCGATCACCGCCGGCGTGTACTGGCGCGTCCCCGCCGAGCGGTGCAGCGCCGCGACGGCGGCCCCGAAGGGCATCGAGAACTGCGCATCGACGATCGAGACCGGGCGGCGCTTGTCGGCCTCCGGCGCGGCGATGATGTTCCAGCCCGCCTCCAGCACGCCGACGCGGATGCGTGCGACCTGCTCAGGCGCGATGTCGTGTTCCGCCACCAGATCGAGGACGGCGTCGATCGGCGCCTGCTTGTAGCGACAGCAGGCGTGCGCCTTGATGCTCGTGCGGTCGATCGCCAGCGGCGCGACGCCGAGGCCGTCGGTCAGCCGCTCGGCCGCGTCATCGCCGGCCGGGGTGTCGCTGTAGGAGTGCAGGTAGCCGTCGGGGCCGCAGATCGGGTCGCGCGGCCCCGCGAAGCCCTCCGCAGCGAGGCGCGCGGCGAGCAGCCCGCCGTGCGCGGCCCAGCCGGGATGCAGCCGCTTCGTCCACGCGCCGTCGACGAGGAACGCCATCGACCCGGCCGCGAGGCTGAGCGAGATGCCGAGCGCCGAGCGCATCGCGGCAGCGTCGAGCCCGAGCAGCCGCGAGGCGGCAGCCGCCGCGCCGAAGACGCCGGTGGTGCCGGTGGGGTGGAAGCCACGATCGTACTGGCCCTGCACGGTCGCGGTCATGCCGATGCGAGCCATCACCTCGTAGCCCACGACGCCGGCCGCCACCGCCTCCTCGAAGCTTGACCCCTCAGCCGTCGCGAGCGCGAGCACGGCGGGGAAGACCGCCGAGCCGGGGTGCGAGGACGAGGCCTGGTGCGTGTCGTCGCTCTCGAGGGCGTGCGCGCTGACCCCCGCCACGAAGGCGGCGTACTCCTCGAGCAGCGAGTGGCCGCCCGGCGCGGGGATGCCGCCCGCGCGGCCCGCCGCGTAGCGGCGCACGAGGCGCGACGACTCCGCCGTGAGGCCGCCGAGCGCGTTGGCGGCGTGGTCGAGCAGCAGGTAGCGGACCTGCGCCGCCGCTTCGCCGTCCTCGTCCGGGCGGTAGCCGACGGCCCAGTCGAGCAGGCCGTCGATGCCCGGCGCGAACGCCGCAGACTCCGAGGGGCGGTGCGCGGTGGTGGTCATCGGCTCTCCTCGGGCGATGCGGTCGCCACGGCCCATGCTCGGCAGCGCGCGAAGCGGCTGTCAAGCGCCACTCGGGATCGAGCCGCGACCGTCCGGGGATAGCGACGGAGGCGCTCCCCCCGCCGCGGAGCGCCTCCTCGTGGTGCGCCCGAGCGCGTTGGGCGCCGATCCAGTGTACGCAACCCGGCCGCGCCTCGCGCCAGCCCAACCGTGCCGGCCCCGCCCGGCTACTCCTTAGGCGGCACGTCGAGCCGCGCCACCATGCCCTCGAGGTCCGGCGAGGGCGCCGGATAGCGCTGGAGCACGCGCGGGTCGTGGCCCGGCACGAGGTGCTCCGGCGAGTCGCCCAGCTCGTGCATTCGCTCGTAGCCGCGCACCAGCCTCCCGACGTCGAAGACGATCGCGAACAGCGCCCCGTCCTCGAGCTGGTCGTAGTAGTGCGCGGCGTCCGAGGCGAGCACGACCCAGCCGCGCGCGGTGCGCACGCGCACCACCTGGTTGCCGCCGGTGTGGCCGCCGACCAGGTGGATGCTGAGGCCGTCGGCGAGCTCCTTGTCGCCGTCGTGCAGCACGGTCCTTCCGCTGAAGACATCGCGCACGAGGCCGGTCACCTCCTCGGCGTTGAAGGAGTGCGCGATGCTGTCGTTCTGCATGTAGCGTCCGCTCGCGAACTGCAGCTCGCTCTCCTGGATGTGCAGCCGTGCGTTCGGGAAGTCGTCCACGGTGCCGATGTGGTCGTAGTGGCAGTGGGTGAGGATCACGTCCTCGACGCTCTCCGCGTCCACGCCGACGAGCGCGAGCGCCTCCGCGGGGCGGCGCAACGGCGTGCGACCGCGCCGCTCGGCCTCCTCGGCGGTAAAGCCGGTATCGATGACGAACGTGCGCTCCGGGCTGATCGCGGCCCAGACGAAGTAGTCCATCCCGATCTGCTCGCTGCGATCGCCGCCGCCCGTGGGGAAGAGATCGCCTCGACGCACCGGGCGCCACGCGTACTTCGTGGCGTAGACCTCGTAGACCCCGGACTCGCCGGCCTCGGACATCCCGATCCTCCTCGTCAGAACCAGCGCGCCTTGTCGACGATGTTCTCCAGCGGCTCGCCGGCGGCGAAGCGGCGGCAGTTCTCGAGCAGCACCTGGAAGCGCCGCTCCTCGACGTACGGGCCGTGCGCAGCGACGTGCGGCGTCAGCAGCACATTCGGCGCGCTCCACAGCGGGTGCTCCTGCGGCAGTGGCTCGATCTCGTAGACATCGAGGCCGGCCCCGCCGATCGTCCCCGAGCGCAGCGCCGCATCGAGGTCGTCGAGGCGCACCGTCGGCCCCCGGCCGATGTTGATCAGGTAGGCAGTGTCCTTCATCGCCTCGAAGCGCGCGGCGTTCATCATCCCCTCGGTCTCAGGCGTGTGCGGCACCGTGAGGATCACGAAGTCGGCGTCGGGCAGCAGCTCGTCGAGCGCCTCGGGCGGGTGCAGCGCCGCCAGCCCCTCGATGAGCTCCGTGCGGCGCGCGTCGACGCCGACGACGTTCACGCCGAATGCGGCGAGCAGGCGCGCGGTCTCCGCGCCGATCTCGCCGACGCCGATCAGCAACGCGGTCGCCTCCTCGAGGTAGGTGACGCCGCCGCGTGAGAGGTCCGGCTCCCAGCGGGCCCCGGCCATGCTCCGAACGTAGCGGTGCAACTGCCGCGCGAAGTGGAGCACGAAGGACATGATGTGCACGCTGATGTGGTCGTTGTAGACGCCTCGAGGGTTGGTGACGGTCGCCGGATGCTCGATCAGCGCGTCGTGGTACCAGCCAGGGGGCGGCGCGACCATGGCCGAGTGGATCCAGCGCACCTTCGTTGCCGCGGCGAGCGCCTCCTCGGAGATGCGGCTCTCCGCGAAGATCGCGTCCGCCTCCCCGATCACGTCGAGAGCGGACTCGGTGTCCTCGGGCGAAAGCGTGCGGACGTCCGGCAGCGCCTCGTCGACCCGTCGCGCCCAGTCCTCCTGGCCGCGACGCCACGGCGGCCAGAAGAGAATCGTGACGCTCATGCTCCCGCTCCGGCGAGCTGCGCGAGGAACCCCTCGATCGCCGCGTTCACGCCCTCCGGCGCCTCGATGTTGACACCGTGGCCGGCGCCGTCGAAGACGTGCAGCTCGCTGCCCTCGATCCGGTTCTCCATGTAGCTCATGCCGTTGCGGAACGGCGTGTCGTTCTCGCCGACGAGCAGCAGCGTAGGCAACGTGATCGAGGCAATGCCGTCGATCACCAGCGAGTCGTGCTGCGTGAGCATCCCGCGCGCCGCACGAGCGAGGCCCTCGGCCGAGCTGTGCTCGCTCATGTCGACCTCGGATCCGCCGTCGTGCGTGCTCATGCCGATGGTCTCGAGGCGCTCGGCGCGTTGCAGGCGATCCTCGTTCCACGCTTCGCGGGCGACCGGGTTGCGGTAGCCGGGGCCGGTGCCCTGCAGGATCAGCGCGCCCGTGCGCTCCGGGTGCGTCGCCTGGAAGGCGAGCGACATGTAGCCCCCGAGCGAGTGCCCGGCGATCACCGCCTGCTCGATGCCGAGCTCGTCGAGGATCGCGCGCATGTCCTCGACGGTCAGATCGCGGCTGTAGAGTGCGTCGTCGGGCGGGCTGTCGCTCTTGCCGTGGCCGCGCATGTCCCAGCTGATCAGGCGGTAGCGGTCGGCGAACGCCGCGATCTGCGGCCGCCACATCAGGCAGGTCGCCGCGTAGCCGTGCGTGAGCAGGACGGGCAGCGTCTCCGCGTCCTGCGGGCCGTGGTCCTCGTAGTGGATCGCGACGCCGTCGCGGTCGAGCGTGGGCATGGCTGTCACCTCCGCGCGCAGGCCGGTGCGGCAGGACGCGCGCCTGCCGCGGTGGGCAGCTTATCATCGCCAGCGTCCCGTCCCGCAGCGGAGCAGGCGGAACGCGAACGGAGCGCGACGATGACGGTTGGCGGACCGCTCGAGGGCATCCGGGTGCTGGAGTTCTCGCAGCTCGTCGCCGGGCCGTTCTCGGGCTGCGTGCTCTCCGACCTCGGGGCCGAGGTGATCAAGGTCGAGCGTCCGCCCGGCGGCGACCCGCACCGCAACTTCGGCGCGGTCATCCCGCACGAGGGCAAGCGCTTCCAGGCCGTGAACCGAGGCAAGCGCAGCATCCTCGTCGACCTCCAGACCGGGGCGGGGCGCGAGCTGATCCACCGCATCCTGCCGCGCTTCGACGTGCTGACGATCAACTTCCGCCAGCGCGTGCTGGAGCGGCTGGAGGTCGACTACGAGACGCTCTCCGCGTTGCATCCGGGCCTCGTCTACTGCCGCATCTCCGCCTTCGGATCGCGCGGGCCACTCGCCGACCGCGCCGGCACGGACGCCACGATGTCCGCCTACTCCGGCCTCACGGTCGGCGACGCGAAGACCGACGATGCGGGCGCGCCCGAGCACATCGGCTCCGGACCGGTTTCCGATTACACCTCGGGGCTTGCGGCGGTGATCGGGATCTGCTCGGCGCTCTACCGGCGCGAGCTGACGGGCCGCGGGCAGTTCGTCGAGACCTCGCTGCTGCGCTCGGCGATGGCGATCCAGGACAGCTACATCATGCGGGAGCCGGTCAGCGACGCCTCGACCGTCGAGCCGATGATGGAGGCGGTCCGCGAGCTGCGCGCGGCGGGCGCCTCGTACCGCGAGCAGCTGGACGCGCGCCACGCGATCCGCGCCCGGCGCTGGGCGTTCCGCATCTACTACGGGGGCTTCGAGGCGAGCGACGGCGTGATCGCCCTCGGCGCGCTCACCCCCCGGACCCGCGACGGCGCGCGCCGCGTGCTCGGCATCGAGGACGATCCGAGCGACACGCCGGACTTCGACAGCGGCGACCCGGCGAACATCGCGCACGCCACGTCGCTGCTCGAACGCATCCGTGCGCTGATCCGCACGCGCCCCGTGGCCGAGTGGATCGAGGCCTTCGAGGCGGAGGGCGTACCCGCCGGCCCGGTGCACTTCCCCGAGGAGTTGGCCGACGACCTGCAGGTCAACGCCGCCGGCATGATGGCCGACCTCGAGCACCCGCTGACCGGCCCGCAGCGCGTCGTCGGGCCGATCGTCGAGCTCTCGGAGACACCG
This sequence comes from Chloroflexota bacterium, assembly GCA_009840965.1. GTDB lineage: Bacteria > Chloroflexota > Dehalococcoidia > UBA2979 > UBA2979 > VXMT01. The sequence goes on from VXMT01000279.1 coordinate 9,389, forward strand.
ACGGCCATCCGAGGCCCCGCCCCGCTGCTCGGCGCGGACACCGAGGCGGTGCTGCGCGAGGCGGGCTGCTCCGACGCCGACCTCGCCGCCTATCGCGCAGCGGGGGCCATCCCCTAGCATCTCCGCGATGACCGCCGACGAAGGGCCGACCATGCTCCCACTCGAGGGCTTCCGCGCCTGGCTGATCGCCGAGACGCCCGCCGGCGGGTTCGCCGGACGGCTGCTGCGCGAGCTCGGCGCACGCGTCGAGCTGCTGGAGCCGCCCGACGGCAGCACGCTGCGCCGCTGCCCGCCGTTCCTCGAGAGTGGCGAGAGCGCGGTCTTCCGCTACCTCGCCGCGGGCATCGAGACGCGCGAGCTCCCCGCCCGCCCGGACGCCAGCCAGGTCGCGAAGGTCGAGATCATCGTGCACGAGCGCGCCGCGCTCCCCTTTGGCTGGAACCCGATCGTGGAGGCCGCTCCGCTGCCCGAGCGCGGGCGCGCCGTCGTCGCCGTCACACCCTACGGCGGCAGCGGGCCGAAGTCGGGCTGGCAGGGCGCCGAGCTGACTCTCTTCCAGGGCGGCGGCGAAGGGTTCCTCCAGCCGTCGGGACTCGGCTACGAGGAGTTTCCGGACCGCCCGCCGATCGGCGTGGGCCGCTATCTCGGCAGCTACCAGGCCGGCACGAACGCCGCCTTTGCTGCGCTGGCGGGGCTGCGCTCATCGAGGGCGTCGGGGCGCAGCGAGCGCGTCGATCTCTCCGTGCAGGACTCGCAGCTCTCGCTCAACTACCTCTCGGTCAGCCGGTACGTGGACGGCCACCTCGAGCGCCGCTCGAACCGCAGCTTCAGCTATGGCGGCATCGTCCAGTGTGCCGACGGCTACGTCGAGATCGTGCCGATCGAGCAGCACCACTGGGTGGCCCTGCGCGAGCTGATGGGCGACCCGGAGTGGGCGCAGGCGCCGGAGCTCGAGGACACCGTCGAGCGCGGTCGCCGCGGCCCCTTCATCAACCAGCACCTCCGCGCCTGGGCCGCCCAGCGCAGCGTCGAGGAAGTCGTCGCCAGGGCCGCCGAGACCGGCCTGCCGTGCGGGCCCTACCTCGCCCCGAAGCAGCTCCCCGAAGACCAGCAGTTCCAGCACCGCGGCTTCTTCCGCGCGGGCGCGGACGGCGAGCCGGAGCCGGGCGTGGCCTGGCAGCTCGAGCAGGCCGCGAGGGACAGCGAGCCGCCCTCGCCGATCTCGCGGCCGGCGGGTGACGCGAAACCCCTCGCCGGCATCCGCGTGGCCGACTTCACCAACATGGCCGCCGGGCCCTACGCGACGCTGATGCTTGCTCTGCTCGGCGCGGACGTGATCAAGATCGAGTCGCAGGCGCGGCTGGACATCGGGCGGCGGCCGCACCCGCTCTACGGCCGCTTCGACGTGCCGAACTTCGACCACCTCGCCGGCCACAAGCGCTCAATCACGCTCAACCTCAAGGAGGAGCGCGCCGCGCAGCTCGCGCGCGAGCTGGTGGCTGCCTGCGACGTGGCGATCGAGAACTTCCGGCCGGGCGTCATGGGCCGGCTCGGCCTCGGCTGGGACGACCTCAAGGCGGTCAACCCGCGCCTCGTGATGGTTTCGCTCTCCGCCTACGGCCAGCACGGCCCGGACAGCCACCGCCCCGGCTACGCCCCGATCTTCGCGGCCGAGGGCGGCCTCGGCTACATGACCGGCTACCCCGACGGCGCCCCGGGCGAGATCCGCAACCAAATGGACCACGAGGCCGGCCTGATCGCCGCGCTGCTCTCCCTCGCGCTGCTCGAGCAGCGCAAACGCACGGGCACACGCGCCAACGCCGCCCACCCGGCGCGCCCGGTGCCGCGCCAGCTCGGGGGGGGCGACGGGGGGGACACCC
>VXMT01000252.1 GCA_009840965.1 Chloroflexota bacterium
CCCCGACGCCTACCCCGACCCCCACACCGACGGCGACGCCGACACCCGAGCCGGAGTCGGAGGACTGCTGGCCGTATCAGCTCTGGATCAACGGCGAATACAGGGGCGGCCAGGAGGTTCCGTTCGAGGAGGAAGAGCTGGCTATCTTCGAGCGGCTGTATCCGGGGCAGTGGGAGATCCGGGTAGTCGACTGCTCCTGAGCGCGGGGTCGATCAACTGCGGTGTATCCGTGAGGGGCTGCCCGCGCCCGCCGACCGCATGATCGGCCGGGACCGCCCGCGAGTATCCTTCCCCCAGGCAAGGGGGGCCCGGTGGAGAAGCTGATCTACATCCTCGAGGGTGGCGGCGCGCCGCTCGCGGAGCGCCGGGCGCGGCTTGCCGAGGCGGCGGTGCCCGCGGCACGCGGCGTCGGCGCCTCGCAGCTCGCGCTGCTGGTCCCGGACCTGAGCGACGAGATCCTCGAGCGCGCCCCGGGGCGCATCCAGGGCGCCTTCGAGCGCGTCGCCGCCGTCTTCGAGTGCTGGCTGCCCAGCCTCGACGACCGCGGGGCGATCGAGGAGGCGCTGCGCACGGCCGACGGCGACTCCGACCTGTGGGGCTACCTCGTCACCGAGTCGACGGTGCAGCCCTGTCCGCACTCGCCCGGCGAGGGCGAGCGAGTGCCCGGCGTGACGCAGTTCGCGATCAACGACAAGCCGGCGGACGTGAGCCTCGAGGACTTCTATCGCGCCTGGCAGGAGGAGCACTCGCCGCGCACCTTCGCCCTGCACCCGCTGCGCGAGTCCTACATCCGCCACGCCATCGCGCGGCGGCTCACCGCCGAGGCGCCCGACTACCTCGCGATCGTCTACGAGCGCTTCCCGAGCATGGAGGTCTTCACGGACGACGCCCGCTACGCGGGCGACCGCGCCGCGATTCGCGAGGTGTTCAGGAACCTGCCGAAGTTCTGGGAGCCGTCGACGGCGATCGTCGGCGCGCTCAGCGAGTACCGCTTCGCCTGAGGGAGGTGCGAGATGGAGATCCAGCCCGGAGACGCCGCCGTCATCACCGGCGCGGGGAGCGGCCTCGGCGAGGGGCTCGCGCAGGTCTGCCACGAGGCCGGCATGCGCGTCGCCGTCGCCGACATCGAGCTCGACGAGGCCGAGCGCGTCGCCTCGGCGATCCGCGAGGCCGGAGGCGAGGCGATCGCGGTCCTGACGGACGTCACCGACCCCGCCTCGGTCGAGTCGCTGGCGGCGCGCGCCTACGAGGAGTTCGGCGAGGTGCGCCTGCTGTGCAACAACGCGGGCGTGCAAGTCTTCGATTCGATCATCGACACCTCGGCGGACGACTGGAGCTGGGTGCTCGGCGTGAACCTCCACGGGGTCATCAACGGCGTCTCCGCCTTCGTCCCGCGCATGCGGCAGCAGGACGGAGCCGCCTACATCGTGAACACCGGCTCGATCAGCGGCTGCGCTCCCTACCCGCGACCCACGACGATGCTGGCGGGCGCGTACATCACCTCGAAGTACGCGGTGGTTGGCCTGACCGAGTCGCTCCACGACGAGCTCGAACCCGACGGGATCGGCGTCACCGCGCTCTGCCCCGCCGGCATCCGCTCGCGCATCTTCGACGCCGCACGCAACCGCCCGGACGGGCTCGGTGGGCCCGCGCCCGCGTCCGTCGATCAGTGGGAAGGCATGGAGCCCGCGCAGATCGGGCGGATGGTGCTCGACGCCGTCCGCGAGGACCGCCTCTACGTCTTCACGGACACCTGGCCCCGCAGGTTCATCGAGCGCCGCCACGAGCGGATGATGGCCGCCTTCGACCTGTTGGAGGCGTAGCGCCGACGGTGGCCCGGACGGCCGGCGGCGGGAGCACGGCGACGGGCGGCGCGTTCGCCTCGTTCCGGGCGCCCGGCTTCCTGCGCGTCTGGCTCGGCGCGGTGCTCTACGCCTTCGGCATCTGGATCGAGCGTCTCGCGATCGGCTGGTTCGTGCTCGACACGACAGGTTCGGTCCTGCTTGCAGCGCTGTCGCTCGGCATCCGCTCGATCCCCAACCTCGTGCTCGGCCCGATCGGCGGGGCGGTCTCCGACCGCGTGCCGCGAGGTCGCGTCCTGGCGGTGACCTCCATCGTGCGGGCCGTCGCGGCCGCGCTGATGTCGCTCGTCGTGATCGTCGATGTGGCGACGGTCCCGCTACTGCTCGCGCTCGTCTTCGTGACGAGCTCGACGCTGGCGTTCCACAACACCTCGCTCCAGCCGCTACAGGCGGAGATCGCCGGACCGACCCGGCTGGGGAACGCAATCAGCCTGACGTCGTTCGGGCAGCGCTCCGTCGGCGCCGCCGGGGCGCTCGGCGCCGGGGCGCTGATCGGCGGACTGGGCCCGGAGCCGACCTTCTTCGTGGCGGCGCTGTCGCTCGCCTGCGCCGCGGTGGTCTTTGCGGGCCTGCGCCGGCCGGCGCGCACGTCGACCGGGCGGCCCCCGCTCTTCCGCGAGGTGCTGGACAGCCTGCGGCTGCTCGTTCGCATACCTGCGGTGCGGCTGCTACTCGGGATGATGATCGTCGTGGAGATCCTCGGCTTCTCGTTCGCAAGCATGCTGCCCGCGGTCGCCGAGCGGGTGCTGGAGGTAGGCCCGGAGCAGCTGGGCGTGCTCACCGCGGGGGTGGCCGTGGGTGCGATGTTCGGCACCGCGCTGCTCGTCTTCACGACCGACCGGCTGCCACACGGGCTGATGCTGGTCGGCGTGTTCGTGACGTTCGGCCTGCTCGTGGTCGTGCTCGGCAACTCGACGGTCTTCTGGCTCTCGGTCGCGGCCGCCGCCGGCATCGGCGCCGCGGCGGCGATGGTCGACGCGCTCCAGTGGATCATGCTGCAGGTCAGCGTGGGCGCCGAGCTGCGCGGACGCGCCCTCGGCGGCTGGAACTTCGCGATCGGCTGGGGCTGGCTCGGTCCGCTCACGCTCGGCGCGGTTGCGGAGGCGACAGGGGTGCCGAGGGCACTGACGGTGAGCGGGGCTTTGCTCGTGCTCTTCACGCTCGCCCTCTTCGCCTCGTCGGCGACATTGCGGCAGTGGCGGCGCTGAGCGCGAATGGCGGCGTCCGCGGGGGTGGCGCTACCCTCGCGGCAGCCGATCGGCGCGGCCGGGGCTGTCCGGGCCGGGCGAGCAGAGGAGACGAGCCGCATGCCTCGATACGTCGTGCTCTACCGCTTCACGGACTCGGGGCGGAAGCACCTGAAGGAGACGGTGCACCGCGCCAGCGAGATCCGCGAGCTGAATGAGGCCGCGGGCTTCGACGTGCTCGCCCACTACTGGACGCAGGGCCACTACGACCTCGTGACGGTGGTGGACGCGCCCAGCGAGGAGGCGATGATGAACGGCCTGTTCAGCATCGCCGAGGCGGGCAACGTCTCCAGCGAGACGCTGCGCGCCTTCACCGACGAGGAGATGCAGCGGATCATCGGCCCCGCATAGCGCGGCCCCTCAAACGCGCTGCTCAGCCGGACTGCGGCGTTGGGTCGTGGTTGAACTGCCAGTTGATGCCGAACTTGTCCGTGCAGGCCCCGAAGTACGCGCCCCAGAACATCTCCTCGAGCGGCATCGTGACGACGCCGCCCTCGGAGACCTTCGCGAAGAGTTGGTCCGTTTCCTCCCTCGTGGCCGGCATGCAGGAGATCGAGAAGTTGTTGCCCATTTGCGTCGGCTCGGGCGACCAGGAGGGCGTGTCGCTGCCCATCAGCACGCTCGACCCGATCGGGTACGAGACGTGCATGACGAGGTCACGCTCGCCCTCGGGAACCGGCATGTCGTCGGGCCCATCGCCGAAGGTCATCAGCTCGAACTCGCCGCCGAAGACGGAGCGGTAGAACTCGAAGGCCTCCCGGCACTCGCCGTTGAAGCGCAGGTAGGTGTAGAGCGTCATGCGTGCTTCCCCGTTCCCTGGTGTCCCGCCGAGCCGACGCTCGGCCACTGGCACAGCGATGTTACTGCAATCCCCCCGATAGCAACCAGCAGCAAGCCGCACCAGCGGCGCGGTTGGCAGACCGGGCGGCCCCCGTATAATCCGGCCCACGAGGCATCACGGCCGGGTCTCCACCCGAGAGGGGTGCGGGCGCGGCCTCGAGGGGGGCGCGGATGAGCGAAGCACGAGACACGAGCTGCCGCGACGAGTGCGCGCCGCACTTCGGCCAGCGCGGGCCGTCCAAGTTCTCGCGCGCGGAGCTGAACGCGCCGATGATCTGGAACTTCGCCGAGTCCGTCCACGACGCCAACCCCGTCTACTGGGACGAGACCTACGCGAAGCAGACGCGGTTCGGCCGCATCATCGCCCCGCCGCACTCGATCATGACCATGTCCGGCGGCCACTGGTGGGCGCCCGACTACATCCTCGAGCGCGAGGAGCAGGAGATCGAGGCGCAGGGCGAGGACCCGACGGAGACGATCCGCGAGATCGTCGCGAAGTACGGCTACGCCACCGCCACGAACGTCACCCGCGAGGACGAGTTCCTGCAGCCCTACGGCCCGGGTGACGGCCGCATCAAGCAGACCAGCTACGTCGACGACGTGAGCGAGGAGAAGCAGACCGCCGTCGGCAAGGGCGTCTTCATCATCACGATCATCGAGTACCGGCGCGAGCTTGACGACGAGCTGATCGCCCGCGCGCGCAACGTGTTGCTGATGTACGACTCGAGCCAGCCGCGGGAGAACTAGCCCGCCAGCGCCAGGGGAGGAACACCATGGCCTTCTTCGAAGACCGCGATTGGGACACCGTGTTCGAGGGTGCAAGCCTGCAGCCGCTGGAGTTCGGCCCGATCACCATGACCACGCAGGTCATGGACGCCTCGGGCACCCGCGACCTCTACCCGATCCACCACGACCGGGAGTTCGCGAAGGCGAACGGCGCGCGCGACATCTTCCTCAACACGATGTGGTACCAGGGCCTGCTCGGCCGCTTCGTCAACGAGTGGGGCGGGCCGGAGTCCTTCATCCGCAAGCTCAGCTTCGACATGCGCGCGACGAACTGCCCGGGCGACCTGCTGACCGTGCGCGGCACGGTGACGAAGAAGTACGAGCAGGAGGGCCAGAAGCTGGTCGACCTGGACGTGCGGATCGACAACCAGCTGCAGCCCGACACCGTGACCGCGCGGATCACGCTTGAGCTCGTCTAGCCTCGAGGGACACGCGCCGGCCACGCGCCCCCGGGCCTGAACCGGGAGGAGTCACCGTGAGCATCCTCGCAGGCGTCCGCGTCGTCGCGATCCCCGGCTCGATGGGCGCCGCCGCCTGGACGGCGAAGCACCTTGCCGACTGGGGCGCCGACGTCACCCTGCTCGAACCTCCCGAGGGCGCCGCGCTGCGCGACGCCCCGCCCTGGTACGAGGCCGGCGGCGAGCGGCGCAGCGCCACCTGGGCCTGGGTCTCGCGCGGGGCCACCTCCGTGCGCGTCGGCGACGGCCTGGCGACGACCCCGGCGGACGCCCGCGCCGCCTGCGAGCAGGCCGACGTGGTGGTGGTCGACGGCGAGATGTCGGAGCGGATGCTGGGCCTCGAGGCGGCCGAACTGCGCGGCGCGTTCGAGGGCCGGACGAACTTCGTGCTGATCTCGCTCTTCGCCACCGACGGGCCGTACGCGGACTACCGCGCGTCCGACCTGGGGGTGAACTCGCTCGGCGGCTGGACGGGGATGCTCGGGGAGCCGGATCGCGAGCCCTTGCGGCCGGGCGCGGACATGAACCCACGCGTGAGCGGCGTCTACGCCTTCGACTCGATCCTGATCGCGCTGTACCACCAGTCACGCGGCGCCCCGCCCGCGTTCATCGACCTCTCGCAGCAGGCGGTGGCCTCCGCAAGCCTGACCGCCCCGTGGATGGTCTACAGCATGACCGCCGGCGCCGGCGCGATGCAGCGCCGCCCCTCGGTCTGGCCGCACTGCGTGGTGCCGTGCAAGGACGGCTGGTCGGGCATCGCGCCGCTCACGTTCCAGCACTGGGAGCTGCTCTGCCAGATGCTCGGCATCGACGACATCCTAGAGGAGCCGTGGGGACGCGACCCGGCGTGGCGGCAGGAGCACGGCAACGAGCTGCTGCCGCGCGTGGCGCCCTGGTTCGCCTCGCGCACGCGCGAGGAGATCTACACCGAGGCGCAGGCCTGGCGGCTGCCCGCCGGGCCGGTCGACACCGTCGAGCAGCGCGAGCTGGACCCGCAACTCGTCGCGCGCGGCTTCTTCCTCGACCAGCAAGTCGACGGCGCGACGGTCAAGGTGCCGCGCGTCCCCTACCTGCTCAGCGCAGCCGCCGCGACGGAGCGTGGCGACCTGTCGGAGGCGGATCGCCCCGCCCTCGAGGCGCGCGAGACGCCTTCGAACGGCGACGCGCCCGCGCTGCCCTTCGAGGGCATTCGCGTCGTCGACATGACGTGGTTCTGGTCGGGGCCGCACTGCACGATGACGATGGGCGCGCTCGGCGCCGACGTGATCAAGGTGGAGTCGATCCAGCGGCCCGACTCCTACCGCTACACGGCCGTCGACGCCTCGGCGGAGCGCTGGTACGAGCGTGGCGCGCTCTGGAACGACACCAACCCGAACAAGCGCAGCGTCACGCTCAACCTCGAGAGCGAGACGGGCATGGCGTACCTCGTCCAGCTGCTCGAGCAGGCCGACGTGGTGGTCAGTAACTTCTCGAACCGCGTGCTGCCCAACCTCGGGCTCACGGTCGAGCGCTTCCATGAGATCAACCCGAACCTGATCGTCGCGCTGCTGCCCGGGTACGGGCCGGACGGGCCTTGGGGTCAGTTCGTGGGCTACGGCGTGAGCTTCGAGAACGCCGTCGTCGCGCAGCTCACCGGCTACCCGGACGACCGGCCGCTGATGAACGGCGGCTTCTCCGACACGCTCGTCGGGATGCACGCGCTCGCCGCGATCTCGCTCGCGCTGCGCGCCCGCGATCACAGCGGCGAGGGCAGCTACGCCGAGGTGCCGCAGTGCGAGGTCCTCGACAGCCTGCTGGGCCCCGAGCACATCGCCGTCGGCCACGGCGAGCCCTCGCGGATGCGGATGGCGAACCGCCACGAGGCGATGGCCCCGCACAACGTCTACCAGGTCGCCGGGCAGGACGAGTGGATCAGCATCGCCGTGGCGGGCGACGAGGAGTTCGCCGCCCTCGCGGCTGCGATCGAGGCGCCCCACCTCGCCAAGGACGAGCGCTTCGCGACGGCCGAAGGCCGCAAGGCGGACGAGGACGACCTCGACGCGGCGATCGCGGCTGCCGTCCGCGACCGCGACCTCGTGGAGCTGGAGCGCACGCTGCAGGCGGCGGGCGTGATGGGCTGCCGCGTCTCCAAGCCCTACCTGCTCACCGAGGACGAGAACCTCGTACATCTCGACTTCTTCCAGAAGCTGGATCGCGAGCTGACCGGCACGCACCCGTTCAAGACCTTCCCCTTCCGCTTCAGCACCTTCGACCTGCGGCACCGCAGGCCGCCGCCGCTGCTCGGCCAGCACAACCACGAGGTGCTCACCGAGCTGGGCCTCGACGACGGCGCGATCAGCGCGCTCGAGGAGCAGCAGGAGATCGGCGTCGAGCCGCTCGGCTTCAACGCCTGAGCCGCCGGAGGGCCAGCCGATGGTCGTCGACGAGTCCGGACCGATGCGCCCGCTGCCCCTACCGACGGACGACTCCGCCCCCTACTGGGAGGCGATGAACCGCCACGAGCTGCTGCTGCAGCGCTGCCTTGAGTGCGACCGCGTGGTCTACCTGCCCGCCCCGATGTGCGACGAGTGCCAGTCCTTCGACCTCGAGCACTTCGTCTCCAGCGGGCGCGGCCACGTCTACAGCTGGACGGTGGTGCACAACATGGGGCACCCGGCCTTCGTGCCGCCCTACGCCGTGCTGCTGGTGGAGGTCGAGGAGGGCCCGCGCATCCTCGCGCAGCTGCACGCGCCCGAGGGCAACGAGTGGGAGCGCCTGGAGGTGGGCACGCCGGTGCGTATCGCCTGGGACGAGAGCGAGCCGGAGCAGACCTTCGCGATCTTCGAGATCGACGACGAGGCGATCGAGGCCGCCTGATCGGCGCGCTCGCCGGCCGTCAGCGGGAGACCAGATGCACGTCCTGATCATCGGCGGCACGCTCTTCGTCGGGCGGCACATCGGCGAGGAGCTGCTGGAGCAGGGGCACACCGTCACGGTGCTCAACCGCGGCGTCACGCCGGACCCCTTCCCGGCGGAGGTCGGGCGGCTGCGTGCGGACCGCACCGAGCCCGAACGGGTGCGGGCAGCCCTCGAGGGCCGCGAGTTCGACGCGATCGTGGACTGCATCGCCTACAGCCCGGCGGAGGTCGAGCAGGTGATCGAGCTGTTCAGCGGGCGCATCGGGCGCTACGTCTTCATCAGCAGCAGCTCCGTCTACCGGCCCAGCGATCTGCTGCCGATCGAGGAGACGCACCCGCTGAACGACGGCACTGGCTGGGAGTACGCGCGCGACAAGGTCGCGATCGAGCGGTTGCTCGAGGGGACCGCGACGGCGGACTTCCCCTGGGTGAGCCTGCGGCCCGCCTACATCTTCGGCCCCTACAACAGCGCGGCGCAGGCGGAGTTCTCGCTCTTCCAGCGCATCGAGCAGGGGCGGCCAGTGCTGGTTCCGGGCGACGGCTACTTCTTCTTCCACCAGACGCACGGACGCGACCTGGCGCACGCGACGATCGCGGCCATCGAACGCGACGAGGCGGTCGGCCACGCCTACAACATCACCGGCCGCTACGCGCAGTCCGGCAGCGAGCTGGTGCAGGCGGCCGCCGCCGCGGTCGGCCGCGAGGCGGAGACCGTCTACCTGCCCGGCGCCACGCGGCGCAGCGAGGTGGGGCGCTACTTCTACTGGCAGACGCGCCCCGCGCAGGTCTATTCGACGGAGGCGGCGCGGCGCGACCTGGACTGGGAGCCCCGCTTCGACATCCACGAGGGCATGCGCGACGCCTACCGCTGGTACCTCGAAAGCAACTACGCGGAGGCACACCCGTACGACTTCAGCGCCCACGACGAGCTGCTGGAGCGCCTGGCGCGCGAGGCGTAGGCGGGGCGAGTCGGCCCCTTCCTGGTGCTCGAAGGCCGGTCGGGCTCGGCGGCTACTCGGTGCCTCGCAGGCGCGGGTCGAGCACGTCGCGGAGGGCGTCGCCGAACATGTTGAGCGCGTAGACGGAGAGCGCGATCGCGAAGCCGGGGAAGAACGCCAGGTAGGGGTGAAGCTGCATGTCCTCCTGCGCCTCCTGCAGCATCCGGCCCCACGAGGGGTAGGGCGGCGGCACGCCGTAGCCGAGGAACGAGAGCGCCGATTCGATCAGGATCACGGCGCCGAGCTGCACCGAGATGTTGATGATGATCACGGTGAACACGTTGGGGAAGACGTGGCGCACCATGATCCTCCAGTTCGTGGCCCCGACAACGCGCGCCGCCTCGACGTAGGTGTTCTGCACCGTCGAGATGGTCTGGCTGCGCACCACGCGCGAAGACCCGGCGCTGAAGAGGAAGCCGAGCGTGAGCGCGAGCACCACCTGGCTGGCGAGGGAGCCGGGCACCGCCTGGTTGAAGATCGAGAACAGGAAGATGATGAAGATCAGGCCGGGGAAGGCCTGCACGATGTCCACGAAGCGCTGGACGCTGAGGTCCCACTTCCCTCCATAGTACCCCGACGAGATGCCGACCAGGCTGGAGAGCACCGCGGCGACGGTGACGGCCGCGAACCCGATCGAGACTGAGGTGCGGGCGCCGAACAGCACGCGGCTGAAGACATCGCGCCCCGACTTGTCGCTGCCGAACACGTGCTCAAGCGTGGGCCCTTTCAGGCGGTTGTGCAGATCGATCTCTTCGTACGTGTTCGGGGCGAACGTGCTGGGCGAGGCCGCGACCACGAACAGGACGATCAGGATCAATGCCGCCACGGCGCCGAGCGGTTTGCGGCGAATGAACCTGAGCAGGCCACTCCATGCCCGCGCGAGTACGCCCCGTTCGGTCTGGGCAAGCTCGAGCGTCTCGCCGACGGCCTCGTGCGTCGCCATCAGCTGTACCTGATCCGCGGATCGATGAAGGCGTACGAGAGGTCGACGATCAGGTTCGTGATCAGCACGAGCATCGCCGCCAGCAGCACGATCGCCTGCACCGTCGGGTAGTCACGCCGCTCCAGCGAGAACAGCAGCAGGGTGCCCATGCCCGGCAGCGTGAAGATCCGTTCGAGCACCACGGTGCCGCTGATCAGGACGCTGACCTGCAACCCGATCACCGTGATCACGGGCAGCACCGCGTTGCGCAGCGCATGCCGCGTGACCACTAGGCGCTCGGTCAGGCCCTTGGCTCGGGCGGTCCGCACGTAGTCCTGCCGCATCACCTCGAGCATCGTCGAGCGCGTCAGGCGCATCACCGAACCGGACAGGAAGGAGCCGAGGATAATCGCCGGCACCCATGTGGTTCTGAGGTTGTCGAGCGGGTTGTCCCAGAGGAACTCGTACTCCAGGGGCGGGGTCCACCTGAACCACTCGAAGCCGTAGACGATCGCCATCTGGCCCGCCCAGAAGCTGGGGATGGCCAGCGCCGCGATCGCAAAGCTGCGCATGACGTAGTCGATCGCGGAGTCCTGTCTGATGGCGGAGATCACGCCAATCGGGATCGCGATTCCGATCGAGTAGATCATCGCCATGATTCCGAGCTGGAAGGTGACGGGGATGCGGCCCTGCAGCTGCTCCGTGACCGGACGCTCGTTCACGAAGGAGGAGCCGAAGTCGAACTGCCCGAGCGCCACCAGCCACTCCGCGAAGGCCTGCGGGACACCCCGGTTGAGCTGCAGGCGTTCCTCAACGGAGGCGCGGTACTCGGGCGTCGCATCCGCCTGATCGGAGATGATCTGGTCGATGGCGTCGCCGGGCAGCAGCCGCACGACGATGAACACGGCGAAGGTGACCCCGAGGATGGTCGGAACCAGCAGAACGAGCCGGCGCAGAATGTAGACGTGGATCTGCTCGTCCCCCGTCGTTCGCTGGTCAGCCGCCGCATTCT
>VXMT01000045.1:0-1594 GCA_009840965.1 Chloroflexota bacterium
CCCCCGTCCGCGCTCCGCCGGGCGCGGGGGGGCGCCCCCCTGCCGCCCCCCCCCGCGGGCCCCCACCCCCCCCCCCCCCCACCACCCGCCCCACGGCGCCCCAGGCGCCGCCCCCACCGCGGCCTCCGAGGCCGTCGAGGAAGTCGCCCCATGCCGCCTCGGCGGAGACGGAGCGCTTCAGGCCGCGCACGCGCTCGTCGATGATGTCGCGCACGCGGCCCTCCTCGCCGGCGTCGAGCCAGAAGCCGTGCTCGTCGCGGCAGGTATCGATCTCCAGGTCGTAGGCGCGGTAGTTGAAGGCCGCCATCGGGTCGCCGCAGACGGGGCAGCGCAGCTCGGAGTCGCGCTCCGCGAAGCGGATCGTGCCGCGCCGTTCGTCCTCGTCGGCCCGTGTCCCCTCCAGCTCGTCGAGCTCGTGATGGTCCAACCAGCGTCCGTTGCAGGCGCCGCAGTGGTCGACCTCGATGCCGTGCATGTGCTCGACGATCAGAGCGGAGCCGTCTCGCGGGCATTGCAGTGCGGGGTTAGGCGCCATGCGCGGCCTCGATTCAGGTGGGGCGGGCGGAATACTGCCGGGGCCGACCGGGCTGGCGCTCGGCGGCGGGGTCCAGTATCTCTCAGTGTAGCAGTGCCAGCGCAGGGCCTCGGCGGCGAGGCGTTTGATAGGATGCGAGCATGACGACCAGTTCCTCCGGCATCGACACCCGCCTCTTCCGCGATGTCTGCGGCAACTTCGCGACCGGCGTCTCCGTGGTCACCATGGTCGGGGAGTCGGGTCCGCGCGGGCTGACCGCGAACGCGATCTCCGCCCTCTCGCTCGATCCGACGCTGTTCCTCGTCTGCGTCGACCTCGGGGCAACCTCCTACCCGGTCATCGACGAGGCGGGCAAGTTCGCGATCAACCTCCTGGCCGAGGACCAGGAAGACGTCTCCAACTTCTTCGCGGGGACCACCTCGGCGGATAACCCGATGGGCGAGATCGAGTACCACATGAGCGATCTCGGATCGCCGCTGATCGAAGGCTCCCTCGCCTGGCTGGACTGCCGCACGCACAGCATCCTCGACGGCGGCGACCACAAGATCTTCGTCGGGGAGGTCGCGAGCTGCGAGATCGTCCGCCCCGAGGCGGACCCGCTGCTCTTCTTCCGCGGCCGCTACCGCGGCATCCGCCCGCAGTAGTCCTCGCCCGCAGTCCGGGCGCCCGCCGCGCGTCCTCGCCGGTGAGGGCGGCGCGCTGATACACTCGATGGGTTCCGCATGGTGGGTGTCGCCTAGCGGTCAAAGGCGCCAGGTTGTGGCCCTGGAGATCGGGGGTTCAAATCCCCTCACCCACCCCATCCACCGCACCATTCCGCTTGCGGCAACGGGCGTTCCGCCGGCGCCGACGGGGATCCTGATGCGACCAGCGCTCACGCTCCGCGCAGCCCTGCTCGCCGCCCTGCTCGCGCTCGCCCTCGCCGCCTGCGGCGACGACGAGCCCACCGAGACGACCGAGATCGACGCCGAGGCGGGGGGCGCCCGGGGGGGGCGGCGCCCGGCCGCCGCCCCCCCGCGCGGGCGGCCCCGCGCCGGGGCGGGGGGGGGGGGTGTGCAC
>VXMT01000045.1:1604-10959 GCA_009840965.1 Chloroflexota bacterium
ACCCGTAAGAGCGGCGGCAGCGCCAGAGGTGTATAACCCACCCCCCGACACGACCGGGGCCGGCGCCGGGGCGGGCGCCGCCGTCGCGGCGCGACTCATGACCGTCGGCGAGCCGCTCGGCACCGTCGTCGAGTCGCGCGCCGAGGGCCTCGTGCCCGGCCTCCAGGTGGCGTTGAACCCCACGGTGGTCACGACGATCTCCAGCGCCGTCGAGGCGGAGGACGAGCGGCTCACCTCGATCGCCGAGGTCGCCGGCATGGACGCGGCGGCCTTCGCCGCGCTCTGGGAGAACGACCGCGCCGACGCCTTCGCACGCTTCGCCGCGGGCATCGCCGCCAGCGACGACCCGGCCGCCACGGCCGACGAGCTGTTCATCGACGTGCCGACAGCGCTGCCGGTACACCCCGAGGGAGAGCTGCTCGGATCGGTGCTGACCCGGCGGACGAACGGCGAGCTGGCCTACTTCATCGTCTACGACACGCCGGGGCCGCAGATCGAGGCGGAGCGGCTGGTCAGCGAGCAGCTCGACCAGTCGCCGTGGCAGGTGACCGGCGGCCGCTCCAACCGCGACCTCGGCTTCTTCCAGTTCCAGAACACGCTCAGCGCCGACATCACCGGCTTCGTCTGGATCCTGCCGCGCACGGCGGACCCCGACGGGGCCGGCGAGAGCGACGAGGCCTCCGAGACTCCCGCAGCCTCGGCCGAGCCCGGCCCTGGTTCGTCGGTCATCTACCTGATGCAGTCCCAGCCCGCGATTGCTCCGGAGGATCCGCCGTTCGAGCTGCCCGACGAGGGGCGGCCCGTGCCCGACGTCTTCCCCGCGGCCTTCCTGCTGGAGGGCGAGCAGACGGTGCTGGAGTTGTTCTGGAGCAAGCAGCCCGGCGTCTCCGGGTACCAGCTCACCGTGCTCACGCCCGGCTCCTCGTTCGAGGCCACCGAGCTCTACCGCGAACGCATCGAGGCGCAGGGCTGGGAGATCGTCGAGGATCAGGCGGTCGGCTTCGCCACCATCCTGGAATTCGCCTCTGAGGACGGCCGTCTGCAGGGCTCGATCTCGATCGACACCTTCGCGGAAGACGACAGCTACACGCAGATCACGCTGCAGATCCAGAGCGCGGCCGGCTCGCCCAGCTAGGCCCGGCGCGCGGCGGCGCGCCCCGCTGTGCCACAATGCCGGCGGTCCCGCCCCCGCCACCTGGACGGGTCGCCGGGGGCGCGGCGCCGGAAGCGGCGGCGTCGCGATGAGCGCGCAGATCTGCGAATTCGGATCGGGCTTCCTGCGCCGCGGCTGCCGCCGCGACGCCATCACCGACTGCGTCTACTGCGGACGCCCCTTCTGCGGGGAGCACGGCGAGCGCGCCGAGGACTACATGGACGTCTGCGCCGGAAAGCGCTGCCAGGACAAGCTGCACGACGTGCGCGCACACGGGGAGTGGCGCCGCCGCATGTCCGAGGCGAACCGGGTGAGCGTCTGCGCCCTCGGGGGTTGCGCGGAGCGGATGCGGCACCAGTGCTCGCGCTGCCGGCTGCTGTTCTGCCCCGAGCACATCCGCGAGCGGGAGGTCGCGGACCACTCGATCCAGCCGCCCGCGAAGGTGCTGGCCGCCGTCTGCATGCACTGCCACGAGCGCCGCAAGCTCTGGGACTGAGCGCAGGAGGGCGGCGATGAGCGCACAACCCTGCAGGTACGGATCGAGCTTCATGCGTCGCGGCTGCGGCCGCCGGGCCGTGAGCGAGTGCGTCTACTGCACCCGCCCCTTCTGCGCAGCGCACGGCGAGCGCGGCGAGGACTACACGCACGTCTGCGCCGGCAGGCGCTGCCGCGCGAAGCTGGAGGATCTGCGCGAGCAAACCGGGTGGCGCGCCCGCGTCGCGGGGTCGAACGGCCGTAACGAGTGCGCCATGGAGGCATGTCGGGAGCGGATGCGTCACCAGTGCTCGCGCTGCCGGCTGCTGTTCTGCCGGGAGCACGTACGCTCGCCGGACATCCGCGACCGCTCGCTCAAGAGCACCTTCGACAACATCATCCATGGCCGCGCGCTGATCGCCCTCGCCAGCCTGCCGGCCGGGCGGCCGGAGCAGCTCCTGCCAGCGGCCGAGGGGCCCAGCCTGATCTGCGCCCATTGCGCCACCCGGCGCACGAGACGCAGTTGAGCGCCACTCGCGCGGCGAACGCGCCGTCGCGAGCCCGTCGCGCTCAGGCGCCCCCGCCGCCCGCGAGGTAGCGCGCCGAGCGGCGCTCCGCGATCGGGTCGGTGTCCGGCGCGACGCGGCTCCAGCGCACCAGCCCGCGATGCACGTCCGCCGCGACGGCGATCGGCGACCCGGCCGGCGACTCGGCGGCGACGGCGCCCGAGGGGTCGACGATGAACGCCCCTCCCGCCTCCTCGGAGCCTGCGGAGGCGGCGAGCCAGACGCGGTTCTCCGCCGCCCGCGTCCGCGCGAGGGCGCGCAGCGCCTCGGGCGCCAGGCCGGGCAAGGGCTGCGCGCACCAGACCAGCAGCTCCGCGCCCTGCAGCCGCAACGCGTGCGCCGGCTCCGGCGCGAGCGCATCGCCCGCGGGCAGCAGTCCGATCCGCCCCAGCCGCGTCTCGACGATCGCGGGCGGCTCGCCGCCGGGGCGGTACCCGGCGGCGACCTCGGCCGCGTCGAGGTGTGACTGCCGCCAGAAGACAAGCGGCTCGCCGCGATCGAGCAGCAGCAGCCGCTTGTAGCTGTCCCCACCCGCGCGCTCCGCGAGCCCGACGGCGAGCATCACGCCCGCGTCCGCGGAGAGCGCGCGCAGCAGCGGCAGCACCTCTTCCTCGTCGAGCGCGTGCGGATCCGCCCGCGCCAGGTCCGGCAGCACGACCAGCTGCGCGCCCTGCGTCGCGAGCGTCGCGACGAGGGCGCGCAGCCGCTCCATCGGCTCGACGGCCGAGGGCGTGACCTCCACCGCCGCCGCGGCCACGCGCACGATCTCCTCGGCGCCGCCCGAATCGGCCTCCACCGCCGGGTCGCTCGCGCCGTAGAGATCGAGGCGCGGGGCGACGGGCGGGCCGCTCGCCTCGTCGAGGTCGATGGCCGTGTGTATAACGCCGGGCCGGTCGCTCGGCGCTTGCACGCGCCAGCGCCCGCGCGGGTCGACGACGCCGCTGCGTCCGGCGTAGATGATGCTGTCCGCCTCGACGCCGACCTTGTCGGCGGCGGCGATCCAGACGCCGTTCTCGATCGCGCGCGCCGCCAGCATGTAGTCGACCTGCGGGTTGGAGAGCGCCGCCGGATCGCGGCCGGAGGAGACCCAGGCCGTGCAGTCGACGAGCAGCTCCGCGCCTCCGAGCGCCAGCTCGCGCGTGATCTCGGGCAGGCGGCCGTCGGAGCAGATGAAGAGGCCCACCTCGCCCGCCCCGGCCGCCGCGGGGGCGATCGGCGCGCCCGCCACGCCGGGCGCGGCCCCGCCGCGCGGGAAGTGCCAGAGGAAGCGCTTGGGCTGCCGCGCCGCCACGCGCCCGTCGCGCCCGAACAACACCGCCACGTTGCGCAGTCGCCCGTCGTCCGGCTCGCCCTCGCGCGGCCGCTGCACGAGGCCGACCGCGATGGCGCAGCCAAGGCGCGCCGCGTACTCGCCGATGATCTCCTCGACCTCCGCGTCGTCATAGACGCCGGCGGCGTCGTAGGCCTCGCGCGAGTGCAGGTAGTAGGCCGGGTAGCTCGCCTCGGGAAGCACGATCAGGTCGGGGGCACCGTTCGATGCGCCCGTCGCCGCCTCCTCGATGCGACGCAGGATCTCCTCCCAGGCCGCCTCGTGCTGCGCCAACTCGAAGGCGGGAAGCTGCAGCAGCGCGAGGCGCAGCGTGCGACCGCCTTCGCTCATCGCGCCCTCTCCACTAACCGATCAGGCCGGCCCAACTGATCGCCCGGGCGCTCAGCCCTCGACCACCGGGTTGCGCAGCACGCCGACGCCGGCGACCTCGACGGAGACGATGTCGCCGTCCGCGAGCTGATGCGTCTCACCCGGCGTGCCGGTGAAGATCAGGTCGCCGCGCTCCAGCGTCATCGCGCTCGAGATGTGGGCGATGCAGCGGCGGATCGAGTGGATCAGGTCGGCCGTCGTCGCCTTCTGGATCTCCTCGCCGTTGAGGCGCACGACGAGCGGGATCGCCTCGGGGTCGAGGTCGGTGGCGATCCAGGGGCCGACGGCGGTGAAGGTGTCGGCGGACTTCGCGCGCCACCACTGCAGGTCGCCGCGCTGCCAGGCGCGGGCGGAGACATCGTTGCCGCAGGTGTAGCCGAGGACATGGTCGTCCACGCGCTCCTCTGGGATGTTGCGCGCGCGACGGCCGATCACCGCGACGATCTCGCCCTCCTCGTCGACGCGGCCCGCGCCGGGCGGCAGCACGATCGCCTCGCCGGGGCCGATCACGGAGCTCGGCGTCTTGATGAACGGCTCCGGCTGCGCGGGGGCGGGGCGGGCGCCCGCCGATTGCGCGGCGCCGGAGTCGAGGTGGCTGCGGTAGTTGAGGCCGATCGCCAGCACCTTGGTCGGCCGGGTCGGCGCGAGCAGCCGCGCCTCCTCGAGTGGCACGACCTCGCCGCTGCGCTCGCGCCGGCCGAATAGGCCGCCGCGGATCAGGTGCAGCGCTCCGTCCTCGACGATGCCATGCACCACCCTGCCCCGAACCCGTGCCCGTGCAAGCAGCACCGCGTCCCCCTCCGCCTGCCGGCCGCTTTCGCGCGACCTCGATAGCGTCGCCGCCATGCTACGATGCCCGCCGCTGGCCGCGGGCCGCCGCCGCGCGATCGGCGCGGCGGAGCAGGTTCGCGCGACCCGGTCCGCACGACGAGGAGCCGCTGCTGCTCGGGATCCATCACACGCTCTCGCGCCGCACGGAGCCCTTCAGACCGATCGAGGATCTCCGCGTCCGCATGTACGTCTGCGGGATCACCCCCTACGACGCCGGACACCTCGGACACGCACTCACCTACGTCGTCTTCGACGTCGTGCGGCGCTACCTGGAGTTCCAGTCCTTCGAGGTCGAGCACATCCAGAACATCACCGATGTCGACGACGACATGGTGCGCGTCTCCGGTGAGCGCGGCCTCTCCATCGCGGAGCTGACCGAGGAGACGCACACGCAGTTCCTGCGGGACATGGACGCGCTCAACGTGCTGCGCCCGGACGCCTACCCCCGTGTCTCAGGGAGCATCCCCGAGATCATCGCGCTGATCTCGCTGCTGCTGGAGCGCGGGCACGCCTACGAGGTCGAGGGCCACGTCTTCTTCGAGGCGGAGAGCGCGCCCGCTTTCGGCGCGCTCGCCGGGATGACGGCCGACGAGCTGCGCAACGCCCCCCGCACGGACACGATGCCCCAGGAGCCCGAGCACCTGAAGCGCGACACGCTCGACTTCCTGCTCTGGCAGCCCTCGGACTACCCGGGCGCGGCCTTCGACGCGCCCTGGGGACGCGGCCGCCCCGGCTGGCACATCGAGTGCTCGGCGATGGCGCGCGCGAACCTCGGCGACCGGATCGACATCCACGGCGGCGGGAGCGACCTGATCTACCCGCACCACGAGTCCGAGATCGTGCAGTCGCAGTACGCGACGGGCGCCGAACCGTTCGTCGGCTACTGGATGCACATCGGCACGCTCACGCTGGACGGCGTGAAGATGTCCAAGTCGCTCGGCAACCTCGTGAAGGTCGGCGAGCTGCTGGAGGCCGGGCACGAGCCCGACGCGATCCGGCTGGCGCTGCTGGGCACGCACTACCGCGAGGAGCACCCCTGGACGGACGCCGTCCTCGAGCGCGCCGGGGAGCAGGCGGCGCTGCTGCATCGCGCCGCGGCGAGCCCCGGCGGCCCGCCCGACCAGCTACGCGTGCAGCCCTTGCGCAACGAGTTCATGGACGCGATGGACGACGACTTCGACACCCCTCGCGCCATCAACACCCTCCTCGCCATCGCCCGCGACCTCGAGTCCGGCGCCCTCCACGGCGCGACGGCCATCCCGGCGCTGGTCGAGCTCGCCGGGGTGCTGGGACTGACGCTAGGGCGCGAGTAGCGAGGCGGCCCCGCGCTACAGCGTGCGCTGCGGTCCTGTAGTACGCTCGTTGCCCTTGCGGGGCCTGGGAGGGCACTGTGCTCGAAATCGGCGGCGGTCTGCTCGCCGTCCTGTTCCTTGTATTCCTCAACGGCTTCTTCGTCGCTGCCGAGTTCGCCCTCGTCACCGTGCGAAGCACGCGCGTGCAGCAGCTCCTTGCCGAGGGGGCGCCCGGCTCGCGCAACGTCGACGACGGCGTCCGCAACCTCGACAGCTACATCGCCGCCTGCCAGTTCGGCATCACGCTCGCCAGCCTCGCCCTCGGCTGGATCGGCGAGCCGGCCCTGGCCGGGCTGCTCGAGCCCGTCGTCGGCCCGATCGGCGGGCACGCCGTCGCGGTGGCGATCGCCTTCGCGATCATCACCGCGCTGCACGTGATCGCCGGCGAGCTCGCGCCGAAGGGCGTGGCGCTGCAGTACCCGGAGCGCGTCGCACTGATCATCGCCGGTCCGCTCCGCCTCTTCCGCGCGCTCTTCCGCCCCGCGATCTGGGTGCTCAACGAGAGCGGCTGGATCGTCTCGAAGCTGCTCGGCGTCAGCCGTAACGTCGAGTCCCGCGCGCACCTCGGCGCGGACGAACTGCGGCTCGTCGTGAGCGCCAGTCGCGAGGCGGGCGAGCTGAACGCGGAGCAGGAGTTCATGCTGCAGCGCGTCTTCCGCTTCTCCTCGCTCAGCGTCGAGAGCGTGATGACGCCGCGCCCCGAGGTGATCGCGATCCCCGCCGAGATGCCTGTCGCCGAGGCCACCGCCTTCGCCAAGCAGCACCGCCACTCGCGCTACCCCGTCTTCCGCGACGACCTCGACAACGTGATCGGCGTGCTGCACGCGCGCGACCTGCTGCTCGTCGAGGGCGACGTCTCCCTGGACTCGCTGATCCGCGAGCCGCTGATGGTGCCGGCCCAGTTGAACGTGCAGGAGCTGCTGCGCCTGATGCGCGTGCGCCGCACGCAGACCGCCATCGCCGTCGACGAGTACGGCGGCACGGACGGCATCGTCACGCTCGAGAACGTGCTCGAGGAGATCGTCGGCGAGCTGCAGGACGAGTTCGAGGTGCCCGAGGAGACCTCCGAGCGCCGGCCCGGCGGCATCGTGCGCATCGACGCCGCGGAGAGCGCCGACGCGCTCGCCGAACTGCTCGGCGTCGAGGTGGAGTCCGGCCCCTACAAGACGGTCGCCGGGCTGTTGCTCGAGCAGTTGCGCGAGATCCCGCAGGTCGGCGACACGGTGGACCTCGGCGGCTACCGCTTCGCGATCGTGGAGATGGACGACCTGCGCATCGCCACCGTCGAGGCGCGCCGCCTCGCCGACGATGCGCCGCCGGAGCCGCAGGCGGAGAGTGCGGCGCCGGCCGGAGAGGCCGCCCCCTGAGACGCGCCATCGCCCTCCGCAGTCCGGTCTACTACGGGTGGGTGATCCTCGTCCTGGGGATCCTCTGCTCCGGCGTCGCGGCCGCCACGATGTTCTGGACGATCACGATCTACATCCCGGCGCTCGCCGAGGAGTTCGCCGTGGACGGGGAGGCGCGGCGCTTCCCGGTCGTGGTCGCGTTCATGCTGGGCTCGCTGATCTCCGCGCTCGCCGGGCCGCTGGCCGGCCGCTGGATGGACACGCGCGGCGCGCGGGAGACGATCCTCGTCGGGTCCGGTATGGCCGCCGTGGCGCTGCTGGCGACCTCCCGGGCCGACGAGTTGTGGCAGGTCGGCGTGGGCTGGGCGGTCGTCAGCATCGGGCGCTCGATGGTCTTCCCGGTGGGCTACAGCTGGCTGGTGACACGCTGGTTCCTGCGGCGCCGCCAAATGGCGCTCGGCGTGCTCACCATCGGCTTCGGCGTCGCCGGCGTCGGGGTGCTGCCGCTCTCGATGATCGAGGAGCACTGGGACTGGTCTGCCGTGATGGTGGCCTCCGCCCTGCTGCTGCTGCTCGTCAACGGACTGCTCGCGCTGCTGTTCGTCCACGACCGCCCCGCCAGCATCGGCTTGCAGGTCGAGGGGATGACGGAGAGCGAGGCGCAGGCAAGCCCCTCGGAGGCCGTGGGGTTCACGATCGGGGATGCGCTGCGCTCGCCGGCCTTCTGGCTGCTCTCCGGCGCGTTCATGACCTTCTTCATCGCGCCCGCGACCTTCTCCACGATCCAGCTCGACTTCTTCGAGACGAGCGGCGTGCAGCAGGCGGCGCTCGTGGTGGCGATCGGCGCGGCGGTGCGCGGCTGCTCGCGGCTGCCGTTCGGGCTGCTGCTGGGGCGGATCCGCCGCACCTTCCTGCTCGCGATCGTGGTCGCGACCACGCAGGTCGCAGCGATCGCGACGGTGGTGATCTCCACGTCCACACCAAACCTGACCGTGTTCGTGCTGCTGTGGGGGCTCGGCGGCGCCTTCGTCCCGATGTTGGAGCCGACCCTGGTCAATCGCACCTTCGGCCCGCGCCACTTCGGGACGATCGTCGGGGCGATGATGCTGCTGATCTTCCCGGGCACGGCGCTCGGCCCGATCGCCGCCGGTGCGCTGTTCGACTCGACCGGGTCGTACGAGCTCGCGCTGACGCTGATGGTGGGCGTGGTCGCGATCTCGATCGCGTTCTTCGCGCTCGCCGCGCTCGTCGTGAACGGCGAACGCCACCGCCGCGCCGCTGCCGCACGCGGGTTGGGCAACTGGCCGCCCGGCGCCGCGGACGCGCGTTACGATGACGCTCGCGACGCCGATCAGCGCACCTGAACGGAGCCCCGATGAGCGCGAGCCTGGAAGACCTCTTCGGGGGCCAGCCGCCGGCCGAGCCCGACTCCGCCGAGGGCGAGCTGCGCCGCGCCCTCGTCGTGGCGGCGCACCCGGACGACGCCGACTTCGGCGCCGGCGGAACGGCGGCCCTGCTCGCCGGGGCCGGCTGGGAGGTCCGCTACCTCGTCGTCACGGACGGTTCGAAGGGCTCCGACGACCCCGCCTTCACCCCGGAGACGCTCGTCGCCGCGCGCGAGGTCGAGCAGCGCGAGGCCGCCCGCATCCTCGGCGTCGGCTCCGTCGTCTTCCTCGGCTACACGGACGGCGAGCTGGTCTACTCGCGCGAGCTGCTGGGCGCGGTGACGCGCGAGATCCGCGCCTTCCAGCCCTTCGCCGTCTACACGCACGACCCGGAGCCGGTGATCATCAACAACTCGTTCGTCAATCACAACGACCACCGCATCAGCGGCCTCGCCGCCGTCGACGCCCGCGACCCCCCCGCCCGCGGCCCCCGCCACATAGCCCCGCCCCGCCCGCCCCGCCCACCACCCCCCAAACGTGGGGCGACGG
>VXMT01000187.1 GCA_009840965.1 Chloroflexota bacterium
ACCTGCTCTACATCGACCTGCACCTCGTGCACGAGGTGACCTCGCCGCAGGCCTTCGAGGGGCTGCGGCTGTCCGGCCGCACGGTGCGCCGCCCGGACCTGACGCTCGCGACCGTCGACCACAACGTGCCGACGATCGGGCGTGACCAGCCGAACCCGGACCCGCTCTCGGCGACGCAGATCCAGGTGATGTCCGACAACTGCCGCGAGTTCGGGCTGGAGCTGTACGGCATCTTCGACACGCGGCAGGGCATCGTGCACGTGATCGGGCCGGAGCAGGGCGTCACCCAGCCCGGCCTGACCATCGTCTGCGGCGATAGCCACACCTCGACGCACGGCGCCTTCGGCGCGCTCGCCTTCGGCATCGGCACGTCCGAGGTCGAGCACGTGCTCGCGACGCAGACGCTGCGCCAGTCGCGCCCGCTGACGATGTCGGTCGAGGTCACGGGCCAGCTCGGCCCCGGAGTCACGGCGAAGGACGTGATCCTCGCGATCATCAACGAGATCGGGGTTGACGGCGGCGTCGGCTACGTCATCGAGTACCGCGGTGAGGTGATCCGCACCCTCTCGATGGAGGGCCGCATGACGGTCTGCAACATGTCGATCGAGGGCGGCGCGCGCGCCGGTCTGATCGCCCCGGACGAAACGACGTTCGAGTACGTGAAGGGACGCCCCCGCGCCCCGCGGGGCGAGGCCTGGGAACAGGCCGTCGAGTACTGGCGCACCCTGCCGACGGACGAGGGCGCGCGCTTCGACCGCGAGGTCGTGCTCGACGGCGCGGCGATCGAGCCCTTCGTCACCTGGGGCACGAACCCCGGGCAAAGCGTCCAGATCGGCGACGTCGTGCCTGACCCGTCGAGCTTCGACGAGCCGAGCCGCCGCGAGGCGGCGACGCGCGCGCTGGAGTACATGGACCTCGAGGCGGGCACGCCGATCCGCGAGATCGCGATCGACCGCGTCTTCCTCGGCTCCTGCACGAACGCGCGCATCGACGACCTGCGCGCCGCTGCGAGCATCGTCGAGGGCAAGCAGGTCGCCTCGAGCGTGCACGCGATGGTGGTGCCGGGCTCCGGGCTCGTGAAGGCGCAGGCGGAGCAAGAGGGCCTCGACGCGATCTTCACGGCGGCGGGCTTCGAGTGGCGCGACGCCGGCTGCTCGATGTGCCTCGGCATGAACCCGGACATCCTGCTGCCGGGCGAGCGCTGCGCCTCCACCTCCAACCGCAACTTCGAGGGCCGGCAGGGGCCGGGCGGACGCACGCACCTGGTGAGTCCGCCGATGGCGGCGGCGGCGGCGATCGCCGGCCGCTTCGTCGATGTGAGGGAGCTGGCCTGATGGACCCCGTCAGTCGCGTCGTCGGGAAGGCGATCCCGCTCAACCGCGCCAGCGTCGACACCGACCAGATCATCCCCGCCAAGTACCTCAAGCGCATCGAGCGCACGGGCTATGGTCCGTTTGCCTTCGAGGCCTGGCGCGCCGACCCGGACTTCGTGCTCAACAACCCGGCCTACGAGGGCGCGCCGATCCTGATTGCGCAGCAGAACCTCGGCTCCGGCTCCAGCCGCGAGCACGCGGTGTGGGCGATCCAGGGCCTGGGGGTGAGCGCGCTGATCGCGCCCTCCTTCGCCGACATCTTCAAGAACAACTGCTTCCAGGGCGGCGTGCTGACGGTGGAGCTGGCGCAGGAGGACGTCGACTGGCTGATGGCGCGCGCCGAGGAGACGCCGGACGCGGAGATCGAGGTGGACCTCGAGACGCAGACGGTGCGCGCCGGCCCCGGCTGGGAGCGCAGCTTCGAGATCGACGCCTTCCGCAAGTACCGCCTGCTGCGCGGCCTCGACGACATCGGGATGACGCTCGAGTACGAGGCCGACGTCGAGCGCTTCGAGCAGTCGCGATCGCCGCTGCTGCCCACGGTGGGGGCGGACTGACCCCGCCAGACCACGCCGCCGTCCTCGCCCGCGCCGTCCCCGGCGCCGACCCCGCAAGCGCGCGCGTCATCGGGGAGGGCTGGGGCGCGACCGCCAACCTTCTTGGCCACCGCACCGTCCGCGTGCTCAAGCCGTTCGCCTACGAGTGGGAGATGGAGGCGGGTTACGCGCGCGAACCCGCGCTGCTCGCTCTGCTTCGGTCCCGCGGCGTCCCCGCGCCCGCCAACGCCGAGGTCGTCCGCGATGACGACGGGCGCGTGCTTGCCGTCTCCTACGACTACATCGAGGGCGTCCCCGTCTCCGCACTCGGCCGCGCCGCGCGGGCGACGCTCGCACGCGACGTCGGCGCCGCGCTGACCGCGCTGCACGCGGTGCCCGTCGAGGAGGCGAGCGCGCTCGCTGTGCCGGAGATGGACCTCGGCGAAGGGCTGTATCGCCCGATGGTCGAGGCGTGCCTGCCGCACCTCGGACCGCGGGGGCGGGCGTGGCTCGAGTGCCGCTTCGCGACGTTCATCGAGGGCGGCGGGTCGAGCGGAGCCCCGCGCGTGCTCGTGCATGCCGACCTCGGCTGCGTACACGTGCTCGCCGAGCACGCGGGGAGGCTCGCCGGCATCATCGACTGGACCGAAACGATGATCGCCGATCCGGCGTACGACCTCGCGGCGCTGCTCGCAACCTGCCCGCGCGGCTTCGCCGAGCGTGTGATCGAGGCGTACGAGGGTCCGGCGAGCCTCGACCCTGACATGCGCCGCCGCGCCGACTTCTACGTCAGCATGCTGCCGATGTGGCTGGTGCGCTTCGGCGGGGGCATCGGCGGCGGCGAGGCGCGCCGCGTGGGGGTGCGCCGCATCGCGGCACGGGCGGCAGCGGAGGCGCGGCGCGATAGACGCTAGCCCACCCCGCGCTACACTCCGCCCGCGCGCAAGGAGGCCAGCGTGGCCGAGTTCGAGATCCTCGTACTGCCGGGCGACGGCATCGGGCCGGAGGTCACCGCCGAGGGTGTGCGCGCCCTCGAAGCGATCGGCGCGCGCTTCGGCCACGACTTCCGCACCAGCGAGGAGCTGGTCGGCGGCGCCTGCATCGACGCACACGGCATCGCGATCCTGCCCGAGACGATCGAGGTCGCCGAGCGCGCGGACGCGGTGCTCTGGGGCGCCGTCGGCGGCCCGAAGTGGGACGACCCGCGCGCCAGCGTGCGCCCGGAGCAGGGCCTGCTCGCGCTGCGCTCCTCGCTCGGCCTGTGGGCCAACCTGCGCCCGGTCACGGTCGACCCGGCGCTGATCGACAGCTCGACGCTCAAGCCGGAGGTGCTGCGCGGCGTCGACATCCTCGTGATCCGCGAGCTGACGAGCGGGATCTACTTCGGCCGGCCGCAGGAGCGGCGGCGCACGATGGAGGGCCGCCGCGCCGCGGTCGACTCGATGACCTACAACGAGGACGAGATCGCGCGCGTCGCGCACCTCGGCTTCCAGCTGGCGCGGGCGCGTCGCGGCCGCGTGACGAGCGTGGACAAGGCGAACATCCTCGAGACCTCGCGGCTCTGGCGCGAGGTGGTCGAGGAGGTGCGGCCGGAGTACCCCGACGTGGAGCTGGAGCACGTGCTGGTGGACGCGGCGGCGATGCACCTGATCCGCCGCCCCGCGGACTTCGACGTGGTGATCACCAGCAACCTCTTCGGCGACATCCTCACGGACGAGGCCTCGATGCTCGCGGGGTCGCTGGGCATGCTGCCCTCGGCCTCGCTCGGCGAGGTGCGCGAGGACGGGCGCGGGCGCGGGCTCTACGAGCCGATCCACGGCAGCGCGCCGGACATCGCCGGGCAGGGCGTCGCCAACCCGCTGGCGATGTTCCTCTGCACGGCGATGCTGCTTCGCCACTCGTGCGGCCTCGAGGCGGAGGCGCAGGCGCTGGAGGCCGCGGTCGCAGCGGCCATCGGCGACGGCCTGCGCACCGCCGACATCGCCGCCACGGGCGAGGCTGGGCTGAGCACGCGCGAGATGGCGGAGGCCGTGTTGGAGCGGCTCGCGGGGTAGCGCAGCCGTCCCACTTGACAACCGTCCGGGCTGCTACAAGGATCGAGTGTGGAAGACGCGGAGATCCGAACTGGCTGCCGGATGGCGAGGCATTCCCCTCGGGGATAGGATCCCGCGCAAAACGCCCCCGCGCTGAGTGGGGGCGTTTCTTTGTCGTCAGCGCCAGAGGGTTTGAGTGCCGCGTCGCCGGATGGTCGCGAAGTACTGATTGCCCCACTTCCTTTGGAGGCGCTGCCGACTAACGATGCCCGCGACGTAGTCGGCGAGCTGGAGCAGCCTCTCCGAGTGAGACCGGCGGGAAGTCACCCGCCGGACTGCGCCGGGCCCGCGGAGCGCCTTGAGTTCACGCTCCAGGCGGCGGCGCAGCTCCCGCTGGAACCTTCGATCACCCATCGAGTCGAGCACAACGATGGCGTCGGACCATGATGCCGATGCGTGCTTGAGCGCCGTTTCGCAGGCCCAGACATAGAGCGAACCACCGACATCCTCATCGCAGGGCCACTGCCCACGCTTGTCGAACACGAACGCGTGAAACGCGAAACGGAACGGGCTTACCGCGTCCAGGAAGCGTAGCCTCGTCCGGTGCGAGTCCTTCGAGAACCTGAACTCCTGAGATCCGCGGCCAAGATCTCGCGCCAGATCGTCGATGGCTCTGTCACACTTCGCTGCCTCACTGCGGTCCTCGAACGTGACTACAGCAAGGACCAGGAGAGGGCTCGAGCCCTGCCCGATCCCGCGGCCCGCGTCGCCAGACTCATCGACGAATGCCAGCACGGGCAGGATGCTAACCGCGATCGGCGTAATCAACACGTGCCACAGCCCGCACTGCGCCCTCGTCTGGCCCCTCCCGCTGCCCCGGCATACAATGATTGCCATGACGCACGCTGCGACACGCAGGAAGGCGAGGCGCGCCGTCCGGCCATCGAGGCCGGCGGCGTCGATCATCGCGCGCGGCTAGCGCATCCCAACCCACTCCACGGCGCTCACGGGCCAGCGAGACGGCTTCCGCACGCCCGGCGATCGATGAGCGCGACAGCACAGGACGGCGATAGCACCATGAGCAGCTCCCCGGCGGCGCCACAGGGCGTACGGCTCTACGACACGACACTGCGCGACGGCCTCGGCATGGAGGGCCTCTCCCTCTCCGTTGAGGACAAGATCGCGATCGCCCGGCGGCTCGACGAGATCGGAGTCGACTACGTCGAGGGCGGCTACCCCGGCTCCAACCCCAAGGACGCCGAGTTCTTCGCGCGTATGCGCGAGACGCCGCTGCGGAACGCGAAACTCGTCGCCTTCGGGTCGACGCGCCGCGCGGGCGGCGACGCGGCGAGCGACCCGGCGCTGCTCGCCGTGCTGGAGAGCGAGACGCCTGCCGTCACGCTCGTCGGCAAGTCGTCCGCGGCGCAGGTCCGCGAGGTCCTCGAGACGACCGAGGAGGAGAACCTGGCGATGATCGCCGACTCCGTGCGCCTGCTCGTAGCGCAGGGCCGCGAGGTGGTCTTCGACGCCGAGCACTTCTTCGACGGCTACGCCGACGACCCGCGCTACGCGATCGCCACGCTGCGCGCGGCCGCCAGCGCGGGCGCCGGCACCGTCGCGCTCTGCGACACCAACGGCGGGTCGATGCCAGGAGCGATCGTCGAGGGCGTCACCGAGGCGCTGCGCGCGGTCGACTGCTCGATCGGCATCCACGTGCACAACGACGCCGACCTCGCGGTGGCGAACACGCTGCTCGCCGTGCAGGCGGGCGCGACGCAGGTGCAGGCCTGCCTCAACGGCTGGGGCGAGCGCTGCGGCAACGCGAACATCATCTCCGTGATCGCGAACCTCAAGCTCAAGCTCGGCCTCGACGTGGTGAGCGACGAGCAGCTCGCGAGGCTGACCGAGCTCTCGCACTTCGCCTCGGAGCTGGCGAACCTGGCGCCGAACCCGCAGCAGCCCTACGTGGGGACCAGCGCCTTCGCGCACAAGGCGGGGCTGCACGTGGCGGCGATCACGAAGTCCGCCGGCTCCTACACCCATGTCGATCCCGGCGCGGTCGGCAATGTCGAGCGCGTGCTGGTCTCGGAGCTGTCGGGACGGCGCAACATCGCCGCCAAGCTGGCCGAGGAGAGCGTCGACATCGAGCTGAGTGACGAACAGGCGCGCGAGCTGACCGAGCAGGTCAAGGAGCAGGAGGCCAAGGGCTTCCAGTACGAGTCCGCCGAGGCCTCGTTCGAGCTGCTGGTGCGCCGCGCGGTCGGTGGCTACCGCGCGCCCTTCAGCCTCGAGGACTTCCTCGTCGTCGAGCGCCGCCAGCACGATCGCGGCGAGGGCGGGAACCAGATGCTGGCCGAGGCGATGGTCAAGGTTCGCGTCGGCGAGACGCTGAGCCAGACCGCCGCCGACGGCAACGGGCCCGTCTCCGCCCTCGACGCGGCGGTGCGGCGCGCGCTGCTGGAGTCCTTCCCGGACCTCGATCGCGTGCACCTGGTGGACTACAAGGTGCGGATCATCAACCCCGACGGCGGCGCGGACGCCGCCGTGCGCGTGCTGATCGAGTCGACCGACGGCCTGCGCATCTGGCGCACGGTCGGCGCCTCCACGGACGTGGTCGAGGCGTCATGGCTGGCGTTGCAGGACTCGTACGAGTACTGGCTGCTGCACCACAGCCGGCCGGCGCCGGCCGGGTAGGCGCGCGGGCGCGGCGATGCTCACTGGCCGTGTCTGACCGGTGAGCGTGCTTCAGGCCCTGAGGCGAGGATTGCCTACAGGCGCAGCTTGCCATGGGAAGGCTGGCGGCGGCGCTGCTTGCCGGCGGCCAGGCGCTCTTCCTCGAGCAGCTCCTGGGGGTCGGCCACCTCGGTCTCGTGGACGTGCCCGCAAGCGATGCAGCTTGCGAACTTCCCGTACCAGTCGTCCTCGGTGATCATCAGGCCGCTGCAGCGCGGGCACTGCTTGGGAGGCGCAGTCGTGATCATCTTCAGCCCCTGCCTCGACCCGGCGCTGCGTCCCGTGCAGCGGCGGGCAACTGCCGGAATTCCTCCGGCCGAGACTGGATCGCCTTGCCTCCGGGGTTAGCTGACGGGTTCGGGTCGATCCAGCTGACCCGCCCTCGCAAGGAGTAGGCTCCGTGCGGAGGGTTCACCCCAAGTGGTGGTTCCCCCGGTCCCCGCATTGCGGGAATTCGGCAGGGCGCATCGCGGCTGAGGGCGATTGCGCCCGTCCCAAACCATTTATTCTGGTTTGTGACGCGGGGATCATACGGGCCGATCTTCGTTTGTCAAGCATTTCACAATCGATTCTCGGCCAGATCCACCGAAAATCGTGCGATCGCGCACAAATGAGTCGTCATAATCGAATGCGATAGCCCTTCGCGCAGCCCGGACGGCATACTGCTCCCGGCCGCGGGCAGCCTGCCCGCGCCCGCGCTGGAGTGCGCCATGCCGTCCCGATCCGACCCCGCCGAGGCAATCACGGCCGCAGTGGCGGCGATCGCATCCGCGGACGCCGCGGCCGCGGCCGAGGCGCGAGCTCGCCAGGACCGGCTGACGAAGCCACCGGGCGCCCTCGGACGGCTCGAGGAGCTCGCGGTGCGCATCGCCGGGATGCGCGGCTGTGCGCGTCCGCGGCTCGACCAGCGCCTTGTGGTGGTGGCCGCCGCCGACCATGGGGTCGCCGCGCGCGGCGTCTCCGCCTACCCACCCGAGGTGACGGCGCAGATGGTGGCGAACTTCATCGCGGGCGGCGCGGCGATCAACGTGCTCGCCGACCACGCCGGCGCGCGCGTGCGCGTCGTCGACGCGGGCGTGCTGAGCACGCCGGACGCCGCGCCGGGTCTGGTCCGCCTCGATCTGCCGAGGGGCAGCGGCGACATCACGCGCGGACCGGCGATGAGCCGCGAGACGGCGGAACGCGCGATCGCCGCCGGCGTCGCGCTCGTCGAGAACGAGCGCCGGGCGCCGGGGCTGGACATCGTCGGCTGTGGCGAGATGGGGATCGGCAACAGCACCGCTGCCGCTGCCCTGATCGCCGCCGCCTGCGGGCGGCCGGCCGCGGCCGTGACCGGGCGCGGCAGCGGCGTCGAGGGGCCTGCCTTCGAGGCGAAGGTCGCGGCCGTCGAGGCCGCGCTCGCCGCGAACCGCCCGGACCGGGAAGACGGCGTCGCGCTGCTCGCCGCCCTCGGTGGACACGAGATCGGGGTGCTGGCCGGGGTCTACCTGGGTGCGGCGGCGGCGCGGATCCCGGCGGTGATGGACGGCCTCATCTCGGGCGCGGCCGCGCTCGTCGCTGTGGCAATCGCGCCGGGTGTGCGAGACTACATCGTCGCCTCGCACCGCTCGCCCGAGCCGGGGCACGGAGCGGTGCTGGAGACGCTCGAGGCCGAGCCACTGCTCGACCTCGGGATGCGGCTGGGCGAGGGGAGCGGCGCCGCGCTGGGCATCTCGCTCTGCGTCGCCGCCTGCCGCGTGCTCGACGAGATGGCGACCTTCGGCGAGGCTGGCGTTTCGGACGCCGGGCCGCAGTAGCCCGGGAGCCGGGCAGGTCAGGAGAGCATGATGGGCGCCTTTGCGGAACTGCGCGCGCAGCTCGCCTCGCTGCTAATCGCGCTTGAGTTCATCACACCGCTGCGGCTGCGCCGCGTCCGCACCTGGGACGACCGCAGCTTCGGGCGGGCGCTCGGCTGGTACCCGGCCATCGGCCTGCTGATCGGACTGTGCCTGGCGCTGATCGACTCTCTGCTGGCAGAGCTGCTGCCGATGGCGGTCGTCTCCGCGGTGCTGATCGCGTTTCTCGCGGTGATCAGCGCCGGCCTGCACCTCGACGGCGTCGCCGACACCGCCGACGGCATGGCGCTGCAGGGCGACCGCGCGCAGCGCCTGGGCGTGATGAGCGCCGGCAACGTCGGCCCGGCGGGCGTGATGTCGCTGGTGATCGTGCTGATCGTGCAATGGTCGGCGCTCGCCGCCCTCGATGGCGACGTGCGTACGGCGGGGCTGGTGCTCGCGCCGGCGCTCGCGCGCTGGTCGGTAGCGCCGATCGCGGCGCTGTTCCCGCCCGCTCGCCCTCGAGGGCTGGGCCACGCGCTGCGCCAGGGGGTCTGGCCGCTGGCCGCGCCGCTCTCCGCCGTGATTGCCTTCGCGGCTTCCGCCGCGCTCTTCGGCGCCGGAGGGCTCTACCTGCCCCTCGTTGCCTTCGCGGGAGCGCTGATCCTCTCCGCCGCCGCCGCGAGGATGCTCGACGGCGTGACCGGCGACACGCACGGCGCCGCGATCGAGATCGCCCAGGCGACGACGCTGATCGCGCTCGTGGCCGCCTCCTCCGAGGGTTGGCTCGAGCCGCTCCTCTTCACGTAGCCGGCCTCAGCGTCGCGGCCGTCCGGCATGGGTGAGATCAGCTTTGTCACAGGGGGCGCGCGCTCCGGCAAGAGCCGCTTCGCCGAGCGGCTGGCGCGCGAGACCGGCCGGCCGCTCGTCTACCTCGTGACGATGGTCGCGAGCGACGAGGAGCTGGCCGCACGCATCGCCGCGCACCGCCGCGATCGCCCTGAGGACGCCCGTACGATCGAGGAGCCTCGGGACCCGGCGGGCGCGCTCGCGGCCGAGGATGGCGCGTCCTGCGTGCTGCTCGACTGCCTCTCGTTGTGGGTCAGCAACCGCCTGCTCGAGCTGGGCGAGACGCCGGACCTCGAGGCCGTCGCCGACCTCGGGCGCGAGCTGGACGGCGAGGCGGAGCGGCTGATCGCCCTCGCCCGCGCGCGCGAGGGCGAGACGATCGTGGTCACGAACGAGGTGGGTGGCGGCCTGGTGCCCGAGTACCCGCTGGGGCGTCACTACCGCGACCTGCTCGGCCGCGTGAACCAGCGTGCCGCCGCCGCCGCCGATCGCGCCTGGCTGATGGTCGCCGGCCGCCCGTTGCCGCTGCCGCCCGCGAGCTGAGCCCGCCCCGCTCGGGTAGGACTCAGCTCATCCGGTGATCCAGGCGCGGAGCACGGCCTCGACGGTGATCTCCTCGCCGTCGCGCACCACGGTCAGCGCGACCGTGTCGCCCACCTCGTGGCTGTCGATGATGCGCGCGAGCTCCTGGACGTCCTGCACCTCGACGCCGTCGATCGCGGTGATCACGTCGCCGCCGCGGTCGAGGCCCGAGCCGTCGTCCTCGGAGGCGGCGACGAGGCCGACGGCAGCGGCCGCGCTGTCCGGTACGACGTGGGTGACGTAGACGCCGCGCTCGACATCGACGCCCGCGTCCTCGGCGGTGAGCGCGTTGAGCGCGACGCCCGCGATGCCGAGTTGCGGGTGCTCGATCTCCTCGCCCGCCATCAGCCTCGGGAGGTAGCGCAGCGCCGTGTTCGAGGGCACGGCGTAGCCGACGCCGACGAAGACGCGCTGCCCGTACGGGTTCTCGAGGGCGGTGTTGATGCCGATCACCTCGCCCGCCGCGTTGAACAGGGGCCCCCCGGAGTTGCCGGGGTTCACGGCCGCATCGGTCTGCAGGACGCCGCGGATGCGGTGGCCGCCGGGCTCGCCGTCCGACTCGCGACCGAGGCCACTGATGATCCCCGACGTCACGGTGAACCCGAGCCCGAACGGGTTGCCGATCGCGAAGACCGGCTCGCCCACGCGCACCAGCCCCGAGTCCCCGAGGACGGCCGGGCTCAGCGACTCGACGGGCAGGTCGGCACGGATCACCGCGAGGTCGTTCCCGGCGTCCATCCCGATCACGTCCGCGGTCGCCGTGGTCCCGTCCCGCAGCTCGACGACGATGCGGGTGGCGCCCTCGACCACGTGGCGGTTGGTGAGGATGTGCCCGTCCCGGTCGATCACGATGCCGCTCCCCGTGCCCTGTGCGTCCACGCGGATCTGCGCGATCGAGGGCATGACCTGATCGACAAGGTCCGGCAGGTTGGGCAGTGCGGCCGTCGCC
The DNA here is from genome assembly GCA_009840965.1 of Chloroflexota bacterium. Classification (GTDB taxonomy): domain Bacteria; phylum Chloroflexota; class Dehalococcoidia; order UBA2979; family UBA2979; genus VXMT01. The sequence continues at coordinate 10,870 of VXMT01000187.1, forward strand.
TCCGCCTCCACCTCGGGGGCCGGGGTGGGAGCCGGCGTGGCGGTGGTTGTCGGCGTTGCGCTGGGGGTCGGAGCCAGAG
>VXMT01000235.1 GCA_009840965.1 Chloroflexota bacterium
CTCCAGGGAGAGGGGACCGGAGTCCGCCCCGTCCTGTCATTCCGGTGATCCGGCCCCCTCTCCCTGGGGAGAGGGCGGGGGTGAGGGGGAGGACTCCTGCGCGCCTCCGAACGCCCCGGCGGCGCAACGCGATCCCGGAGGGTGGACCCTCCCTCACCCCCAAATGCAGGCGAAGCAGGTCTCCCCTCGGGGAAGAGGGGACCGGAAGGGGACCGGAGGAGGCGCGCTACGCGCCGTCGGCCGAGAGGATCAGCGCGCTTGTCGGGACGCCGGTCCCGGCGGTCGCGAGGGCGGTCCGGGGGCGGCGCTCGAGCTGGTTCACCGCGTCGCCGCGGATCTGGCGCGCCGCCTCGGTGATCATGCTGAAGCCGTGCAGGTAGCCGTCGGCGAGCTGCCCGCCGTGCGTGTTGAGCGGGATGTCGCCCTCGAGGGTGGTGCGGCCCTCGCGGAACAGCTCGTGGGATGCACCCGGCGCGGCGAAGCCGTAGGCCTCCAGCGACATCAGCACCATCGGCGTGAAGTGGTCGTAGAGCTGCAGCGTCTCGATGTCGCCCGGCTCCATCTCCGCCACGCGGTAGACCTCGCGGGCCGTCTCCTCGGCCTCCTCGAGCACCGACATGCTGTCGCGCTGGTAGCTGGTCATCGACTCGGTGCGGCTGCCGGTGCCCTGCGCGGCCCCGGTGATGAACACCGGCGGGCGCTTCGAGCGGCCGCTCGCCGCCAGCTCCCGCGCCTTCTCCGCCGAGACGACGACGACGGCGCTGCCGCCGTCGGTCTCGAGGCAGCAGTCGAGCAGCCGCAGCGGCTCCGAGATCCAGCGAGAGTTGTGGTGGTCCTCAAGGGTGACGGTGCGCCCGTACTGCATCGCGTGCGGGTTGATTGCGCCGTTGTTGCGGATCTGCACGGCGCAGAGGCCGAACGCCTCGGTGGTGAGGTCGTAGTCGTTCAGGTAGCGCCGCCCGAACATCGCCACCCACTGCACCGGCGTGACGAGGCCGACGGGAATGCGGTACTGCATGCCGTCCGGGACGTAGCGGCCGGCCCGCGAGCGGCTGGCCGGCATCAGCGAGCGGCGGATCGAGCGGAAGCAGACGACGACGTCGGCCTGCCCGGCGGCGATCGCCGCCGCCGCGTGCACGACGGTGCCGACAGAGCCGCCGCCGCCGTGCGGGATCTCGCTGAAGAAGCGCAGGTTCTGGATGCCGAGGCTGCGCATGATGTCGATCTCGAAGAGGTCGGTGTTGGCGTGCATCTTCACGATCGCGTCGACGTCGTCAGTCGTGAGCCCGGCGTCCTCGAGCGCCGCCGTGATCGCCTCGAGGGCGAGTTGCAGGTTGGAGCGCCCGGCGTTGCGCGAGAACTCGGTCTCGCCCACCCCCACGATCGCCGCCCGGTTGCGAACGCTCACTCTGCCTCCTCGCGCGCGCTGCGAGGATAGCGGAGCGGCCAATCCACCGTGCGGGTCCGGTTGGGCTGCTCGCTAGTACAGCGCGTCGAGCGGGTGGAGGCGGAACTCCCGGGCGGCCTCGGCGAGGGTCTCGGGGGTCCAGGGCTCGTCGCGCTCGAGGGTCTGCGTGACCTCGAGGGGGGCGAAGAGGCCGACGGCGTTGCCCTGCACGAAGAAGGTCTGGCCGCTGATGCCCGCCGCCGCCTCCGTGCAGAGGAAGGCGATCACCGCCGCCACCCGCTCCGGCTCCTGCGCGACCGCCAGCATCCGCTCCGCCGAGGAGCTGTCGAGACCCCTCGCGCGGGCGCGCTCGACGGCGTCGTCGATCATGCGGGTGTGCGTGGCCGCCGGGGTCACGTTGTTGACCGTGATGCCGTAGCGCCCGAGGTCGCGCGAGGCGGAGTTGGTGAAGCCGTAGATGCCCGCCTTGCCCGCCGCGTAGGCCGAGGTCCCCGGAGACCCGAGCAGCCCGGCCCGCGAGACGATGTTCACGACCCGGCCCCAGCCGCGCTCGCGCATGCCCTCGACGGCGTGGCGGGTGCAGTGGAACGTGCCGAAGAGGTGCACACCGACGACGGTCGCGAACAGCTCCGGATCCAGCCTGTCGACCGGCGCGCCTGCCGCGAGCCCGGCGTTGTTAACGAGGATGTCGACCGCGCCCAGCTCGCGCTCCGCGGTCTCGAAGATGCGGCCTGCCGACTCCCACTCGGCGACGGAGTCGTAGCTGGCGACGGCCGTGCCGCCGGAGGCGCGGATGCCCTGGACGACCTCGTCGGCGAAGGCTCGGTCCTCGCCCTCGCCGCGGTCGCTCACGCCGGGGTCGTTGACGACGACTGCCGCACCGAGGGCGGCCAGCGCCTCGGCGGCGGCGCGCCCGATGCCGCGTCCGGCGCCGGTGACGACGGCCACGCGGCCGTCGAGGCGCGTGAGCACGCGCCCTCCCGGCCCTCGTTGCCCCGTGTGCCCCGCCTACGAGTGGTTCGCGATGAAGGCGAGCACGCGCTCCCAAGCGTCTGCCGAGGCGGTCTGGTTCTCTTCGGCGGTGCGGTCGAAGAAGGAGTGCGGCGCGCCGTGGTAGGAAATCACGAGGTGCTCGACACCCGCCTCGCTGAGCGCGGCCTGGAAGCTGTCGTTGTGCTCCTTCGTGATGTTCCCGTCGGCGCCGCCCTGGATGGCCAGCACCGGGCAGGCGAACTCGCCGGCGCGCTCGATCACCGGCGCTGAGTCCTCGAACCACTGGTTCGTCGGCATGCCGTAGAAGCCGATCACGCCGGCCAGTCCGTGGCCCTCGACGGCCTGCTGCCAGGACGACGAGCCGCCGAAGCAGAAGCCGATGGTGAAGACGGCGCGGTCGGCCTGGCCCTCGCGGCTGCGCAGCTGGTCGCTGGCCGCGCGCACGTCGGCGGCGACGCCGGCGGCGGTGGTGGCCCGCACCTCGGGCCAGAAGTCGAAGTCCTCGCCCCGCTTGCCGAGGCCGGCCGTGCGGCCGAAGTAGTCGATCGCGACCGAGTCGTACCCGCGCTCGGCGAAGCGCAGCGCCAGCTCCTCGTAGAAGCGGTAGAGCCCGCGCACGTCCGGCATCACGACGACGGCCGGGCCGAGCGGCTCGTCGGCCAGCGCGCTGAAGGCCGAAAGCTGGTTGCCGTCGGAAGCGGTGAGCGTCAGGTCTTCGTGCTGGACGGCGGCCCCGGCGATGGCCGGGATCGGCGGCAGGGAGTCGAACTTGAAGCACATGGACGGGGCCCCTCTCAGGTCGCTCTCATCGTGCGCGGCGCGCGCGGCAGCACGGTACGCGAATCCGGCGGTGATGTGAACCGCGGTCGGGCTGCGGCCCCCGCTACGCCTCAAGCCTCCCGCGGAAGTCCTCGGCGAGCCGCGCAAGCTCCTCGCCGTCCGCCGCGAGCAGCGAGGGCTCGTCGACGACCGCGAAGCGGTCCTGCTCCTCGTCCCAGCGGTGGAGGAGGTTCACGACCGCGCGCCCGCCCTCGACGCCGGTCACCTCATGCAACTCGACGACGACGCGGCGCGTCGGCTCGCGCCAGTCGGGGCCGAGGCTGCGGATGTGCACGGCGTAGTCGATGAGCGCCGCGTCGGCGTCGGGCACCTCGTTGCGCTCGAGGATGATCGAGAACGCCTCCTCGTACCCGCCCGCGTGGAGCACGGTGGCGAGCGAGAGGCCGCCGCCGCGCAGCGCCTCGAAGACGCGCCGCACCGGCTCGCCCCAGAGGTAGTGGGGGAAGTCCGTCTGCGCGATCTCGTGCATCACCAGGTAGCCGCCGTCCGGAGGGTCCGGGATGCCGAGGTCCGGCTCGGTCTCGGTCGACAGCTCGTGGATCGGCGTGCCCTCGGGCGCGTGGTCGAGCGTGGCGAGCATCGTCGTGGTCTTGCCGGCCAGCCGCGGGATCGCGAAGAAGAGCAGCGAGCGCCGCTCGCGCGCGGCCGCCGCCAGCGTCGCCGCCATCTCCGGCGACATGGTGCGGTTGGCCACAAGGTCTTCGAGGCTCAGCTCCGCCACTGTGATCCGCTCCCAACTCCCCCGAGGAGATCGATCGTACCGCAGTCAGCTCCCGCTCAGTCGCTTTGCTGAAGCTGGACGACGTTGCCCTCGGGGTCCTCGAGCTGGCAGTAGCGGCCTCCGCCGGTCGAGTCGCGCAGCGGGACGGGGAAGTGGCAGCCGGCCGCCTCGCAACGCGTGACGAGCTCGTCGATGTTGTGGACGTGGATCGTGAGGTAGCGCAGGCCGGTCTGCGCCCGCGTCCCGCCGCGCGCGTGCTGGTGCGGCGGCAGCTCGGGCGGATCAAGGAGCTTGAGGAGCGAGTCGCCGCACTCGAGCAGGTGCATCGTCCCGCCCGGCCCGGTCTCGCGCGATCGCTGGAACGTCAGTCCCAGCGTGTCGCGATAGAAGGCCACCATCCGCTCCGCGTCCGTCACCACGATGGCGACGTCCATCCCCGCCTTCGCCAGTTGCAGCACCATCTCCGCCTCCCGCCTCCGCCACGGCGCGATCCTAACGCCACGAGGCGATCCTGGCGTCGCGAGGCCCGTCGCGCCCTCGACGCGACGCGCGGGAGGGCGCAGACTCTCGGACGGCGCGCGAGCGGCCGGACGCGAGGAGGCGCGATGCCCGGACAAGGCTACGGCTCCGCCCAGGACCCGGGGCACGTCTTCACGGGCAGCCCGCTCGACCGCGCCGGCAACGAGCGCCGCGACCCGGCCTGGCTCGGCGGCCAGCTCGCGCATCCCGGACGCCGCTACCTCGCGCTGCGGGACCTCGAGGCGCTGGTCGAGGGCGACCCCGCGCCGAAGGTCGCCTGGCTCGCCCCCGACGAGCTGAGCGACGGCGCGCACGGCGATGACGTGGTCCTGCTCGGCCTCGACGACGGCGAGCCGCGTTTCGCGATCGACCTGACGGCGATCGACGAGTCGGCCCTCGGCGATGCGCTCGGGGACGGTCGGCGCTTCGCCGAGGTTCGCGGCGTCTCCCCCGACCTGCCGGTGCGCGACACCGCGATCCTCGCGCAGGCGCGGTCGCTGGTGGACTGGCACGCGCGCCATCGCTTCTGCGCGGTCTGCGGGGGAGCCACCGAGCCGCGCAACGGCGGCCTGATGCGCGTCTGCGAGGCCTGCTCCGCCGAGCACTTCCCTCGCGTCGATCCGGTGGTGATCGTGCTCATCATCGACGGCGATCGCTGCCTGCTCGTGAGCGGTCGCGCCCGGCCCGGCTCGAACTACACGTGCATCGCCGGCTTCATGGAGCCCGGCGAGACCGTCGAGGAGGCCGTACGCCGCGAGGTGCGCGAGGAGGCCGGCGTGGAGGTCGGCGCCGTGCGCTACCACTCCTCGCAGCCCTGGCCCTTCCCCGCCTCGCTGATGCTCGGCTGCCACGCCGAGGCCGCGAGCGAGGCGATCGCGATCGACCCGGAGGAGATCAAGGACGCCCGCTGGTTCGGCCGCGCCGAGGTGGCGCGCGCGCTCGACTTCGCCGCAAGCGGGGCCGAGGGCGAGAGCGACCTCGACTTCGGCGTCCCCGCGCCGTTCACGATCTCGCACCAGCTGATCCGCGCCTGGACCTCTGAGGCGGATGACGCATGAGCGGCGAGCGGCAGGCCGCGTACTTCGGAGGCGAGGCCGAGCGGCGCTACGGCTACGCGCAGGCCGTCCGCGCCGGCGACGCGGTGTATGTCTCCGGCCAGATCGCGCGTGACGAGGGCGGCGAGTTGGTCGGAGCGGGCGACATGGCCGCGCAGATGCGCGCCGTCTACGCGAACATCGCCCGAGCGCTCGCCCCCTTCGGCGCGGACCTCGCCAACGTCGTCGAGGAGGTGACCTACGTGACCGATGTCGCCGCGGCCTCGGAGGTCGCGGGCGAGGTGCGGCACGAGGCCTACGGCGTGCCCGCGGGCGAGCCGATCGAGGTCGCGAGCACGCTCGTGCAGGTCGTGGCGCTCGCGCACCCGGACTTCATGGTCGAGATCCGCTGCACGGCTCGCCTGTAAGGGCGGGGGCTCGCGCTACCACGGGGCTCGAGGCGAGATCGCTCCCTGCTCGATGACGCCGGCGGCTTCGAGCGCCTCCACCTCGGCGCGGGCGAAGCCAAACTCCGTCAGGACCTCGCGCGTGTGCTCGCCGAGCGCGGGAGCCGGGAGGCGCGCCTCGGTCGGTGTCTTCGACATCGTGACGATCGGGCCGACGACACGCTGCGGGCCGGTCACGGAGTGCTCGAGCTCGGTCATCATCCCCTCGGCCAGCACCTGCGGGTCGTCGGCCAGCTCCTCCGGCAACTGGACCGCCGAGGCCGGGACGCCGGCCGCGCCGAACTCCTCGATCCACTCGGCCACCGGGCGCTCCGCCATCCGGGAGCGCACCGTGTCGAGCCAGGCCTCGACACCGGCCTGGTTCTCCGGGTCCGCCGCGTCGAAGTCCGGGTCGTCCGAGCGTTCGCCCTCGAGGCCGAGGATGCGCCGGATGCTGTTCCGCGTCGCCGGCGTGAGCGCGCCGAGGACGAGCCCGCCGTCGCGCGCCCGGTAGCCGCCGTAGAAGATCCGCATGGACGCCCGCAGGCGGCGCGCGAGCTGCCGCAGGCCGATGACGTCGGCGTACGATCCGCCCGCTGCTCGCGCTTCCTCGACGGCCTGCAGCATGGGCTGCGCCGAGACGGCGTCCGTGACCGGCTCCCGCATGACGGCGTTGGCCTGCAGGAACAGCGCCGAGCGCAGCAGCGAGGCCTGGATCAGCTGCCCCTCGCCCGTGCGCTCGCGGTGGAACAGCGCCGCGCAGATCCCCATCGCCGAGCCGAGCGCGGTGCCGTAGTCGGAGACCGGCGTCGCGCTGATCGTCTGCGGCGCGCCGTGCTCGTCGACCTTCGCATCGCCCGCCATCAGGCCGGAGTAGGCCTGCGCGACGATGTCGGACCCTCCGAGCGAGCTCGCCGGCCCGCTGGCGCCGAACCCGGTCGCCTCGAGGTAGACCAGGTCCGGCCGCAGTCTCACCAGCGACTCGTAGTCGATGCCGAGCCGTTCGGCGACGCCGGGGCGGTAGTTGCTCGTCACGACGTCGATGTTCGGCATGAGGCGCTCGATGACCTCGAGGCCGCGGGGGTCCGCGAGGTCGACGATGATGCCGCGCTTGCCGCGGTTGTAGCCCTGGAAGGCCTTGCTCTCGTTCGGGACCACCGCGCCGGACTGGCGGATCGCCTCTCCGCCCGGCGGCTCGACCTTGATCACGTCGGCCCCGAGGTCGGAGAGGTTGATGCCCGTCGCCGGCCCCGCGACGATCAGCGAGAACTCGAGCACCCGGATGCCGGCGAGTGGTCCAGAGGCCATCGCTGCGCAACTCCTCCGCTTCGGCGCACGCCGGGCGCATCGCCATCGGTGCCCGGCGGTCTCGTGGTGCGCGTGATGGTAGTCGCTTCGAAGGCGCGACGCCCGCCGGCCGCTCAGGCAGCGAGCCCGAGCATCTCCCCTGCCATCGAGGCGATGTGCTCGCCGATCAGCAGCGAGGAGGTCGCGCCGGGCGAGGGCGCGTTGAGCACGTGCAGCGCCGCCTCCGTGCGCTCGATCAGGAAGTCGTCGAGCAGCGCGCCGTCCGGCGCGACGGCCTGGGCGCGCACGCCGGAGCCGCCCGTCGTGAGGTCCTCGCCGCGCACCTCCGGGATCAGCCGCTGCAGGTCGCGCACGAAGACGGACTTGCGCAGCGAGCGGTGGACCTCGTTGAGGCCCGTCCGCCACTCGCGCAGCGCGACGCGCCAGAAGCCGCCATAGCGCGCGATCTCCCAGACGTCGCCGAGGTTCACGTCACGCTTGCGGTAGCCCTCGCGCGCGCTGGCGAGCACGGCGTTGGGCCCCGCCTCGACGTAGCCGCGGATGTTGCGCGTGAAGTGCACGCCGAGGAAGGGCAGGGCGGGATCGGGCACGGGATAGATCAGCCCGCGCACGAACTCCTCGCGCTCCGGCCGCAGTGTGTAGTACTCGCCCCGGAAGGGCACGATGCGCACCGGCGTACGTGCCCCCAGCCGCCGCGCCACGCGATCGGCGTGCAGCCCCGCGCAGTTCACGAACAGCCGCGCCGAGCGCTCCTCCTCGCCCGCCCGCACGTAGCGCACGCCGCCGGTCAGCCACGAGGACTCCACGGGTGCGCCCAGCAGTAGCTCGCCTCCGGCTTCGCGGACGATGCCGGCGTACGCCTCGGCGAGCAGCGTGAAGTCGACGATGCCCGTCGAGGGCACCCAGAGCGCCCGCAGAGCGCGCACGTGCGGCTCGATCTCGGCCACCCGCTCCGGGCCGACCAGCTCGTGCCCCCGCACCCCGTTCGCCGTCGCCCGCTCGGCGAGCGTAGCGAGCCGCGGCAGCTCCTCCTCGCGGGTCGCGACGATCAGCTTGCCGCACAGCTCGTGAGGGATCTCGTGCTCCTCGCAGAAGCGCACGAGGGCGTCGCGCCCGCGCACGCAGAACTCGCTCTTGAGCGAGCCCGGCCGGTAGTAGATGCCGGAGTGGATCACGCCGCTGTTGTGCGAGGTCTGCTGGCCGGCGATCCGCGCGTCCTTCTCCAGCACGCAGACCCGCAGTTGCGGCCAGCGCTCCAGCAGCGCCTTCGCCGTCGCCAGGCCGACGATGCCCGCGCCGATCACGGCGACGTCGTGCGTGGCCTCGGCGGTGCTCATGCGGCCGCGGTACTCGCCACCGCGAGCAGCGCCGCCACGGTGTGCTCGCCGCCCGTGAGGTCTGCGAGCAGCAGGTCGGCGTCCGCCTCGCGCAGCTGCTCCTCGCCGTGCCAGCCGGTGGCGACACCGACGGCGGCGGCCCCGACGGCGTGGGCGGCGCGAATGTCGTGCTCGGTGTCGCCGACGTGCGCGAGCGGTGCGCCGGACCTCCAGCCAGTGGCGCGGGCCGCCTCGCGGGTGACGTCGACGCGGTCCTCGTGCCGGTCGCCGAAGCCACCGCTCGCGAAGTAGCCGTCGATCCCGGCGCGCCGCAGCTTTGCGAAGGCGCCCGCCCGCATGTTGCCGGTGCAGAGGCCGAGCACGACGTCCTCGCGAGCGGCGAGCCGCTCTAGCAGGTCCGCCACGCCGGGCAACGCCCGCGGGTTCCGCGCGTCCAGCTCTTCCTCGAGGATCCCGAGGTAGCGCGGGACGTAGCTCTCGCGGTCGATGCGCACGCCGGTCGCCTGCTCGACCCGGGAGAGGATCCAGGAGTCGGTGCGGCCGGCGAAGACGATGCCGTCCATCGCGCCGGCGACGCCGGTGGCCTCGGCGGCGGCGCGTTGGAGGGCGGCGCGCCCCGCGCCATAGGCCTCCATCAGCGTGCCGTCGATGTCGAACAGCAGGTAGCTGCGCGCGCCGGCGTTGGCGGTCATGAGCGTTCGGGCAGGCGGGTTGCTAGGTGTCCATCGGGTAGCCGGCCTCGCGCCAGTCGTCGTGGCCGCCCTCGACGTTGTAGAGGTCGGTGAGGCCCATGGTGGCGGCGAACTCCGCGGCGACAGCGGAGCGCTGGCCGGACTTGCAGATGAAGAGGATCGGGCGGTCCGTCGCCAGCTCCCCGGCGCGCGGCAGCGTCGCCATGTGCGGGATGTTGAGGGAGCCCGGCACGTGGCCCTCGGCGTGCTCGTAGGGCTCGCGGGTGTCGACCACCTGCACGTCGCCCTGCTCGATCATCTCGTGCGCCTCGTGGACATCGATGCGCGTGAAGGGCTCCAGCTCGTTCTTGACGGCCATGGCGCGTTCCTCTCGGCGTCGGTCGGGCCGGTAGTGTCGTGTGGGCGAGTGTAGCAGAGCGACGCTCGTGCGCCCCTGCCGCTGCGCTACTGGTCGAACTCGGAGCGGGGCTCGCCCTCGCGGTGCAGGTACGCCATCGAGGCGCGGTAGTCGTCCGGGTCGATCCGCTGCTCGCCGTGCAGGAAGGTGAGCAGCACGTCGAGCGTGAGCGTCGGGTGCAGGCGTACGCCGAGGGGTTCGAGGCGGCGTGTCGCGCCCTGCTCGCGGTCGATCAGCACCGCCGCGTCGCGCACGCGCAGCCCGGCGCTGCGCAGGCTCTCGACCGCCTCCACCAGCGAGCCGCCGCCCGCCGCGAGGTCGTCGACGATCAGCGTGGTCTGCCCCGGCCGGTAGCTGCCCTCGATCTGTGGCCGCCGGCCGGGCTCGTCGCCGGGCGCCCGCGGGCGCGCGTAGATCAGGGGCACGCGCATCTGCAGCGAGAGCGCCGTCGCGATGTGCAGTCCGCCGATGGGGACGCCCGCGATCAGGTCGAAGCGCTCCACGTGCGGGTTGCGCATCGACATCGCGAGCTGCAGCTCGTCGTCCATGAGCTCGCCGACGCGCGCGAGCGCCTCCGGCTGCGAGACGATCAGCTTGGGGTTGATGTAGATCGGCGAGTTACGAACGGTGCGGCCGAGCGAGAAGTCGCCGAACTGCACGCAGCCGAGGCGCCACAGCAGATCGGCGAGCCAGAGACGGCCGCGCGGTTGGTCCGACCCCGCGTGCCGCGGCTGCGTCACGGTCGCGCCTCCGGCGTTCTTGGCGGGTGTCCTAGATCAGGCGGCGCAGCGGCTTCCGGCCGGGCCGGGGGTCGTAGTTGGCCTTGAACATCTCGAGCTTGTCGCGCTCGATCAGGTACTTGCCGGCGAAGAGCACGGCCGGGACGCGCTTCTGCTTGATCAGCCTGCGCAGGCTCTGGGGGTGGATGCCCAGCTCGCGCGCGGCCTCCACGAGGTCGAGATAGTCGTCAAACGGGGAGTCGGGCACGCAGCTCCTCCTGTCGGCTCGGAATTGTTGACGTGCATACGCAAAGATAACTTGCCAACAGCCCGTTGTAAAGCGCGTACACATTTCCGGCGCGGCCAGCATCCCTTCCGGCCCCCTCTCCCCGAGGGAGAGCCAGTGCTTCGTGGGGGATCCCCCCACACCCCCGCGGGTGAGGGAGGGTCCGCCCTCTGGAGTTT
>VXMT01000215.1 GCA_009840965.1 Chloroflexota bacterium
TACGGCGCGATGAAGCTGATGATGATGCTCGTCGCCGCCTCGATCCTGATCTTCATCGCGATCTTCGGGATCTTCACCGAGGCCGGCCTCGGGACGTTCGACATGCCGGCGCTCTTCGACGCGGAGTACGGGCGCAACTTCCAGCTGATCATGTTCCCGCTGGTCGCCATCGGCTGCGGCACGCTGGCCGGCATCTTCCCGTTCCACCCCTGGTCGCCCGACGGCCACGCGGCCGCTCCGACGGCCGTCTCGATGCTGCACGCCGGCGTGCTGATGAAGCTCGGCGCGTTCGGCATCATCCGCCTCGGCTTCCAGATGCTGCCCGAGGGCGCCGAGTTCTGGGCGCCGGCCCTGCTCACGCTCGGCATCATCGGCGCGCTCTACGGGGCGGTCGGCGCGCTGCGCCAGACCGACTTCAAGCTGATGACCGGCTTCTCCTCGGTCTCGCACATGGGCTACGTCTTCGTCGGGCTGGGCACGCTCAACCTGATCGGGATGAGCGGCGCGGTGCTGCAGATGTTCGCGCACGGCGTAATGACGGCCCTCTTCTTCCTCCTCATCGGCGCGCTCTACGACCAATCGCACGACCGCGAGCTGAACCACTACTCGGGCATGGCGCGGCGCATGCCGATCTGGGCGGTCTTCTTCGTGATCGCCGGGCTCGCCTCCTTCGGCCTGCCCGGCCTGTCCGGCTTCATCGCCGAGCTGCACATCTTCATCGGCGCCTTCCGCGCCTACCCGCTGGTCGGCGCGCTGGCTGTGCTCACGGCCGCGATCACGGCGACGTACCTGCTGCGCATGTTCGCGCAGACCTTCTTCGGCGAGCCGAGCCCGCGCTGGAGTAGCGTCGGCGAGATCACCTGGGCCGAGCGCGCCGGCGCGACCGTGCTCGCGGTCTCGATCTTCGCGCTCGGCCTCTGGCCCTCGCCCTGGATCGACCGCGTCGCCGCGGGCCTCGAGGCCGGCATACCCGAGGTGCTGCTGTGAACTTCGAGTACGCGCTGCTGATTCCGGAGTTCATCCTCGCCGGCGCCGCGGCGGTGGTGCTGCTGGTCGACGCCTTCCGGCGCGAGCTGGGGGTCTCGAGGCGCCTGATCCCGGCGCTCGCCGCCCTCGGAGCGATCGCCGCCGGGGTCGCCAGCCTCTTCTTCGCCGACCGCAACACCGACTTCGCCGGGCTGATCGGCGTCGACGACTACACGCTGTTCTTCCGCGTGCTGTTCACGGCCACGGTGCTGGTCGTGATCCTCGGCTCGCACGAGTTCATCGAGCGCAACATCCGCCACCAGGGCGAGTTCTACGCGCTGCTGCTGGTCTCCACGATCGGCGCGATCTACATGGCGGGCGCGCGCGAGCTGCTCACCGCCTACATCTCGATCGAGCTGCTCTCCTTCTCGCTCTACGTCGCCGTCTCGCTGGCCAAGGACGACCGCCGCTCCGGCGAGGCGGGGCTCAAGTACGTGCTGCTCGGCGGCGTCGCCTCGGCGATGCTGCTCTACGGCCTCAGCCTGATCTACGGGGCCGCCGGCACGACCAGCTACGAGGGCATCGCGGCCGCGCTCGGCGACGCCTCGGTGCAGGGCTCGCCGGTGTTGCTGCTCGGCCTCGCCTTCCTCGTCGGCGGGCTCGGCTTCAAGGCCTCGGCGGTGCCGTTCCACATGTGGACGCCCGACGCCTACGAGGGCGCGCCGCTGCCGGTGACGGCCTACATCGCGGCCACCTCGAAGGCGGCGACGTTCGCGCTGCTGCTGCGGCTGTTCGGGACCGGGCTGCTGCCGGTGCAGGACGACTGGCAGTGGATGCTCGCCACGCTGTCCGTGGCGACGATGGTGACGGGCAACCTGGTCGCGCTCGTGCAGACGAACATCAAACGCCTGCTCGCCTACTCCTCGATCGGGCAGGTCGGCTTCATGCTGATGGCGATCACGACCGTCTCGGACGCCTCGGGGTCGGCGCTGCTGCTGCACCTTGCGGGCTACCTGGTCACGAACCTCGCGGTCTTCATTGCCGTGATCGCGGTCTACAACCGCATCGGCAGCGAGCAGATCGAGGACTTCCGCGGCCTCGCGGAGACGCAGCCCTACCTGGCGCTGGTGATCACGACGGGGCTGTTCTCGCTGAGCGGGATGCCGCTGCTGGCCGGCTTCGTGACGAAGTTCTTCATCTTCCAGGCGGCCGCCGAGGAGGGCTTCCTCTGGCTCTCGGGCGTGGCGGTGATCATGAGCACGATCTCGCTCTACTACTACCTGAAGGTGATCCGCGTGATGTACGTGGTGGCGCCCGCCGAGGACGGCGGCGGCCGCTGGCGGCCCTCGCCGCTCGCCTTCGGCGTCACCGGCGTGCTCTTCATCGGCATCTTCGTCGTCGGCCTCTGGGCGGCCCCCGTCCTCGAGGTCGCGGACGAGGCCTCGGCGGTGCTGTTCGGCTAGGGGCGGTCGCCCGCTACAGCACGGACAGGTAGCGGCGCAGCTCGAACTCAGAGACCTGGGCGCGGAACTCGGACCACTCGTGGCGCTTGTTCGCCACGAGCGAGTCGCGGATGTGCTCGCCGAGCACGCCCGGCAGCAGCTCCGAGCGCTCGAACGCCGAGATCGCGTCGCCGAGGGAGGCGGGCAGCGCCTCGATGCCGCGCCGCGTGACCTCCTCGTCCGTCAGCTCGCCGATCGGCCGCTCCAGCTCGTCCGGCAGGGGCAGCTCGCGCGCCACGCCGTCGAGGCCGGCCTCGAGGATCGCGGCGAAGGCGAGGTAGGGGTTGCAGGCGGCGTCCGGGACGCGGTACTCGATGCGGGCGGCGGCAGCCTCGCCCGGCTTGTGCTGCGGCACGCGCAGCAGGTCGGCGTGGTTGGTGCTGGACCAGGTGGCGTGGGTGGGCGCCTCGAAGCCGGGGACGATGCGCCGGTAGGAGTTCGCCCACTGGTTGGTGACCAGCATCAGCTCCGGCGTGTGCTCCAGCAGACCCGCCATGAAGGCGCGCGCCGTCCTCGACAGCTCGTGCGGGGCGGACTCGTCCGCGAAGGCGTTCTCCTCGCCCCGGAAGAGCGAGAGCTGGAGGTGCATGCCCGAGCCGTTCTCGTCCGAGCTCGGCTTGGGCATGAACGTCGCGTAGGCGTCGTGACGCCTCGCCACCTCCTTGACGACGAGGCGGTAGGTCATGATCGAGTCCGCCATCGTCAGCGCGTCGGTGTAGCGCAGGTCGATCTCGTGCTGGCTGGGGGCGGCCTCGTGGTGGCTGAGCGCGACGCCGATGCCCATCTCCTCCAGCGTCAGCACCGTCTCGCGGCGCAAGTCGGAGCCGGAGTCGAGCGGGGTGAGGTCGAAGTAGCCGCCGGCGTCCAGCGGCTCGGTGCTGTCCGGCCCGCGGAAGTAGAAGAACTCGATCTCCGGCGAGACGTAGAAGGTGTAGCCCTGCTTCGCCGCGCGCTCGATGGTGTGCTTCAGCACCTGCCGCGAGTCGCCCTCGAAGGGCTCGCCGAAGGGCGAGCGGAGGTCGCAGAACATCCGGGCCACGGCCTGCTCGCGGGGTCGCCAGGGCAGCAGTTGGAAGGTCGAGGGGTCGGGCACCGCGACGACGTCGGCCTCGTCCACGCGCGCGAAGCCCTCGATCGAGGCCCCGTCGAAGGTGACGCCGTCATCGAGGGCGTGCTCGAGCTCCTCGATGGTGATGGCGACGGACTTGAGGATGCCGAGGATGTCGGTGAACCAGAGGCGGATGAACTTGACGTCGTGGTCGTAGCACGCCTGGATGACGTGCTGCCGCTGGTCGATCGTCTCGCGGCTGGCGCCGTTGCCGTGGATCGCGTCTGAAGTCATGGTGCTCCGCGCGGGCTCGTGCGCTGCGTGGATGCTGGCGAGGGGTGTCCCACTCCGTTCCCGGAGCCGGGCCGGGCGGGGAGGCGGTGTTGGCTTCCGCCTCCCCGCAGCCCGGCTGTGGCGCCGCGGAGGCTAGTTGTTGAAGTAGAGCTCGAACTCGTACGGCGTGGGCCGCAGCGCGTAGCCAGCGACTTCCTCGCGCTTCATGTCGAGCCACATGTCGAGCACGTCCTGGGTGAACACGCCGCCCTGCATCAGGAAGTCGTGGTCCGCCTCGAGCGCGTCGAGGGCCTCGCCGAGCGAGCCCGGCACGGTCGGCACCTGCGCGGCCTCCTCCGGTGGGAGCTCGTAGATGTTGCGGTCGAGCGGGTCACCGGGGTCGATCTGGTTCTGGATGCCGTCCAGGCCGGCCATCAGCATCGCCGAGAAGGCGAGGTAGCAGTTGGCCGTCGGGTCCGGCGGGCGGAACTCGACGCGCTTGTCAGAGGCCTCGTTCGGCTGCCCGATGCGGTAGGTGGGGATGCGGATCGCCGCGGAGCGGTTGCGCATCGAGTAGGCGAGGTTCACGGGCGCCTCGTAGCCGGGCACCAGCCGCTTGTAGGAGTTCGTCGACGGGGCCGCGAAGGCGAGCACCGCGGCGGCGTGCCTGAGCAGGCCGCCGATGTACCAGCGCGCAAGCTGCGAGAGCCCGGCGTAGCCGTTGGCGTCGTAGAAGAGCGGCTCGCCGGCCTTGCGCAGGGACTGGTGGGTGTGCATGCCGGACCCGTTGTCCTCGAAGATCGGCTTCGGCATGAAGGTCGCGACCTTGCCGTGCTGGTGCGCCACGTTACGCACCATGTAGCGGTACCACTGGGTGCGGTCCGCCTGATCGACGAGCGTCGCCTTGCCGAGGCCGATCTCAGCCTGGCCGGCGGTCGCCACCTCGTGGTGGTCGATGAACGTGTCGACTCCGACGGCGTTCATGGCGGCGACGATATCCGAACGCAGCCCCGCGGTCTTGTCGAATGGCGGGAGCGGCGCGTAGCCCTCCTTGGCCGGGATCTTGTAGCCGGTGTTCGCGCCTGTGAAGGTCTCGCTGTAGTCCTTGCCCGAGTTCCAGTGCGCCTCCTCCGAGTCGATGTAGTAGAAGGCGGACTGCTGGCCCTGCGAGTAGCGAACATCGTCGAAGAGGAAGAACTCCGGCTCGGGGCCGAAGAAGGCCTCGTCCGCGATGCCGCCCGAGGCGAGGTACTCCTCTGCCTTGATGGCCACCGTGCGCGGGTCGCGCGTGTACGGCTCGTGCGTGACGGCGTCGATCACGTTGCAGATCAGCGAGATCGTCGGCGCCTCGGGGATCGGGTCCAGCACGGCGGTGTTGATGTCCGGCACCAGCAGCATGTCGGACTCGTGGATCTCCTGGAAGCCGCGCAGGCTGGAGCCGTCAAAGCCGTTGCCGTTCTCGAAGAGATCGTCGTCGAGGGCGTCCGGCGGGAGCGTGAAGTGCTGCCAGCGTCCCGGCAGATCGGTCACGCGCAGATCGACGCGGGTCACCCCGTTGTCGGCCGCCAGTTGCTGAAGTTCCTGAAGGTTCACTCGCTGCCCCCATTCACGCGCGCGGCCGCCGCCCGGCGCCGCGCTCCATTCGGGATCCGTTCTCACCGCGCCCGGAAGCACGCAGCCTCCCGGCGATGATCCGGAGCCTACGAGGCAACGATTACCCGCGGATTACCGCCGCGTTTCGGGCATGTTTCGGAGCCGCCGGAAGACGAGCCCGCCGAGGAACCACGGCCGCTCCCGCGGAGCATGGCGGGCGGCAGCTCAGGTCGTGCGCGGCTCCTCGACGAAGCGATAGCCGACGTTGCGGACGGTCTCGATGAAGGGCTCGTGCCGCTCGATCTTGGCGCGGATGCGGCGGATGTGGACGTCGACGGTGCGAGCGCCGCCGTAGTAGTCGTAGCCCCAAACCTGGTTGAGCAGCATCTCGCGGGTGAACGCCTTGCCGGGGTTCTGGGCCAGGAAGCGCAGCAGCTCGTACTCCTTGTAGGTCAGGTCGACCGCCTCGTCGCCGAGGCGCACGGTGTAGCGCTCCTGGTCGATGAACAGCGCCCCGCGGCGCAGCAACTGGCTGTCCTCGCCGTCCTCGGCGGAGACGAGACGGGCGATGCGCAGCTGCAGCTCGTCGTGGTCGAGGGGCGTCACGATCACGTCGCTAACGCCGGAGCCGGGACCCACGATGTAGAAGTGCTCGCGGCTGCTGATCGCCAGCACCGGCAGGCTCGATGGCAGCTGCCGGTCGCGCAGCAGCGCGGCAACGCCGTTGGGGGAGGCCCCGCCGCTGATGTCGAGGCAGAGCAGGTCCGGCTGCTGCTCGCGCACGGCGAGCAGCCCTCGGTCGATGGTCGGCTCGCTGCGCAGCGTGTGCCCGTGCGCGCGCGCGGCGGCCCGCACGGTCGCGAGGTGCTCCGGGTCGTCGCTGATCAGCAGCACGGATTGCATGGTGGCAGTCTAGGGAATCACATCGGGCCCTGCGGGCCAACCCCGCCCCGCGAGGGCGTTCCGCGCTCCGCCCTCGCGGCGCGGTGGTAAGATCCCGCGACGCGCGGCCGGGCGGGCGGTGGAGCAGCAGCGACGCACGCCGGCGGCC
Source organism: Chloroflexota bacterium (assembly GCA_009840965.1). Taxonomy (GTDB): domain Bacteria; phylum Chloroflexota; class Dehalococcoidia; order UBA2979; family UBA2979; genus VXMT01. The sequence goes on from VXMT01000215.1 coordinate 6,434, forward strand.
GTGGGAACGCGGAGCGTTGCGATGAAGCTGGACCCGGCCGCACTGCGGCAATCGCTCCGGGCGATCGGCAACGGTCAGAGCGTGACCGATGAGGATCCCGCGCCGAGCGAGGTTCCGATGCAACCCGGCCGCTCCGCCGGGCCGGCCTACGTCGTCGAGACCCGCGACCTCACGAAGATCTACGACAACCGCTACATCGCCCTGAACGCGCTGAACATGCGCGTGCGCAAGAACGCGGTCTACGGCCTCGTCGGACCCAACGGCGCGGGCAAGTCCACGGCGTTCCGCATCATGCTCGGCCTGCAGCGGCCCACGGCCGGAGAGATCCGCGTCCTCGGCCGGCCGATGCGCGCTGAGAGCGCGGAGCTGCGGCGCCGCATCGGCTTCCTGCCGACCTCGCCGTCGTTCCCGCGCCACATGACGCCCATCTCCTACCTCGAGTTCGTCGGCCGGATCGTCGGCCTGCCGCCCGATCGCGCGAAGATCCGCATGACCACGCTGCTGCAGTCGGTCGACCTCTACGACGTCGCCTCGCACCGCATCGAGGGCTTCTCGACGGGCATGGCGACGCGGCTCGGCATCGCCGCGGCGCTGATGAACGATCCGGAGCTGCTGGTGCTGGACGAGCCGACCTACGGCCTGGACCCGCCCGGGCGCAGGCAGATGATCGAGCTGATCCGCGACCTCTCCGGGCGCGATCGCACGATCATCATCGCGACGCACATCCTCAACGACGTGGAGCGCGTCTGCACGGACGTGGGCGTCATCGCGCAGGGGCGGCTGATCTACGACGGCCCGATGACGGAGATGCGGCGGCTCGCCCGCCAGGACTCGATCACCGTGGAGATCGAGGGCGACGTCGCGTCCTTCGAGCGCCGGATTGCGGAGCTGGGCGAGCCCGGCACCGTGCGCTGGGAGCGGGTGGGCGCGGAGATCCGCATCACGTTCCTCGGAATCGGGCTGATGACCGACTACCTCAGGAAGCTGCTTGCACTGGTCGAAGACAGCGCCGTCGAGCTGCTGCGCCTGGACACCGGCAGCCACGAGGTGGAGGAGGCGTTCCTGCGCCGCCTGGAGGAAGACCGCTCGCGCGGGCTCCTGCGCGCCCCGGACTGGGCGGCGGGGGAATCCCGGGCGCAGCCGGGTACGGCGGAGATGGTCCGCGACGACGGCGGCCGGAACGGCTCGCCCTGATGCAGGCCTACCTCTACCTGCTGCGGCTCGACATGGAGCAACTGGCGCGCTCCTGGCTGGTGCGCGTCTGGATCCTGCTGCTGGCCGGGCCGGCGGGCTTCTTCGTCGTCGTCGCCGCGAACGAGGGCGAGCTCGCCTCGGAGACGCTGGCGGCCTACATGGCGGCCGTGCTGGCGCCGCTCTCCTGGCTCGTCGTCTCCGTGCTTTCCGCGAGCGCGGTGAACGGGGAGGCGAACATCGTCGCCGACTCGATCCTCTCGAGGTCGGTGACGCGCCGCGCCTACATCTGGTCGAAGATTACCGCCCGGATCGGTGTGTTCCTCGCCGTGTACGCGGGCGTGACCGTGCCGCTCGCCTACCTGATGCTGCGCTACGCGGTGCGGGACGCGACGGTCGCGGGCATCGCCTGGGGGCTGCTCACGGTCGCCTCGCTGCTCGTCTTCCTCGCGGCGTTCGGGATCGCCCTGTCCGCGATCTTCCGCAACATGGCGGCTGCCGTGCTGACGGTGTTGCTGACCACGGTGGTCTCGGGCGCGGCGTTCCAGTTCCTCGCCGTCGACTGGATGAGCACGACGGGCGTGGTCGGCGGCCTGCCCGAGGTGTTCCGGGGCGAGGCTTCGGCGGGCGAGCAGCTGCGCGTGCTGCTCGTCTTCGGCGCGCTCTCCGCGCTGGTCACCGTGCCCGGCATCGTCTACTTCCAGCGCAAGGACCTCTAGCGCGCCGCTCGCGGCTGCCGCATGTCGAAACGGGAGGGCCGAAGCCCTCCCGTTGACCGCGCATGGCGGTTCGCGTCCGGGGGACGCCGCTAGTCCGGCTCGGCGACGTAGGCGCCGGCGAGGGCGAGCTCGCCGGGCTCCGTCTGCATCAGTTCCGCCAGCGACTCCTCCTCGCCTTCGAGCAGGTCCGGCCGCTCGAAGTCGAAGATGAACGGCAGCAGCAGCGACTCGGGGATCGGGATCTCGGCGATCGGCACGGGGCGCTCGACGGTGATCGAGGCGCGCGCCGGGATCAGCTTGCCGATGATCACGTTCTCCTTGAGGCCGCGCAGGTGGTCCGTCTTGCCCTCGATCGCCGCCTCCGTCAGCACGCGCGTCGTCTCCTGGAAGGAGGCGGCCGCGAGGAAGGAGTCCGTGCTCAGCGACGCGCGCGTGACGCCCTGCAGCATCGGCGACGCCGTGGGCGTCGTGCCGCCCTCGCCCTCGATGCGCGTGACCTCGCGCTCGAAGTCGTGGCGATCAACGGCCTCCTGCGGCAGGAAGTCGCTGTCGCCCGGATCCTCGACGCTGACGCGCCGCATCATCTGGCGGACGATCACCTCGATGTGGCGGTCGTTGATGTTGACGCCCTGCGAGCGGTAGACCTTCTGGACCTCGTCGACGAGGTAGACCTGCACCTCGGCCGGCCCGAGGATCGCGAGCACGTCCTGCGGGTTCAGCGCGCCCTCGGTGAGCTGCTGCCCTGCGCGGACGTGCTCGCCCGACTCGACGCGGATGCGCGCCGAGGCGGGGACCGGGTACTCGCGCTCGTCCGTGACGTCGGCGACGAGGCGCAGCGCCACGGGGCGGCGCTTGCGGCCCTCGCGTACGAACTCCACGCGCCCGCCCAACTCGCTCGTGAGCTGCACGGCCGGCACCGGCGGCTTCCTGCGCGAGCGGCCCTTCGGCTTCTCGGCCGGCGCGTCCTTGTGCTCGGTGGACTGGGCAAGCACCGTCTCCGCGTCCACCTGGTCGCCGTCGGCGACGAGCAGTTCGAGCTCCGCGGGCAACTCGATCTGCTCCGTGAAGGTCTCGGTGTTGCGCACCAGTACGGCGCGCATGTCGCCGTCCCGCTGGACCTCGGCGATGCCGTCGATCTCCGAGATGACGGCCTGCCCCTTGGGCACGCGCGCCTCGAAGATCTCCTCCACGCGCGGGAGGCCGGAGGTGATGTCGAGACCGCCGGCGACGCCGCCCGTGTGGAACGTGCGCATCGTCAGCTGCGTGCCCGGCTCACCGATCGACTGCGCGGCGATGATGCCGATCGCCACGCCCTGCTCGACCAGCTCGCCGGTGGCGAGCGAGCGCCCGTAGCAGCGCTGGCAGACGCCGCGACGCGACGTGCAGACCAGCGGCGAGCGTACGTGCACCTGCTCGACCTGCGCCTCGATGATCTGGTGCGCGATCTCCTCGTCGATCTCCTCGTTGGCGTCGACGATGAGCTCGCCCGTCTCCGGGTGGGCGACCGGCGAGGCGGTCCAGCGGCCGGTCATGCGCTCCTCGAGCGAGGCGAGGAGGCCCTGCTCGGCGCGCTCCCGCAGCCAGATGCCGCCCAGCGCCTCGCCCTCCCCGGCGCAGTCGTCGTCGAGCACGATCACGTCCTGCGCGACGTCGATCATGCGCCGCGTCAGGTAGCCGGAGTCGGCGGTGCGCAGCGCGGTGTCGGCGAGGCCCTTGCGGGCGCCGTGCGTGGACGTGAAGTACTCGAGGACGGAAAGGCCCTCGCGGAACGACGAGCGGATCGGCAGGTCGATGATGCGGCCGCTGGGGTCGCTCATCAGCCCGCGCATGCCGCCCATCTGGCGGATCTGGGCGATGTTTCCCTTGGCGCCCGAGTCGGCCATCAGGGCGAGCGGGCCGAGGCGGTCTAGGCTGTCCTCCAGGGCGCCCTGGATCTGGTCGGTGGCCTCCTGCCAGACGTCGATCGCCGCCAGGTAGCGCTCGTTCTCCGTCATCAGCCCCATCTGGAACTGCTCCTCGAGCGCGTCGATGCGCTCGTCGGCGTTGGCCATCAGCTCGCCCTTGGCCTGCGGCACGCTGATGTCGGAGACGGCGATCGAGATGCCGGACTGGGTGGCGTAGCGGAAGCCGATGTCCTTGATCGCGTCGACGAACTCGACGGTCCGCTCCGGGCCCTGCTCCTGGTAGACGCTGGAGACCAGCGAGCGCAGCGCCTTCTTGTCCATCACCTCGTTACGGAAGCCGAGGCTGTCCGGGATGATGCTGTTGAAGAGCACCCGCCCGACCGTCGTCTCAAGCAGCGAGCCGTTGTCGCGCAGGCGAATCGGGTCGTGGATGCGCACGTGGCCGAGGTCGTAGGCGGTCCGGACCTCGTCGGGCGCGCCCGCGGCGCGCGCGGCGGCGGGGGGGGGAGGGGGGTGCGGCGGCGGGGGCGGCGCCCCGGCGGGGTGGATTTGAAAAAAACAACACCACCCCACAAAA
>VXMT01000065.1 GCA_009840965.1 Chloroflexota bacterium
CCGGTTCGCGCCCCTCGGCCCCACCCGCTGGCGCTCGAGTGCCCGCGCCTGCGCCCCCGGGCCCGGCGCCGAGGCCCCGCTCTCGCCTGGCGGCGAGAGCGCGAGCAGCGCCGCCAGCGCGACGATGGCGACGGCCGCCGCCCCCGCCACGCCGAGGGCGATCCGCCGCCGCAGGGTGGGGCTCATCTCAGGATCCCGCCAGCGGCTCGGCCGGGCCGGCCGCGGGCAGGTCGCGGCGTTGCCGCGCCGGCGAGCCCGCCGGGGCGAAGACCACGAGGCCGCCCGCCACGTACACCCCGGCCCCGATCCAGAGCCAGATCATCAGCGGGTTCACGAAGGCGCTGATCTCCGCGACCCCGTCCGAGTCCCAGCCCTGGAGAAAGACGTAGAGGTCCTCGCGCAGGTTCGTTTCGATGTCCACCTTGGTCAGCGGCTGGCCGGGGAAGTTGCGGAAGAAGCGCCGCCCCGGTTCGAGCACGGCGACGAACTCGCGGCCCTCGCTCACCCGCAGCAGCGAGACCACCTCGGACTCGATGCCGTTCGCTACGCCCGCGCGCTCGCGCAGGCCGATGTAGTCGAGCGTGTAGCGGCCGATCTCGAACGACTCGCCGGGGGCGACGAGCGCACGCGTCTGCTGCTGGTAGGCGCTGGAGGCGACGGCGGCGATCGCCATCACCGCCAGCCCGAGGTGCACGAGGTAGCCGCCGTAGCGCCGCCGGTCGCGCTCGAACAGCGCGAGGACGGCGGCCGGCCAGTGCCGTCCTCCGGCGGCGCGCAGCGCGCGCGCCCCGATCGCGAACTCGCGCAGCGTGACGAAGAGCAGCACGATCGCCGCCACCGTCCCGGCCAGCGCCCAGCGGTCGCGCACGCCGATGACCGCGAGGGCGACGAGGACGACCAGCGCCACGGCGAGCGGGCCTCGGAAGCGGCGCAGCAGCGTGACGCGCGCGGCGCGCCGCCAGGGCAGCACGGTGCCGATGGTCATCAGCACCAGCAGCGCGACCAGCAGCGGGCCGACGACGTCGTTGTAGAACGGCGCGGAGACGGTGATGCGCGCGTCCTGCAGCAGCTCGGAGAAGACCGGGAAGAGCGTCCCGCCGAGGATGATCAGCGCGATCACCGTGAACAGGTAGTTGTTGACGATCAGCGAGCTCTCCCTCGAGGCGAGCGACTCGAAGTCGTGCTCGGCCCGCAGCCGCCCGCTGCGCAGCGCCAGCAGCACGACCGAGCCGAGCAGCGTGAGCCCGAGCAGCGCGAGGAAGTAGGGGCCGACGTCGGAGACCGCGAACGAGTGCACGGAGGCGACCAGCCCGCTGCGCACGTTGAAGGTGCCGAAGACGGCGAGTGCGAAGGCCGCGAGCACGAGCGCGAGGTTCCAGAGCTTCAGCATCCCGCGCCGCTCCTGCACCATCATCGAGTGCACGAACGCCGTCATCGGGAGCAGCGGCAGGATCGCCGAGTTCTCGACCGGGTCCCAGCCCCAGTAGCCGCCCCAGCCGAGGGTCGTGTAGGCCCAGAACCCGCCGAGCAGGTTGCCGATGCTGAGCAGCAGCCAGGAGAGCAGCGCCCAGTGCCGCACGCTGCGCAGCCAGCGCCCGTCGATGCGGCCCGAGAGCAGCGCCGCCGCCCCGAGCGCGAACGGCACCGAGGTGCTGACCAGCCCGGCGAGCATGAACGGCGGGTGGATCAGCATCGAGCGGTCGACGAGCAAGGGGTTGAGGCCGACGCCGTCCTCGGGCGTGACGGGGCTGACCTCGAAGGGCGAGGCGAGGAAGGCGACGGGCAGCAGGAAGGCGGCGAGCACGCCGCCGCTGATCGCGACCGCCGCCGCCGAGCCCCAGGGAATGCGCGGCACAGTGATCAGCGCGAAGGCGCCGAGGAAGAGCGAGAGCAGCCAGGTCCAGAACAGCAACGAGCCCGGCTGCCCGCTGTAGAGCGCGGCCCACTTCATGTGCGGCAGCATCTCGCTCGAGGAGACCTGGGCGACGTGCGAGAGCGAGAAGTCGTCGTTGAGCAGCGCGTAGGCCAGCGTGGCGAGCGCCAGCGTCGTGAAGCCGGCCGCGACCGGCAGCGCTCGCCGCGCCGCGGGCAGCAGCTCCGGCCGGCCGCGCAGGCCGGCGACGAGCGCGGCGGCGAGGGCGAACAGCGCCGCCGCCAGCGCGGTCAGCACGGCGGCGGCTCCGATGGTGGCGGTGAGGTTCATGCGGGAACCCTGCGCACCCTCGTCAGGGCGCCGCGATCGAGGCGTCTTCGGCGTCGGTCACGAACTCCGGCTCGTGGCGGATGATCACGCTGGTCGCCTGCAGCAGCCCCTCGCCGGCGGCGACGCCCTCGACCACCACGAAGGCGCGAGGCGAAAACAGCCCGGGCACCACCCCGTCGTACTCGATGCGCATCGTCTCGCCCGCTTCGCCCTCGATCACCCAGCTCACGGGCCGCCCGTTCTGCTCGACGATCGTGCCGTCCACGACGCGCCCGCCGACGCGCCAGCGGCGGCCCTCGGCGTCGATCTCCTGGGCGAACTCCTCGGGCGTGGTGTAGTAGGCGCCGTCGAAGGCCTGGAACGCCAGCGCGGTGATCGCGATGGTCGCGATGACGAGGATCGCGAGCAGGCGCGCTCGCTGGCTGGCGAGGGGGCCGCGGCTGAGGAGGTTGCGGAGGCTGCTCATCGCACTCGCTTCGCTGCGCCGAGAGGCAGGGTTCGCCGGTCCGGACTCATGACGCCGACCCGTCTCCGCCCGACATGATCGCTTCCAGCATCTCGCGGAACTCGCTTTCGCGCAGTTCCCCCAGGAACTTGTGCTGCACCTGCAGGCCCGGCGAGAGGAAGTAGGCCTCCGGCACGCCGTTCACGCCGAACTCCAGGTAGACCTCGCTGTCGGCGTCCAGCAGCGAGGGGAACGTGAGCCCGTGGCGCTCCGCGAAGCGCCGCGCCTCGCGCTCGCTGTCGAGGATGTTGACGCCGAGGAAGGCGTAGCCGAGCGGCTCGTACTCCCGCCAGAGCTGCTCGATCAGCGGCGCCTCGCGCTCGCAGGGTGCGCACCAGGAGGCCCAGAAATACAGGAAGATCGGCCTGTCGGCGTAGTCGGCGATCGAGATCGCGGCGCCGTCGAGGGCGGGCAGGGTGAACTCGGCGGCGCGCTCGATGCCGGGATCGACCTCGCCCAGCGGCTCCTGCCCGACATCGCGCAGCGAGGCGATCGCCAGCACGGCGATCAGCGCGAGCAGGGCGGAGCCGACGCCGATCACCAGCAGGCGGCCGTGCAGCGAGCGTGCGAAGGTCCGCGCCGCCGCGATGATCATCGTCACGCTCGCTTCGTCCGGGCTCGCCGCGGGGCGCCGTTTCGTGGGTAGTGTCCCGCGAGCCCACGGCGTCCAGGCAGGCCTGCGGGAGTCGCCCCGAGGGGCCTCCGAGGGCGGCGCCGGGGTCCTCGTCGACCCGCCGCGCGCTTGACCCCGACTCGGCCCAATGATAGCCATAGCTTCGCGTTGGGGGGATCGTGCGGATTGCGCTGGTGCAGCGGCCGCGCGGTTGACGGAGGGAGCCCCGGTGCGCAGTTCCCGTAGCCTCCGACGGCTCGCCCCGGTTGCCCTGCTTGGCCTTGCCCTCGTGCTGGCGGCCTGCAGCGACCCGCAGACCACCGTCGACCCCAAGTCGGACTTCGCCGACGACATCCAGTTCGTCTACCTGCTCACCTTCTGGCTGGGCATGGCGGTCTTCGTCGGCATCCTCGGGCTGACCGTCGGTCTCGCCTTCTGGTATCGCGAGCGGCCGGGCCGCGTGGCGAAGCAGATCCACGGCAACACGCGCCTCGAGATCGTGTGGACGCTGATCCCGGTCGTGCTCGTCGTGATCATGGCGGTGCCCACCTGGCAGGTGATCGCGGACAGCAGCAAGCCGCCTCCCGAGGACGCGCTGCGAATCAACGCGATCGGCCACCAGTGGTGGTTCGAGTTCCAGTACGACCTGAACAACGACGGCGAGTTCGACGACCTGATCACCGCCAACGAGCTGCACATCCCGGCGGGCCGCGCGGTCGCCTTCAACCTCCTCTCCGATGACGTGATCCACTCGTTCTGGGTGCCCCAGCTCGCCGGCAAGGTCGACATGGTGCCGGGCCACCGGAACGACGTCTGGTTCACGCCGCACGAGGACGCCGCACGCGCCGAGGCATACCTCGGGCAGTGCGCCGAGTTCTGCGGCACCGCCCACGCCAACATGCGCTTCCGCGTCTTCGTCGACACGCCCGAGGACTTCGACGCCTGGGTGGCCAACCAGCAGGCAGACGGCGTCGCGCCTGCCGATGATCTCGAGCAGATGGGACAGGAGCTGTTCCTGACCCCGGTCTGGACCCTCCCCGGCGGCGGTGGCGGAATCCTCGGCTGCACCGGCTGCCACACCGTGGCGGGCGCCCCCGGCGCGGTCGGCAAGATCGGCCCGGACCTGACGCACGTCGGCTCGCGCAGCACGATCGCCGCGGGCATCCTCGACACCAACTTCGAGAACCTCGTCGCCTGGATCAGCAACCCGGACCGGGAGAAGCCGGGCGCCGACTACAACGACGATACGACGCGGTTCATGCCCGCCTTCGAGACGGTGCTGACGCGTGAGCAGATCGAGGCGATCGCCGCCTACCTGCTTGGGCTACAGTAGGCAGCGGCGGGCGCGCGGGGCTCGGAAGGGAACACGACGATGGCAACCGTTGCCGGCACGATGGCCGCACCGACTGCCGAGGGCGTCGTCTGGTCCTGGCTGACGACCGTCGACCACAAGCGCATCGGCGTGCTGTACGGCGTCACGGCCTTCATCTTCTTCCTGATCGGCGGTGTCGAGGCGCTGCTGATCCGCGCGCAGCTCGCAACACCCAACGGCGGCGTCGTCGATCCCGAGCTCTACAACCAGCTCTTCACGATGCACGCGCTGACGATGATCTTCCTCGCCGTGATGCCGCTCGGGGCGGCCTTCTTCAACTTCATGATTCCCCTGATGATCGGTGCTCGCGACGTCGCATTCCCACGGCTGAACGCGCTCTCGTTCTGGATCTTCCTCGCCGGCGGCCTGGTGCTGACCAGCAGCTTCTTCCTCGGCGGCGCCCCGGACACCGGCTGGTTCGCCTACGCGCCGATCAGCGGTGGTACGTACTCGGGCAGCGGCATGGACTACTACGTGATCGGCCTGCTGATCCTCGGGTTGTCCTCGCTGGCCGCGGCGCTGAACTTCGCCGTCACGATCATCAACATGCGGGCGCCGGGCATGACGATGATGCGCATGCCGATCTTCGTGTGGATGACCCTGATCGTGGCCTTCCTGCTGATCCTCGCGCTGCCGGTGCTGACCGTCGCGCTGATCCAGCTGCTCTTCGACCGCCAGTACACGACGAGCTTCTTCCTGATCGAGGGCGGCGGCGATCCGATCCTCTGGCAGCACCTCTTCTGGATCTTCGGACACCCGGAGGTCTACATCCTGATTCTCCCGGCGATGGGCATCGTCTCCGAGGTGCTCCCCACCTTCTCCCGCAAGCCGCTCTTCGGCTACGCGGCCATGGTCTTCGCCGGCGTGGCCATCGGCTTCCTCGGCTGGGCCGTGTGGAGCCACCACATGTTCACCACCGGCCTCGGCGCCGTCCCACGCGTGGTCTTCGCAACCAGCACGATGATCATCGGGGTGCCGACGGGCATCAAGATCTTCAACTGGCTGAGCACGATGTGGGGCGGCAGCATCCGCTTCACGACGGCCATGTACTTCTCCGTCTCCTTCATCGCGCTGTTCACCATCGGCGGGATCTCCGGCGTGATGCACGCCTCGCCGCCGGTCGACCAGCAGCAACAGGACACCTACTTCATCGTCGCCCACCTCCACTACGTGCTCGTCGGCGGCGCGATCGTCGGCATCTTCTCCGGGCTCTACTACTGGTGGCCGAAGATGACCGGACGCTTCCTCAGCGAGACGCTCGGGAAGTGGAACTTCTGGCTGATGTTCATCGGCCTCAACATGACCTTCTTCCCGATGCACTTCCTCGGCGTCTCGGGGATGCCGCGGCGCATCTACACCTACGACGCGGGGCTCGGCTGGGAGTTCTGGAACATGTTCGCCTCGGTCGGCGCCCTCATTCTCGCGCTCGGCGTGCTGATCTTCGTCATCAACGTCGCGCGCACCATGCGCCAGCCCAAGACCGCCGGCGACAACCCCTGGGACGGGGCCACCCTCGAGTGGGCCACGAGCTCGCCACCGCCGGAGCACGACTTCGACGCCATCCCCGAGGTTCGCTCGCGCGACCCGCTGTGGTACGACCGCGACCACGGCCTGAGCCAGCCCGAGGGCGAGCCCGGCGAGCACATTCACATGCCGCCGCCGTCCTACTACCCGCTGATCCTCGCGTTCGGCGTGCTGCTGCTCGGCGTCGGGCCGCTCTCACACCTCGCGGTGACCGCGCTGGGCGTGCCGGTGATCATCTACGCGATCTGGGGCTGGACCCTGGAGCCCACGGAGTAGGCGAGGACGACACGTGGCAACTGCCGAACATCACGTCGAGCACCACTCCGTCACGGGTATCGACAACCGGAAGCTCCTCATGTGGATCTTCCTGGGTTCGGAGTGCCTGTTCTTCGGCGCGCTGATCTCCACCTACCTGATCTTCAAGTCCGACATCCCGGCGCCACCGGTCAGCTTCGTCGAGGCCCACACGCACATCGAGAACGGCCACGAGATCGTGACCGGCTGGTTCCCGGTCGACCGTGTCATCGACGACGTATACGTGAACGAGGACGGCACCTTCCGCGAGGTCGAGTTCGCGGGCGTGCTGGACATCCCGGTTACCTCGCAGAGCACGTTCGTCCTGCTGATGAGCTCGGTGACCATGGTGCTCGCGGTCTACGGCGCGCAGCACGGGCGGCTGCTGATGATGAAGGCGTGGCTGCTGGCCACGGTCCTGCTGGGCCTGATCTTCCTCGGGTACCAGGTCTACGAGTTCCGGCTGTTCGGCAGCGAGGGCCTGACGCTGGAGACGAACCAGTTCGGCGCCTCGTTCTTCGTGCTGACGGGCTTCCACGGGACGCACGTCTTCATCGGTGTGCTCATACTCAGCTCGTTGCTGCTGGCGTCGTTCCGGCGCAGCGGGCTCGGACCGGAGGCCGGCTTCCACATCGAAACGGCGGGTCTCTACTGGCACTTCGTCGATATCGTCTGGATCGTGATCTTCACGATCATCTACCTGATACCGGCCTGATCGCGTCCAACGCGAGCAGGAAGGAGCGGAGCGCACGATGAGTCACGGCGGATCCCACGCACCACACGCCGAGGAGCAGCACGGCCTCACCCCGAGGCAGTACGTCGGGCTCGGGATCGCGCTCACGGTCATCACCATCGTCGAGCTGGGCGCCTCGCTCTGGGTGGACCTCGGCGACCTGCTGATCCCGGTGTTGATCGTGCTGTCGGCGGTGAAGTTCGTGGCGGTCGTCGCCTTCTTCATGCACCTCTACTACGAGCCGCAGTTGCTGACGCGCGTCTTCTTCGGCTCGTTCGTGCTCGCGGGCGGCGTGCTGATCGCGCTGCTCGCCCTCTTCTGGACGGACGTCACGGACCTGTTGAACGGCGCCTGACGCCACACAGACCGGGCGCCAAGCCAACGGCCCCGCAGACGCGGGGCCGTTCTCGTTGCGCCCTCTGGGCTCTCGAGGTCAGGACGAGGTCGCGGCGGCCAGGCGCTCGGCATCCTCGGCCTGCTGGCGTTGCTCCGACTTGTGCGCCCAGACGGCGAAAACGATACCGGCGGTGACCAGGAACATCATCTGGCCCGGCACCCACATGATCAGCCCGCCGATCTCCTGGTCGCGCAGCGGCTCGATCGCGATGATCGGCTCCACCTCGTTGTAGAAGTCGTAGAGGAGCGACTCGCTGAACGTGATCATCGCGCCCAGGAACGCCTTCGGCGTGCCCACGACGATCAGCAGCCCCATGCGCCAGACGTAGCCGAGCCGCGAGCGCAGCGGCGCGGGGTCGATCACGTTCCACCAGACCAGGACCCCGGCGAACGCCAGGCTGAAGTGCTGCAGGTCGTGCACGAGGTCGTCGCGAATCGCCGCGTCGTACCAGCCGGGCGCCAGGTGCCACGCCCAGAGCAGCCCCGTGTGCACGACGATCGCGGTCAGCGGGTGCGTGACCAACCGGAACAGCGTGCGCGCCTCGGCGCGTCGCACCACCGGTCGCACCAGCACGCGCCGCACCCCTCGAGGCAGCCCGCGCAGCACCGGCGTCGTGGGCGCGCCGAGCAGGATCAGCGGCGCCGCGTACATCATCAGCAGGTCGTGCTGGATCATGTGCATGAAGAAGTGATGCTCGGCGAGCGCGTCGAGCGGCGTCTCGATCGTCGCCAGGAGGAGCGCGACGCCGAGCAGGTAGCTCGCCGTGCGCCAGGGGGGGTGCGGGCGGCTGCGATTGCGCCAGACGTAGAGGCCGCGCAGGTAGAGCCCCGTCACAATCGCGACCGGGATGACCAGCTCCGGGTCGAAGTTCCAGCGCTCCCACCAGTTCTGGCCGGCGTGCACGCCCTCGTGGGCCGCGCCCGCTGCCTGCCCGAGCCGCGTGATCAGGTCGATCTGCACCGGAGCCCTCCGCAGCCGCCGCTCGCGCCCGAGCGGGCGGCCTCACCTCGACAGTGTGCCCCGGATCCGGTTCGGCGCACCACCTCGCGCCACGACGCGCGATTGACCGCGCTCGCCCTGCGCTCGTACGATCGGGGCCGGCGAGTTCGTGTACGGGATACACGAACAGCAGGGATCGAGGCGAGCGAATGCGACCGCTGCGCGTGGCGCTGGCGCAGATCAACACCACCGTCGGCGACTTCGACGGCAACCGCGCGCGCATCCTCGACGCCGCGCACGAGGCCGCCGCGCTCGACGCCGACCTCGTTGCCTTCCCCGAGCTCGCGATCACCGGTTTCCCGCCGGAGGACCTGCTGCTGCGCGCGCCGTTCATCGATGAGGCCGGGCGTTCGCTCGCGCGGCTGCTCGAGCAATCGCGAGGGCTGCCGCCGCTGATCGTCGGCGCGCCCGAATTCGACGTCGCGCTCTACAACTCCGCGCTCGTCCTGCACGAGGGGCGCGTCGCCGGCGCGCATCGCAAGCAGCACCTGCCCAACTACGGCGTCTTCGACGACGAGCGCTACTTCCAGCCCGGCGCCGAGACGCCGCGCTTCGTCGTCGGCGGCGTGGAGGTGGCGGCGAGCGTCTGCGAGGACATCTGGTACCCGAGCGGTCCGGCGCGCGAGGCCGCGCTGGCCGGCGCACTGGTCGTCGTGAACATCAACCACTCGCCCTTCCACGCCGGCAAGCGCCGCGAGCGCGAGCAGATGCTGGCCACGCGCGCCGTCGACAACCACATTGCCATCGCCTACGTGAACCAGGTCGGGGGGCAGGACGAGATCGTGCTCGACGGCAACTCGATCGTGCTCGGCGCGGACGGCGAGGTGCTCGCGCGCGGCGCCTCCTTCGAGGAAGACCTCGTGGTCGTCGACCACCCCGGCGCCGCTATCGTGCAGGCGCGCATGGACGAGGCGCCGGGGCGCCCCCCGCGGCCCCCCCCCCGCCCCCAGCCCCCCCCCCCGGGGCCCCGACCCCCCCCCCCCCCCGCTCGCCCCCTCCCCCCCCCCCCTCCCGGCGCGCGCGCCGCCGCGCCGCCCCCCCCCCCCCCCCCCGCCGCCCCTCGCCGTCACGCCCGCCCGCGAGGGCGAGCGCGCGTCGATCGAGGCGCCGCTGCCCGACCCGCCCGAAGACATCGCCGAGACCTACCGGGCGCTCGTCACGGGCACGCGCGACTACCTCGGCAAGACGGGGTTCGAGGACGCGATCATCGCGCTCTCCGGCGGCATCGACTCCTCGTTGGTCGCGGCGATCGCCGTCGACGCGCTGGGGCCGGAGCACGTGCGCGGCATCTCACTGCCCTCGCGCTACTCCTCGGAGGGCTCGATCGCGGACGCGCAGGACCTCGCGGCGCGACTGGGCATCCGGCTCTCGGCGATCCCGATCGAGCCGCTGCACCAGGCCGCGATCGACGCGCTCGCCCGCGAGTTCGAGGGCAGCGAGGCGGGCGCGGCGGAGGAGAACGTGCAGTCGCGGCTGCGCGGCCTGCTGGTGATGGCGCTCTCCAACAAGACCGGCGCGATCGTCCTCACCACGGGCAACAAGTCCGAGTACGCCTGCGGCTACGCCACGCTCTACGGCGACATGGCGGGCGGCTACGCGGTGATCAAGGACGTGCCGAAGACCCTCGCCTACGCCCTCGCGCGCTACCGCAACAGCGTGAGCGAGGTCATCCCGCAGGCCGTGATCGACAAGCCGCCCTCCGCCGAGCTGCGCCCCGACCAACTCGACACCGACTCGCTCCCGCCCTACGAGGTGCTCGACCCGATCATCGAGGCCTACGTGGAAGCCGACGACTCGTTCGAGACGATCGTCGCGCGCGGCTACGACGAGGCGACGGTGCGCCGCGTGATCGACCTGATCAACCGCAACGAGTACAAGCGCCGCCAGTCCCCGCCCGGCATCAAGATCACCCCCCGCGCCTTCGGCCGCGACCGCCGCTACCCCCTCGCCTCGAGGTATCGCGGCCACTGAGCAGCGCCTGCCCTCAACTCACCTCTTTCGCCGATCCGGTTCCCTCTCCCCGAGGGAGAGGGCGGAGGGTGAGGGCGGATCCGGTCCGGTCCCCTCGGGAGGGGGACTGGAGAATATACACAAA
>VXMT01000224.1 GCA_009840965.1 Chloroflexota bacterium
CCCCGCGCGGCCGGCCCCCCCCCCCCCCCCCCTCCCCCCCCGCCCCCCCCCCCCCCCCGCGCCCCACCCCCCCGCGCCGCGGGGGGCCCCCCCGGCCGGGGTGGGCGCGCCCCCCCCCCCCCCCCCCCCCCCCCCCCCCCCCCACGGCCGTGCCGCCGGCCGCGCGGATCGCCTCGGCGACCTCCTCCGCGCCGTCCGCCAGTAGATCGGCGACGACGATCGAGGCGCCTTCCTCGGCGAACCGCTCCGCGCAGGCGCGGCCGAGGCCGTTCGCCGCACCGGTGATCACCGCCCGCTTGCCGTCCAGCCGTCCGCTCATGGCGCACCTCCCGCGGCGGACTATAGCGGCGCGCCTGTTGTGCGCGAGAACCCTCCGTTAGCATTGGGCGCGACGCCGGCCATGAACTCGAACGGGAACCAGGGGGCGCGGCCCATGGGACGGTCGTGAGGGCGCTCGCGCGCCTCGTCAACCGGCTGACGGGCGGTCCGCTGTTCTACGGCTGGTACATCGTGCTGGCCGGCGGCAGCACCAACGTCCTCGTCGGCGGCGTGATCGGCTTCAGCTTCGGCGTCTTCATCGAGCCGATCCGCGACGAGATGGGCTGGACCGTCGCGGCGATCACCATCGGCTACTCGCTGCGCGCCTTCGAGTCCGGGCTGATGGCCCCCTTCACCGGCTACCTCGTGGACCGCCTCGGGCCCCGCCGGATGGCGATCGGCGGCCTGCTGATCGTCTTCGTCGGGATGCTCTACTTCGCCTCGGCGCAGACGCTCTGGCACTACTACGCGGCGAGCCTCGTGATCGCCGTCGGCCAGAGCGCGAGCGGGTTCACGCCGTTCTCGGCGGCGGTCATGAACTGGTTCCAGCGAGGCCGCCCGCGCGCGATGGGGCTGCTCTTCTCGGGCAACGCCGCCGGCTACATGATGGCGCCCGTCGTCGCCGCCCTGATCGTGCAGTTCGGCTGGCGCGGCACGCTCGTGATCGCCGCCTTCGCCATCCTCGCCGTCGGCCTGCCGATGGCCTTCGTGCTGCGCGACCGTCCCGAGCCCTACGGCATGCACCCGGACGGCATCGACCCCGAGGACGCATCCCGCGCCGACGAGCGCTCGATGCACGTCGCCTCGACGAGCGGGATGTCCGTCGGCGAGGCGTTCCGCACGCCGGCGCTCTACCTGCTGGCGGCGGCGATCACCTTCGGCGGCACCACGCAGAACGTCTGGATCGTGCACCAGGTGCCGCACCTGCAGGACGTCGGCTTCTCGGCGGTGCACGCCGGCCTCGCGGTCGCGATGTACGGGGCGCTGCAGATCCCGGGCCGCTTCTTCTTTGGCTACGTCGCGGACTTCTTCGGACGCAAGCGCACGTACATCGCCTGCTTCATCGCACAGGGCATCGGGCTGCTCATCTTCGCCAACGTGACGTCCGAGCGCGCCTGGATGCTGGCGCTCTTCTACCCGTTCTACGTCTTCGGGCACGGCCTCTACGTCGTGCTCTTCATGACGCTGATCGCCGACTACTTCGGGTCGGCGCGCTTCTCGACGATCCGGGGTGTCGCGATGATGGCGCAGATGCCCTTCGGCGTGGCCTTCCCGATCATCGCCGGGATGGTCTTCGACCGCACCGGCACCTACCAGGGCATCTTCATGATCTTCGGCGCGCTCGTGATGGTCTCCGCGCTCTGCGTCGCGCTGGTGCGCCGCCCCTTCTGGGCGGAGGTCGTGGCCCGCGAGCGGCTGCGCATCACCTCGCCCGCGGGCGATTCGCAGCCCCCGGAGGAGCCTCCGGCTACGCCGCCGCCTCGGCGTTGACCGCGTTCGTGAGGTCCATCACGCGGCCCAGCGTCTCGAGGCGCTCCTCGACCGTGTCGCCATGCGGCGAGACGAAGATCATGTCCATGCCGATGTCGCGGTAGAGGCGCAGCCGCTCCTTCACCATCGCGTCGTCGCCCACGAGGTTGACCTTGCCGGCCAGCTCTCGCGGGACCGCCGCGCGCGCCTCGTCGCGCTTGCCGTCGAGCCAGAGGTTCTGCACCAGCTTCGCCTCGTCGGCGTAGCCCTGGCGGGCGTAGGCGCGGTTGTAGAAGTTGTAGCGGCGCGAGCCCATGCCCCCGAGGCTGAACGCGACGCCGACGCTGAGCGCTTCCAGCGCCCGGTTGTACTGCTCATCGTCCTCGGTGAACCAGACGCCCGCGCCGGACTGCTTCTCGATCGCGTCGAAGTCGCGGCCCGCGCGCTCCGCGCCGGTGCGGATGTGCGAGAAGAAGAGCTCCGCCTCCTCCGGGATGAAGACCGTGCCCAGCCAGCCGTCCGCCAGCTCGCCGGTCAGCTCCAGGTTGCGAGGGCCGATCGAGGCGATCCAGATCGGGACGTCGGGCGTCGCGGCCCCCGTCGGGCGCAGCGCCTTGCCGTCGCCGCCGGGCAGCGGCAGCGTGTAGAACTCGCCCTCGTAGGTCAGCGGCTCGCCGCTGATCGCGCGCCGGACCACCTCGATGTACTCGCGCGTGCGCGCGACCGGGCGGTCGAAGGAGATGCCGTGCCAGCCCTCGATCACCTGCGGTCCGGAGGTGCCGAAGCCCATGATGAAGCGCCCGCCGGTGAGCCGGGTCATCGTCATCGCCGTCATCGCGGCCATCGCCGGCGTGCGCGCGCCGACCTGCATGATCCCCGTGCCCAGCCGCACCCGCTCCGTCTTGCCCGCGAGGAAGGCGAGCGGCGTGATCGCGTCGTGGATCCATGCCTCGGCGGTCCAGATCGTGTCGACGCCGATCTTCTCCGCCTCCTGGGCGTACACCGCCGTCTCGTCGAAGTCCTGGATCGCGTAGGTCGCGCCGCCGCACGAGATCGCCAGTTTCAGCATGCCGTCCTCCTCGGTACCGTCCGGATCGCGACGGCCAGCATAGCCGCAGCCGGGCTTGAGCGCGGCGTGCCGCCGCCTCGCGCGGCCGCGACTGTTCATTGCCCCAAAGGCAGGCCATCATGGAGGTGATAGGAGGTACGCCGATGAGCGATGTCGAGGCACTGCTCGCGGCGTTCGAGAGCGGCGAGCTGCTGCGCCCCGACCCCGACGTTCCGAACTTCCTCGATCTCTCTCGCGCCGTCGGCGCCGCCTGCGGCGTGCGCGGTCTCACGCTGAGCGGGAGCGCGCAGGCCATCGCCGAGCGGCTCGAGGAGCGCGAGCACACCGTCTTCGTGCTCGCCGACGGCCTCGGGCTCGACATGATCGAGCAGGGCGGCGACGGCGTGGACGCGCTGCGCGCCCACCTCGCGATGGAGTTGCGGGCTATTTTCCCCGCGTCCACGGTCGTCGCGTTGACCACGCTGATGACGGGCGAGTGGCCGGCGCGGCACGCCGTCACCGGCTGGTGGACGCACCTCGAGGCGATCGGCGGGCCGGCCACCGTGCTCCCCCACGTGCGCCGCCGCGACGACCGCTCGCTCTCCGAGCTCGGCGTGCGGCCGGAGGACCTGTTCCCGCTGCCCGCGCTCACGCCGAGGATGACGCGCGACACGCTCGTCCTCGTGCCGCAGGCGATCGCCGGCAGCGTCTACTCGCGCTACGGGGCCGGCGGCGAGCCCGCGACCGGCTACGAGACGCTCGCCGAGGGCGTGCAGCGGACGATCGAGGCCGTCCTCGGCGCGGACGGGCCGTGCTTCGTCTACCTCTACATCCCCCACCTTGACCAGGCCGCGCACGAGTTCGGCCCCTGGAGCGCCGAGGCGACGCAGGCGCTGCACGGCGTCAACCAGGTCTTCGGCGCGCTCGCCCAGGCCCTGCGCGGCCAGGCCGTGCTCGCGCTCAGCGCCGACCACGGCCACCTCGGCGTGAGCGACGACGAGGTGCTGCTGATCCGCGAGGACGACGGCCTGCCGGAGCTGCTCGCGGCCGAGCCGGCCGGCGACTCGCGCGTGCTGCACTTCCACGTCCGCCCCGGCGCCCACGAGGCCTTCGCCACCCGCTTCCGCGAGCTGTTCGGCGACGCCTTCCTGCTGCTGACGACGCAGGAGGTGGATGAGCTGCGGCTCCTCGGAGCGGAGCCCCTGAGCGAGCTCACCGCCGCCCGTCTCGGCGACTTCGTCGCCATCTCCCGAGGCGCGCAGGTGCTCGGCTACCACCCCGCGAACGGCGCGCGCGAGCTGCTGCGCCACGCCTCGCATCACTCCGGGCTGCGCCCGGAGGAGCTGCGCATCCCGCTGCTGCTCGCCTCGTAGCGGCGCGTTGGCCCGCGCTCAGTTCAGTCCCGGGTCCGGCGGGAAGTTCGCGAACATTGCGAGGTTGCCCGGCTGGCGGCGCAGCACGCGCTGCCACAGCGCCTCGCTGTCCTCGGCGAAGGGGTCGCTCGGCTCGGCGTCGACGACGAACCAGGCCTGCTCCTTCAGCTCGCCCTGCAGCTGCCCGGCCGCCCAGCCGGCGTAGCCGCTGAAGATCCGCAGCTCCTCGACCACCCCCCACAGCTCCGAGGGGCTCCCGCTCAGGTCGAGCAGCCCGAGGTCATCGGCGATCGGCGTCCAGCCGCGCTCCGACGCGCCGTCCGTGCGGCGCCCGAGCGCGAGCGCGACCTCGCGCTGCACCGGGCCGCCCTCGAAGATCCGCGGCGGCGCTGAGACGAGGTGCTCCCACTCCGGGATGTGCTCGCCGACCGTGGCCTCCAGCGGGCGGTTGAGGATCAGGCCGAGGAAGCCGTCCTCGTTCTGCTGGCAGAGCAGCACGACGCTCCGCTCGAAGTTCGGATCGCGCAGTAGCGGCGTCGCGATCAACAGCTTGCCGACCAGGTTGTCGCTCACCTCGCTATCATCGCAGACCCGGACCCGCAGCGGAGACGCGAACTGGAGAGGGAATCGCGCTTGAGTGCCGAGATTGCCGGCGACGCGCCGACCGAGAGCTTCGTCCGCTACGAGGTCGAGGGTCGCGTCGCCACGCTGACGATCGACCGCCAGGACCGCCTCAACGCGATCAGCCCCGCCGTCGACGACGAGATGCTGGCGCTGCTCAATCGCGCCGAGGCCGACGAGGGCGTGCACGCCGTCGTGATCCAGGGCGCGGGCCGCGCCTTCTCCACCGGCGCCGACAGCAAGCGCGACGAGGCCTCGGGCATGCCGGTCCCGACCTCGACCGTCGCGGACCGCGCCGGGCGCGAGCTGAACCTGCAACGCTACTTCCGCATCTGGGACTCGCCGCTGCCGGTGGTGACGAAGGTCCACGGCTACTGCCTCGGTCGCGCCGTCCAGCTCGCCGCGGTCTGCGACGTCACGATCACCGCCGAGGATGCGCGGGTGGGCGCGCCGCAGCTTCCGCTCGGCGCGGGCTTCAACTCCGTCTACTGGGCCTGGCTGATCGGCCCCAAGAAGGCGAAGGAGCTGTTCTTCAACACCGGCTCGATCATCAGCGGCGCGGAAGCGGTCCGCATCGGCCTCTTCAACCGCGCCGTGCCCGCCGACCAGCTCGACGACGCCGTCGAGGAGTACGTGACGAGGCTTGCGCGCACGCCTCGCGACATCCTGACGCTGCAGAAGCGCGCGATTAACCGCACGCAGGATCTGCGGGGCTTCCGCGAGGCGATGCTCCAGGCCGTGGACGTGAACGTCATCGCCCACAACTCGGACGCCGTGCACGAGATGAACCGCCGCATCACGCGCGACGGCCTGCGCGCCACCGTCGAGGCGTTCCAGCGCGGCGAGATCGGCCTGTAGGTGCGGGCGCGATGATGCCCGCGAGGAGTCGCCCGTGAAGTTCGGCATCTCCGTCTCCAACGTCGGCAACCTCGGCCAGAGCGTCGGCGTGCAGGGCTGCATCGAGATCGGCGAGGCCGCCGACGCGCTCGGCTTCCACTCCGTCTGGATGGGCGACCACGTCGTGCTGCCGGCGCAGATCGGCTACGACGAGGCGCACACCGACCGCCGCGGCGCGACGCGCTGGCAGTACCCGGTCTACGAGCCGGTCACGCTGCTGAGCGCGCTCGCGGTGCGCACGAAGCACGTCATCCTCAACCAGGGCGTGCTGATCATCCCGCTGCGCCACCCCGTGGTGCTCGCCAAGATGCTGGCGGCGGTCGACCACCTCTCGAACGGCCGGCTCGCCCTCGGGGCCGGGCTGGGCTGGATGGAGGAGGAGTTCGCGGCGCTCAATCTGCCGCCCGGGTACTTTCCCCGGCGCGGCGCCGTCACCAACGAGTACCTGCGCGCGATCAAGGAGCTGTGGACCAGCAGCGGCCCCTCCAGCTTCCACGGCGAGTTCGTCAGCTTCGAGCACGTCGGCGCCTACCCCAAGCCGCTGCAGCAGCCGCACCCGCCGATCGTGATCGGCGGCCACAGCCGCGCCGCGATGCGCCGCGCCGTCCGCCTCGGCCAGGGCTTCGACTGCACCGGCGACACGATCGAGGAGCTGAGCGAGCGCATCGCCGAGTTCCGCCGCATCTGCCTCGCCGAGGGCCGCGACCCCGAGGAGATCGAGATCTCCAAGAACTGGCTGCTCAGCTCGACCGGCGCGCACGGCATGCGCTTCCAGATGAACGGCCGCCGCGACGGCGAGCGCCACCTCTGCAGCGGCACGCCCGACGAGATCGTCTCCGACCTGCGACGCTTCGCGAAGGCGGGCGTGCGCCACTTCATGACGCTGCCGCGCGTCGAGGGCCGCGAGCCCGCCTTCGAGCGGATCATGCGCGGCATCCGGATCATGGCCGACGAGATCCTGCCGGCGTTCGCGTGAGCAGGGCGAGGTGACGGCGATGCGCTTCGGACTGCTGCTGCCCAACGCCGCCGGACCCGCGCGCGCCCTCGACGCCTCGGCGCTCGTCAGCCTCGGCGAGGCGGCCGAGCGCTACGGGCTCGACTCGGTCTGGGCCTCCGACCGGCTCGCTACGCCATTGCGCGGCGAGGGCGGCGCGAACGCCTGGCGCGAGGAGGTGTTGGAGCCGATCTCGCTGCTCACCGGCATCGCCGCCAACACCGATCGCATCGAGGTCGGAACGCTCGACTGCGTGCTGCCGCTGCGCAACCCGCTCTTCCTCGCCAAGGCGATCAGCACGCTCGACTGCATCGCGAAGGGCCGCTTGCTGTTCGGCGTCTCGCAGGAGGCCGCGTCCGGCGAGTTCGCCGCGCTCGGCGTCGAGGACTACTACGAGCCGCGCGCGGAGGTCGCCGACGAGTGGCTCGCGATCTGTCGCGAGATGTGGCGCGAGAGCGACGACCCGAGCACCTTCGAGGGCCGCTTCATCCGCTTTGGCTACATCGGCGCCTACCCCAAGCCGATCCGCAAGCCGCACCCGCCGATCTACGTCCGCGACGAGGGCCCGGGCGCCCTCGCCCGGCTCGCCGCCGCCGGCGACGGCCTGATCCTCGACGCCGCCTCCGACACCGCCGAGGCGGCGGCCCGCGGGCCCGCGGCCCGCGAGGCGGCCGGCCGCGAGGTCGCCGGGATCGAGGTATGGGCCCACCTCCCCGTCGCCCCGGAGCAGGACCCCGCCGCGATCCTCGACGCCGCGTCCGCCCTCGGCGAGGCGGGCGTGACGCAGTGCCTGCTCGCCCCCGGTCCGGCGCCGTCGCTGTGGGAGGTGGAGGGGCTGCTCTACGCGCTGGCCGCCGCGCGGGGCTAGCGAGCGCATCCCTTCCGGTCCCCTCTCCCCGAGGGAGAGCGTTAAGGTGAGGGAGAGGGAGCCGGATCGGGCGGAACGAGCGGCCGTCAGGTGCGCGCGGCTTGCAGCGCGACGGCGGCGAGGACGCGCTCGGCCTCCTCGCTCAAAGCCAGGCGGCGGTCGATCGAGGTCTCGGCGGCGCGGATCTGCGACTCGTTGCCCCAGCGCGAACCGATCGAGAGCGGGAGCACGGTGTTCCACAGCTCGGCGGCCGTGATCAGCGGGGCGATCAGCGCCGCCTCGTCCTCGTTCAACCGGGGCTGCGCGAGGTTCGCGTAGCCCGCCAGCCAGGCCCCGGCGCGCTTCGCCGAGACGCCGCAATCGACGGCGAGACTGCGCGCGATGTCGGCCACGCGCGCGTCGCGATGCGTCAGATCGAAGTCGAAGAGCGCCGTCACCGTGTCCTCGCGGAAGCGCACGTTGCCGCCCAGGCACTCGTAGTAGATGAGCTGGTCCGGCAGCTCGGCGAAGCCGCCCGTGGCGAGCGCCTCGCGGTTCCGCGTGAGGGCGTCCGCGAGCGACGTGGCTCGCGCCTCGTCACGCCCCGCGTACCAGTCGAGCAGCGCCTCGACGCTCTCGTGGCCGTCGGCGCGCACGCAGGCGTCGAGGTCGTCGGCGCGGCCGAAGCCCGGCCGCTGGCCGAAGTCGGGCGCCTCGGCGAGGTCGGAGTGGAGCAGCGCCAGCAGCGCGCCCTTGCGCTGCAGGTAGAGCGGCGACTCGGGCGGGGCGGGCTCGCCGCCCCGCCAGCGGAAGAGCGCCCACAGCCCCGCGTCGGTCTCGGCGAGCGTCCGCCCTCGGGCGTCCGCGAGCGGCGGCGCCACCGGCCAGTCGCGCGCCTCGAGGTAGGCGAGCACGCGGTGCTCGTAGGCGATGTCCGTGGCGTCGTGGCGCGGGTGGTAGCGGCGCAGCACCCAGGGGCGCTCCTCGCCCTCGACCGCGATGCGCCAGTGCTCGTTGGCCGCGCCGCCGCCCAGCCGCTCGGCCTCGCCCGCCAACTCCCAGCGCGAGAGCGCCTCGACGATCTCCGCGCGCAGCGCGGGCGCGAGGCTCATGGCCGCGACGGCCCGCCCGCGTCGTCGCGGACCACGCCCGCCGCCAGCAGCTCCGCCAGCTCCTCCTCGGCGAGGCCCAGCTCCTCGAGGATCTCGTGCGTGTGGCGGCCCAGCGGGGGCGCCGCGTGCGGCACGCGCGTCGGCGTGCCCTCCATCTCCACGATCGGGCCGACGACGCGCTGCGGGCCGGTGATCTCGTGCTCGATGTCCCAGATCATGCCCTCGGCCTGCACATGCTCGTCCTCGGACATCTCTTCGGCGAACTGCACCTGCGAGACCGGCGCGCCACCCGCCTCGTCGAGGATCTCGCGCCACTCCGCGGTCGTCTTCGTGCGGATCCGCTCCTGGATCGTCTGCTTCCACTCGCGCGCCTCGGCGATGTTCGCCGGGTCGTAGACGTCGTAGTCGGGGTCGTCGGAGCGCTCGGCCTCGGCGCCGACGGCGCGGCGGATGGTGTCGCGTCCGGCGGGGCTAAGTGCGCCGAAGAACATCCCGCCGTCCTTCGCCTGGTAGCCGCCGTAGTAGAGGTTGAAGCCAGCGCCGAGGCCGCGCCGCTCATTGTGCGCGGCGACCTGCTCGGCGTAGTCGCCGCCGCGCGCGCGGATCGCCTCGAGTTGCGCCATCATCACGTCGCGGCTGGAGGCGTCGGTGACCGGCTCGCGCATCACCGCCGAGCCTTGCGCGTAAAGCGTGGAGCGCAGCAGCGAGCCGCGAACGAGCTGCCCCTCGCCGGTCTGCGCGCGGTGGTAGAGCGCGGCGGCAATGCCCATGGCCGAAGCCGCGCCGGTCATGTGGTCGGCAAGGGCGATCGAGAGCGCGGAGCGGGGCGCGCCGTCCTCGTCGACCTGGCCGCCGCCGGCGATCAGCCCGGCGTAGGCCTGCACGACCACGTCCGAACCCGCCCGCGGCGCCTCGGGGCCGTGGAAGCCGAAGGCGTTCATCTCCAGGTAGACGAGGTCCGGGCGGTACTGCCGCAGCGTCTCGTAGTCGATCCCGAGGCGCTTCGCGACGCCGGGGCGGTAGTTGGTCAGCACCACGTCGAACTGCGGGATGATGCGATGGATCAGCTCGCGCCCGCGCTCCTCGCGGAGGTCCACGACGAGGCTGCGCTTGCCGTGGTTGTAGGCCTGGTAGTGCTTGCTCTCTCCCGGGACGACGCTGCCGTTGCGGCGCTGCGGGTCGCCCATCGGCGGCTCGATCTTGACGACGTCCGCGCCCATCTGCGCGAGCAGCATCCCGCAGACCGGCCCGGCGAGCACGACCGTGAACTCCATGACGCGCACGCCGCCCAGCGCGCCCCACTGCGCCTCCCCGCTCATCGCAGCCTCCCGTCCCGCCGCGCCGGCCCGTGCGCCGCCCCGCCACTATGGCGGAAGGCGCCCGCCCGCGTGAACCTGCGCCGCCCCTCGCGAGGCGGGACTGGCGCCAGGGCGGCCAACTGTTACGCTGTCTCTACGCAACACCGATGGAGGCCGGCGTTCGCAGACGCTTCTCGGTGACCGTACGCGACGCACACATTCCCCTCCGCAGGCAGTCCGCCTCGACCAGCCTGCTCCGCACCACGAGCTGAGCCACAGTCGTGATCCGGCGCGGGAGGCGCGCCACTGCCGGGCGGCAGCGCGTGCCCCGGTGCGACACGAGTGACCATGCCCCGCACGGACGGGGCGCGCTGCAAGGAGCACGCTTGACCACCACCTTCGCGGGCCTCGGCATTCCCGAAGGCCTCGCCGGCTTCCTCGAGGAACTCGGCTACACCACGCCGTTCGACGTCCAGACCGCCACCATCCCGGACGCACTTGCCGGCCGCGACGTCGCCGTCCGCGCCCCCACCGGCTCCGGCAAGACGCTCGCCTTCGGCGTGCCCTTGCTGATGTGCGCCGAGGACGCCGCCCCTCGCCGGCCGCGCGGCCGCGG
>VXMT01000041.1 GCA_009840965.1 Chloroflexota bacterium
CCCGGGGCTCGCTGGCGGCCCCCGGCGGCGCCCAGCCCATCCCCCCCCGTGGGCTGGGCGTGGGCGCAGACCCCCCCGCCCGCGGCGGCGATCGCCGCGGCAGTCTCCTCGATCACGCGCCGACCGGCCGGCGAGACACGCCCCCACTCCGGCGTGCGCACGACGCCGATGCGCATGGGCTGCGGCGGCGCGTCCAGCCCGGCGGACTGCGTGGTGCTGAGGACCGCGCCGACGAGTGCGAGGTCCTCGATGCTGCGCGCGAACCAGCCGACGGTGTCGAGCGCGGTGGCCAGCGGCCGCACGCCGTCGCTGTTGACGAAGCCGTAGGTGGGCTTGAAGGCATGGATGCCGCAGAAGGCCCCCGGCCGGATCGTCGAGCCGCCGGTCTGGGAGCCGAGAGCGAACGGGACCATGCCGTCGGCGACCGCGGCGGCGGAGCCGCTGGACGATCCGCCGGGCGTGTGATCCGGCTGGTGCGGGTTCCTCGTCGGGCCGGGCGTGCGATAGGCGAACTCGGTCGTCACCGTCTTGCCGAGGACGAGCGCGCCCGCCTCGCGCAGCGCGGCGACGGCGGCGCTGTCGCGGTCCGGCTGGTGGCCCGCGTAGAGCGGCGACCCGTACTCCGTCGGCAGCTCCTCGGTGTCGAAGATGTCCTTCACGCCGAACGGCACGCCGTGCAGCGGCCCCGTCGGCGCGACGGCGTCCGCCGCCCGCGCCCGCGCGAGCGCCTGCGCGGGGTCGAGCGCGGCCCACGCCTGGATCAGCGGCTCCCGCTGGTCGATGCGCGCGAGGCAGGCGCGGACGAGCGCCTCGGAGGTCAGCGAGCCCCCGGCGATACGGCGCGCGGCCTCGCTCGCGGTCAGGCGCGCGGGATCGCCGGCGTGGTCGTTCGGGGCGGTCACGGGTCGGGTCTCCTTCGGGGCTGGCGCTCACGCTATGCTACGCGCCGCTGCGCCCGGCGAGCACGGAGGGATGGACGAATGGCCCAACGGCGAATCCCGCGCCCGTTCAATCTGCTCTGGGGTGGCGGCCGAATCGTGGAGGAGGCGGCGATCGAAGGGGGCCTGCACGCGCCCTCGTTGCAGCTGATGCGCTACGAGACCGGCGAGAAGGCCGGCCAGATGGCGATCCGCTTCGCCGCCTACGACCCCGAGGGCGAGCTCGAACGGCGCTCGCTGATCATCAACGAGCGCGAGCTGCGCCCCCTGCGCAAGGAGCTCGAGCGCACGCCCCGGCTCAAGGAGCTGCTGCGCCGGCTCATCGAGGACGACGACTAGCCCGCCCGCCGTGCCCTCCCTGCTGCGGCGCGGGAGGCCGGGCGCTCGCGCCCTCCTCCAGATCGCGCTCGGCCTCGCCATCGTCGCCGCCCTCGCGATCCTCGCGCTGCGCGCGGGCGAGCAGCGCGGGATCGAGATCGAGGCGCGCGATCCGCGCCCGGGCGTCGATGAGATCCGCGTCGACGTATCCGGCGCGGTCCTGCGTCCGGGGGTCGTCACCGCCTCACCGGGTGACCGCATCGCCGATGTGATCGCGCTCGCGGGGGGACTCGCGCCGGAGGCCGACACGGCCCCGCTCAACCTCTCGCGGCGCGTCGCCGACGAGGACGTCGTGCGCGTGCCGCGACGCGGCGAGGCGGCGGCGCTGCTCGACGTGAACAGCGCCACGACCGCGGAGCTGGAGGCGCTCCCCGGCATCGGGGCGGCCTACGCGGCGGCGATCGTCGCGGAGCGCGAGCGCGCCGGGCCATTCGAGACGACGGACGACCTGGCGGCGAGGGGCGCGATCCCCGAGCACGTCTACGAGGCCATCCGCGACATGATCGCGGGTGGATGTGCGGGCGGGTTCCGGAATTGCCGCGGGGGGCGGTGGCCTTCATCGCGGGGTGCGTGAGCGGCGGGTTGGTGGGGGGGCGGGGGCGGCGGGCGGCGGCCGCGGCGCTCGCCGCCGCCGCGGCGGCCGCGCTGGCCGGCGGCGCGGGCGGCGCCCGCGGGCGCGCGCTGCTGGTGCTGCTCGCGGTCGCGGCCCTCGCCGCAGCGGGCCACGCGCGCGGCAGCGAGGCGGACGCGCGGCCCCCTCCGCCGCTCGCCAGCCTCGAGGGCGAGCACGAGATCAGCGGCGTGGTGCGCTCCGACCCGCGGCTCTCCGGCACGATCGCGCGCCTCGACCTGCGCGTCGAGTCCGTCGACGGCGCACCGGCCGAGGGCGGCCTGCGGCTCACGCTGCCGGCTCCGCACGAGCCGCTGCGGGCGGGCGATCGCATCGCCGCGACCGTCGAGGTCGAGCGGCCGGGCGACTTCGACGACTTCGACTACGCGGCCTTCCTGCGCAGCCGCGGCATCCACGCCGTCGCTGCCTACCCGCAGCGCTGGACGCTGATCGAGCGCGACGCCGAGCACGAGATCGTGAACGCGCTGCGAGATCTGCGGCGCTGGGCGCTCGGCAACATCGAGCGCGCGCTGCCGGAGCCGGAGGCCTCGCTGGCCGCCGGGATGCTGCTGGGGCGGCAGCGCACGATGCCGGCGGCGCTCGAGGAGGACCTGCGCCGCACGGGCACGACGCACCTGCTCGTCGTCTCCGGGCAGAACATCGCGCTGCTCCTCGGGACGGCGGTCGGGTTGCTGAGCGCGGTCGTGGCGAGGCGGCAGGCCGCGCTGATCGCGCTCGCGCTGTTGCCGGGCTACGTCGTCCTCACCGGCGCGGAGCCGCCGGTCGTGCGGGCGGCGATCATGGCCGTCGGCATCGCGATCGCCGCGATCAGCGGGCGGCGGACGCCCGGCTGGATCTACCTCGTCTACGCGCTCGCGCTGATGCTGGCGCTGCGCCCGCTGCTGATCCGCGACGTGGCCTTCCAGCTGAGCGCGACGGCGACCGCCGGGGTGCTGCTGATCGCGCCGCCGCTGCGCGACCGCATCCTCGCCCGCCTCGGCGTCGCGCCGGGTGGTCTCGCCGCCGGATTCGCCGAGGGCGCCGCGGTCGCCGTCGGCGCCTCGCTCGCGGTGCTGCCGGTGCAGGCAGCGGCCTTCGGCACGCTGCCCGTGCTGCAAGCGCCGGCGAACGTGGTCGTCGCGCCGCTGTACGAGGGGACCGTGCTGGTCGCCGCCATCGCGGCGCTCCTCGGCTGGCTCCAGCCGGTCGCGTGGCTTGTCGAGGTCGCCGGGGTGTTCGCGCCCGCGGCGTTCGTCGCCGCCGTCGAGGCGATGGCCGCGCTACCGCTCGCGACGGTCGAGCTGCACCCCTCGCCGCTCGCCGGCGCGGCCTGGTTCGCGCTGCTGGGCGGCCTCGTCTGGCTGCTCGGCCGGCGGGCGACGCAGATCGCGCTGCCGGGCCAGCGAGCGCGCCTCGCCGCGCCGGTCGCGCTCGCGACCGCGGCGGCCGGCCTGTGGCTGGCAGTGCTCACGCCGTCGGACGGGCTTGCGAGCGTGACCGTGCTCGATGTCGGCCAGGGCCAGGCGATCCTCGTGCAGGACGGCGGGGCGGCCGTGCTCGTCGACGCCGGGCCGGCCGACGGCGCGGTGCTGACCGCGCTGCCGCGAGCCCTCGAGGGCCGCAGTCTCGACGCGGTGCTGCTCACCCACGGCGACAGCGACCACGCGAGCGGCCTGGCCGAGCTGCGGCGACGCCTGCGCATCGGCGTGCTGCTCGGCAGCGCGGAGACGCTCTCCGCCGTCGCAACGGACGGCGGCGGGGCGACGCAGGCGCTCGACATCGGCGATTCCATCCGGCTCAGCGAGCGGACCTCCATCGAGGTGCTCTCGCCACCGGTCGTCACGGCGACCCGGGCGCACCAGAGCGCCAACAACCGCTCGCTCGTGCTGCTGGTGACGATCGGCGAGCGGCGCATCCTGCTGCCCGCGGACATCGAGGCGCCCGCCGAGCAGTGGCTCGCCGCGAGCGGGCTCGATCTGCGGGCGGACGCGCTGGTGCTGCCGCACCACGGGTCGCGCACGTCCTCGAGCGAGGCCTTCCTCGAGGCGGTCGAGCCGCGCGTCGCGATCGCCTCCGTCGGCGCGCGCAACCCGCACGGGCACCCGCACCCGGAGGTAGTAGAGCGCTACGCGGAGGCGCTGTTGCTGCGCACCGACGAGCACGGCGACGTGACGCTGCGCTCGGACGGCGAGCGGCTCTGGGTTCGGAGCTCGCGCTGATCGCGTGCTAGGGTGATCGCGGAGCCACGAGCGGGGGCCCAGCGATGGTCAGTCGGCGGCACGGGCGCGGTCCCGAGGAGCTGCGGGCGCTCACGATCGAGACCGGCGTGCTGCGGCACGCCGAGGGCTCCGCGCTGATCTCCATGGGCGATACGCGCGTGCTCTGCGCCGCCAGCGTCGAGCACGGCGTGCCGCGCTGGCTGCGCGGCTCCGGCTCCGGCTGGGTGACGGCGGAGTACGGGATGCTGCCTCGCGCGACGCACACGCGCGGCCGCCGCGAGGCGCGCGATGGTCGCCAGAGCGGACGCTCGCAGGAGATCCAGCGCCTGATCGGGCGCTCGCTGCGCGCGGCGCTCGACCTCGACCGCCTCGGCGAGCAGACGATCACCGTCGACTGCGACGTGATCCAGGCCGACGGCGGGACGCGTACCGCCGCGATCACCGGCGGCTGGGTCGCGCTCGCGCTCGCGATCGACTGGCTGAGCCGCGGCGGCGCGCTCGCCGGCTCGCCGCTCACGACGCAGGTCGCGGCGATCTCGGTCGGCCTCAGCGACGGGACGGCGCTGCTCGACCTCGACTACGACGAGGATTCGAGCGCCGACACCGACTTCAACGTCGTGCAGCTCGGCACGGGCAAGCTCGTCGAGGTGCAGGGCACCGCCGAGCACGCGCCCTTCTCGCGCGGCGACCTCGACCGCGTCGTCGCGGTCGCCACGGCGGGCATCGCGGAGCTGTTCGAGGCGCAGCGCGAGGCGGTCGCCGCCGATCGCGCGGCTCAGCGCTGAGTCGCTACCACCAGTTGCCCGGGTTCACGTAGTCGCCGAGGAACGTGCCGCCCAGCACGTGGATGTGCGCGTGCTCCTGCGACTGCTTGGCCTCCCAGCCGGCGTTCGAGACCAGCCGGTAGCCGTTCGGACAGTGCTCGCGGCCCACTTCCGAGGCGACGCGTCCCACCTCGGCGAGCAGGTCGCTCTCCCAGAGCTGCGCCTGGGTCATGTGCTCCTTGGGGACGGCGAGCAGCATCACGGGCACCCAGCGGAGCTGGTTGCGGAAAACGATCACGCGCTCCGAGTCGTGCAGCACGTCGGCCGGGGCCTGGCCGGCGATGATCCGGCAGAAGATGCAGTAGCGCTCGAATGTGATCGGCAATACCTTCCACGCGGGCCACGCTGCGCCGGAGCGCGCACCGCCGCAGCCTACCCGCGGCCCGCCGGGAGCGGCTACCCCGCCGCAGTCGAGGAGACCTCCCATCGTCGAGATCGCCCCCTTCCGCGGGCTTCGCTACGACCCGGCGCGCGTGAACCCCGACGCGGTCATCGCCCCGCCCTACGACGTGGTCGACGAGGACGAGGTGGCCGCGCTGCACTCCAGCTCGCCGTACAACATCGGCCGGGTCGAGGCGCCGCGCGGCGGTGACGAGCGCTTCGAGGAGGCCGCGGCCGCGCTGCGCGCCTGGGAGGCCGAGGGCGTGCTGCTGCGCGACCCCGCTCCCGCCCTCTACGCCTACGAGCAGCGCACCCGTATCGAGGGCGACGACGGCCCGCGGCGTGTCCGCCGCGGCTACTTCGCGCGGCTGCGCCTGACCCCCTACGAGGACGGCGAGGTGCTGCCGCACGAGCGCACGATGGCCGCGCCGAAAGCCGAGCGCCTCGCGCTGATGCAGGCGACGCAAGCGAACGTGAGCCCGATCCTCGTGATCTCCGGCGGAAGCACTGACGCGGTCGAGCTGCTCACCGAGGTTGCGGGGCGCGAGCCGGTCTTCGCTGCCCGCGACGGCCTCGGCGACGAGCACCGCCTCTGGGTGATCGACGCCGCCTCGGAGATCGCGCGCCTGGTCGAGGCGGCGGCGGCCGCGCCGGTCACGATCGCCGACGGCCACCACCGCTACGAGACGGCGCTCGAACACCTCGCGGGCCACGAGGAGGAGGGGCGGCGCTGGATGCTCGCCTGCCTCGTCCCGGCGAACGCACCGGGCCTCGACATCTTCCCCACGCATCGGCTCGTGCCCGGCGTGGACGTCGGCGCGGACCTCATCGAGGGCCTCGAAGCCTCTTACGAGATCGAGCCGCTCGCGA
The DNA here is from genome assembly GCA_009840965.1 of Chloroflexota bacterium. Lineage (GTDB taxonomy): Bacteria > Chloroflexota > Dehalococcoidia > UBA2979 > UBA2979 > VXMT01. The sequence goes on from VXMT01000041.1 coordinate 6,221, forward strand.
CGCGCGGCCCGGACCTCGCCGACCCCCTCGATCGCGGGGCGGCGGGGCGGCTCTGGGAAGCCGTGCGGGCGGAGGCGTCGCGGCCGGGCACGTTCGGCGTCATCGGGCTGCCGGGCGGCGGGCTGCACCTGCTGCGCCCGCGCTCGCCCGAGGCGTCACGCGCGCTCGACTCGCAGATCCTCAATCAGGCGATCCTCGAACCGCTGCTCGGCATCGACGCGGCGGAGCTGCGCGCCGGGCGCGTGCAGTTCAGCGAGGACGCGATGCACGCCGCGGCCTGGGTGCGCGAGGCCGGAGGCCGCCTCGCCTTCCTCGTCAATCCTCCGGGCGTCGAGCAGGTGGTGGCGATGGCGAGAGCGGGCGGCGTGATGCCGCAGAAGGCCACCTACTTCTATCCCAAGCTCGCCACAGGGATGGTGCTCAACCGCCTCGACTGACGCCTCGCGCTACGTGAGGTTGATGACCCGCACGCCGAAGATCGCGTCCAGCGTCTCGAGGGCGGCACGCTCGGATGCCTCGAGCGGACGGTCGATGCCGAGGACCATGAGGGCGCGACCCTCGGCGCCGCTGGCCACCGACATGAAGTTGATGTTGATCGACCAGTCCCCGAGCAGGCTGCCGACGCGTCCGACCATGCCCGGCCGGTCGACGTTCTCGACCGCCAGCACGTACGGGGCCGCGCCGGACAAGAACTCGACCTCGAAGCCGTCGATGCCGACGATCCGCACGCCGGCCTGCGTGTACGTGGCGGAGACGCTGGTGGAGCCGCTGTCGGAGATGACCCGCACGACCACGAGGTTCGCGTAGGGCTCTCGCGCCGCTCCGCGATCCTCGACGATGCCGAGCCCGTGCTGCCGCGCCTCCTGGTCGGCGTTGACCATCGTCACCTTGCCGTGCGAGACGGGCTCCAGCACGCCGACGATGGCCGCGGCGCGCAGCGGTCCCGTCTCGTGGTTCGCGATCTCGCCGAGGTAGTCGATGCGCAGCTGTGCGAGCTGTCCGCCCTGCAGCTGCGAGGCGACCGAGGCGGCGACCTCGGCGGCGTCGAGGTAGGGGCCGATGATCGCCATCGTCTCCGGGTCCACGAGCGGCGCGTTGACGGCGAAGCGCGCCGGACGCCCCGCGAGCACCGCGAGCACCTCGTCGACGACCTCGACGGCGGCCCGGTCCTGCGCCTCGGCCGTGGAGGCGGCGAGGTGCGGCGTGACGACGACGCCCTCGGTGGCCGTGAGCACGTTGCCGATTGCCGGCTCCTCGCTGAAGACGTCGACGGCGGCCCCGGCAATCACGCCGCCCTCGACGGCCTCGTGCAGCGCCTGCTCGTCGACGAGCGCGCCGCGCGCGGTGTTCACGAGGTAGGCGCCGGGCTTCATGCGCGCGAGCTGCTCGCGGCCGATCAGGCCGTGCGTGCCCTCGTGCAGCGCGGTGTGCAGCGTCACGAAGTCGGCCTGCTCCAGCAGCTCGTCGAGCGTGAGCAACTCGACGCCGAGCGAGGCCGCGCGCTCGCTGGAGACGAACGGGTCGTGCGCGACGACGCGCATCTCGAAGGCGCGCGCGCGTTGCGCCACGCCCGAGCCGATGCGCCCGAGGCCGACGATGCCGAGCGTGCGCCCGGCCAGCTCGACGCCCTGCAGCCTGCTGCGCTCCCAGCGCCCCTCGCGCAGCGACGCATCGCCCTGCGGCACGTTGCGCGCGACGGCGAGCAGCATCGCGAAGGCGTGCTCGATCGCCGACATCGTGTTGGAGAGCGGCGCGTTGACGACGACCACGCCGCGCGCCGTCGCCGCATCGAGGTCGATGTTGTCGACGCCGACCCCGGCGCGCCCGATCACCTCGAGCTGCGGGGCGGCCTCGATGACGCGCTCGGTGACCCGGGTCTGGCTGCGCACGATGATCCCGGAGACGTCGGCGACGGCCTCGACGAGCTCGTCCTCGCTGAGGCCGGTGCTGACGGTCGCGTCGTGGCGTTCCCGCAGGCGCGCGATGCCCTGCTCGGCGATCTGGTCGGCGACGAGTACGGTCGCCATCGCGTCTCTGCTCCCGTCGCTCCGCCCGCCGCGCTAGCCGCCGGCCGCCGCCGGCTCGGCGTGGCCGAGCTTCGCGAGGCTGCCGCGCAGCGCCTCGAGGCCGCCGCGCACGTCCTCGTCGGTCGTGTAGCCGAGGTGGCCGAAGCGGATGATCTTGCCTCCGAGGCTGGCCTGCCCGCCGGCGAAGACGGTGTCGTACTCCGTGCGCGCGATCACGCGGATCTCGTCGGCGGCGACGCCCTCGGGCGGTAGCATCGCGGTCACCGTGTCGGAGCGCACGCCCTCGGCGGCGTAGAGCTCGAGGCCGAGCGCCTGCAGGCCGTCGCGGACGCGCTCGGCGGTCGCGTGGTGGCGCGCCCAGACGGCCTCCATGCCCTCGGCGCGCAGCATGCGCAGCGCCTGCCGCAGCTGGAACATGAGCGAGATCGCCGGCGTCCACGGCGTCTGTGCCGCCCCCTGGGAGCGCTGCGCCCGGCGCAGATCGAGGTACATGCGCGGCGTGGCGCAGCGGTCCTGCGCCTCCCAGGCGCGGTCGCTCACGCTCACGAAGGCCAGCCCCGGCGCCGTCATCCAGCCCTTCTGCGAGCCGGACACGACGACATCGAGGCCCCAGGCGTCCGTCTCCAGCGGGATCGAGGAGAGCGAGGAGATCGCATCGACGATCAGCAGCCGGTCGCGGGCGCGGACGACCCGCGCGATCTCCTCGAGCGGGTTGGTGACCCCGGTGGAGGTCTCGTTGTGCGTGACGAGCACGGCGCGGATCTCGGGGTCCGCGGCGAGGGCGTCGTCGATGCGGGCCGGGTCGGCGGCGCTGCCGTAGACGAAGGCGAGGTGCACGGGGTCGCCGCCGTAGATGCGGACCAGCTCGAGGAAGCGCTCGCCGAAGACGCCGACGGTGACGACGAGCACGCGGTCGCCGGGGCCGACGTGGTTGACGACGGCGGCCTCCATGCCGGCGGTGCCGGAGCCGGTCAGCACGAGCACCTCGTTGTCGGTGCGGTAGGCGTACTTGAGGCCATCGCCGAGCTCGTGGATCAGCTCGGCGAACTCCGGTCCGCGATGGTTGATCATCGGGGCGGCGCCCGCCTGGGCGACCTCCGCGGGAACGGGAATCGGACCCGGCGTACGCAGGTTCACGGTGCCTCCGGGGACGGGGATACAGGTCGGCGCTCAGCGCTCGATCATCGTCCACCCGCACCCCGATAGCGTCAACGCGAGCGGTGCTGCGGGGAGGCGGTTGCTACGGCGGCGGCGGCGGCTGCCCGCCGTTCCCGCCGTCCTCGTCCTCCTGCCGGCCGCAGCCGATGCCGGTGTTGCCGTCGCAGCTGTGCGAGAAGGAGACCGTCACATCCCTGTCGTCGCTCATCGTCAGCTCGCAGGTCGCCGATGTCTCCCCCGCGCAGTCGCCTCCCCAGCTGTCGAAGGAGAAGACGAGGCCTCGCGGGCGCGCCGTGAGTGTGACCTTGACCGGCGGGTTGCTGTCCCGGTAGTAGGGCCCCGCCGGGCTGACACCAATCGAGCCGCAGCACACCGACACGGATGTCCGCAACTCCCACGTGGGACGGGCCCCGAAGGTCACCGTGACCGTGACGCTCGGAGTAGCGCCGCTGGTCATCACCGTGCAGCTGGTGCCGGTGCCACTGCAGCCGCCCCCGCTCCACGACTTGACCTCATCGTTGACGCTCGTCGGCGTGGCCGTCAGCGTCACGTCGTCACCGCAGGGCACGGTGTCGCCGCCGCTCACCGTGCCGGGGCCGCTCGCCACGCCCGTCACCGTGCACTCCTTCTTCCCAAAGGTCGCCGTCACCGTCACGCTCGGGGTGGCGCTGCTGGTCGTCACCGTGCAACTCGTGCCGGTGCCGCTGCAGCCGCCCCCGCTCCATGCCGTGACCTCGTCGTTGACGGTCGTGGGCGTGGCCGTCAGCGTCACCGACTCGCCGCAGTCCACCGTGTCGCCGCCGCTCACCGTGCCGGGGCCGCTCGCCGCGCCCGTCACCGTGCACTGCGGCTCGAAGTTGGCGGTCACGGTCACGGTGGTAGACGGACCGCCCGCCGTGCCAACGGTAACGCTGCAGGCGCCCGTGCCGCTGCAGCCCCCGGACCAGCCGCTGAAGCGGTAGTTGTCATTGGCGTCGGCCGTTGCGGTCCGCGACGTCCCGCAGTCGCCCGTCCAGCCGCCGCTGACCGTCCCGCCCGCCGTGGGACTCGCCTCGACTTCGAGCGTGCACTGCGGCGGGG
>VXMT01000287.1 GCA_009840965.1 Chloroflexota bacterium
CCGCTTGCGGGGCACCTTCCTGGACGCGGGCTTGATCGCGAACCAGGCGCGGCCGGTCGGCGGGCTGCTCGACGTCGGGCGCTACCCGGAGGGCAGCGACGAGCTGATCGAGCAGGTCTCCGCGGACCTGCGCTCCTGCAACTTTGCCTCGCGCGTGGAGACGCGGATCACGCGCTGGAAGTACGCCAAGCTGATCCGCAACCTCGCGAACGGCCTCGTCGGCTGCGTCGGCCTCGATCCCGACGTCTCCGACTTCCGCCGGGCGCTGGTCGACGAAGCACTGACGGCCTATGAGGCGGCCGGCCTCGACTACGCCAGTCCGGCCGAGGAGGCGGAGCACCGCGAGGTGGACGGCTACGTGACCGAGGCGATCGGCGACAGCCCGCGGCTCGGCAACTCGAGCTGGCAAAGCCTGATTCGCGCCACCGGGACGATCGAGACGGACTACCTGAACGGCGAGATCGTGATGATCGGCATCGAGGCCGGCGTGCCGACGCCCTACAACCGCGTGATCCAGCGCGCCTCGGCGTGGATGGCGCGCGAGCACAAGCAGCCCGGCGCGCTCACCCTCGAGGACCTCGAGCGCATGGTCGACGAGGAGAAGGCGGCGGCGGCAGCCTAGCCGCCGGCGAGCACGATCCGGCGGCTGCCGAGCGGCTGGATCGGGCGGTTCGTGGGGCCGCCGCCGATCGCCAGCAGGCCGTTGACCTGCTCCTGCGAGATCGTCAGCGGATCGCGCATGACGTGCCAGGCGACGCCCTCGTCGCACGGGGGCGTCGTCTTCGAACCGTCGTACGCGTAGTAGGCAGTCCCGCTCGGGACGCAGGTTCTCGCGTTCAGCGCGATGCCCCCGGCCACCGTCTCGCCCGTGGCTGGAGCGGCATCGAGGATCGCCTGCACGATCGGGTTGGGCTCGCCCGGCTCGAAGAGCAGCCCCACGACCGCGAAGTCGCCCGCGGCGTCGGCGTGGACGAGGTGCAGCTCGGCCGCGAACTCCGCGCCCTCGACGCGGTGCTCCGAGGGCGCGTGCATGTGCAGCGACGCCAGCTCGTAGGTGCGGTCGCCCGACCTCAGGGTGTTGCCCGCCTCGAAATCCACGTGCACTGCCTTGCCGTCGTTGCGCACGGCGGAGGCGTCGCCGGCGTACGAGAAGGCGATCGGCCCGGGGCCGCCGGTCTCGTAGCCGCTGATGTCCAGCGGAGACTGCTGCTCGCCGCCGCAGGCCGCGTAGGCCTCGGAGAGCGAGGCCCAGCGCTCCGGTCCGATCGGCCCCTCGTAGCCCCACTCGACGGCGTCGGCTGCCATGGCTGTCTCCGGTTCTGCCCGCGCCGACGCGGGCCAGCTACCCCTCGATTTGCGGGAGGCCCGCCTTGAGGCGCATCGCGTTGATCGTGCGGCGCAGGCCCTCGCGCAGCGAGAATGCCGGCTCGTAGCCGATCTGCTCCCGGGTCGTCGAGAGGTCGTAGCCCGCCGAGCCGTCGCGGATGCCGGGTTGCACCTCGATGTCCGCGTCCGGCAGCAGTTCCTGCACGATCGCGGCGGCGTCGCGGAGCAGCACGTCCTCGCCGCCGACGTTGAGCCCAGCGGGCTGGGTCCCGAGCGCCTGGCTCGCCAGCACCACGGCGCGTGCGACGTCCTCGACGTAGACGAGGTTCTGCACGTCGTCGCCGTAGGGGACGACGGCCGGCTCATCCATGGCCGGCTTCTCGATCAGCTCGGTGAGGTGCACGGCGCGGCTGCCCCGCTCGACGGTCAGCGCCTTGCCGTAGCCGTAGACGACCGCGAAGCGCAGGCCGACAGCGTCGAGTTGCCGCTCGCGGCGGTAGTTGAGGGTGAGCTGCTCGAGGAAGGTCTTGCACGCGCCGTAGAGCCGCACCGGGGCGTGGTAGTCGTCGTTGGCGATGCCCTCGCCGGACCGCAGGCTGGTCGGCCCGAAGACGGCGATCGAGCTGGCCCACACGACCTTCTCCGCGCCCACCTCGAGCGCCGCCTCGAAGGCGTGGATCGTGCCCTCGATGTTGACCTGCACGGTGCGCAGCGGGTTGAACTCGCTGCCCGCGCCGAGCGTCGAGGCGAGGTGCACGACGCGCTCCGGCTGCGCCTCGCGGAAGGTGCGCAGCAGCAGCGGCAGGTCGCGCACGTCGCCGGAGACGACCCGCACGTCGTGCGGCGGCTCGCCGAGCACATCCTCGAGGAACTCGAGGTTGGGCTGGAGGTCGTAGACGGTGACATCGTGGCCCGCCTTCAGCAGGTCGCGCACGACGTACGCGCCGACGAAGCCCGTGCCCCCGGTGACCACGTAACGCATCGAGGCCTCCCTCTCTCCGGCCGGCCGGCGCTAGCCGGGCGCCGTCGCGGCCTCGACGGCGACGGGCGGCGGAGCCGGACGGCCCTCGTGGAAGCGCGGCACGACCTCCGTCGCGAACAGCTCGAGCGAGCGCTGGACCCGCTCGAAGGGGACGCCGGGGATGGTGAAGCGCCCGAAGACGTGCTCGACGCCCTGATCGCGCAGCGCCTGCACCTGGCTCGCGACCGTGTCCGGCGAGCCGAAGAGCTGGGGCACGTCGGTGCGTGCGGCCTCGCCGCTGGCCAGCTCGCGCTGCTGCCAGCGCTGCACCCAGTGCTCGTAGCCCTCGGGCACGCTGCCGTCGCGCCCGATCGGCGATCCGACCTCGCGCAGCACGCGCAGGCTCCACGAGGCGTCGATGCGCTCGAGCTCGGCGTACGCCGCCTCGTCGCTCTCGGCGACGAAGACGTTCTGCAGGCAGGGCAGGTCATAGCCCTCGGGGTCGCGGTCGTGCGCGCGCATCCGCTCGCGCCAGTGCGCGATGACCTCGGGCGCGCGGCCGAGCACGTCGGTCGGTCCGCCGACGATCACGGGCAGGCCGCGGCTGGCCGCGAGGTCGATGCTCGCCGGGGTGGTGCTGACGGCCTGGTAGATCGGCGGGTGCGGCTGCTGCAGCGGCTTCGGGTAGACGCTGATCGCGTCCTCCTCGGCGATGCGCACGTGCTCACCCTCGTAGATCAGCGGCTCCTCGGTCCAGGCGCGCACCATCACGTCGAGGCTCTCGATGAAGCGGACGCGCGCCTCGTCGATGTCGACGCCGAGGCCGGCGAACTCGCGCTGCTGGTAGCCGATGCCGACGCCGACGTCGACGCGGCCGCCGCTGAGGTGGTCGACGATCGCGACCTGCTCGGCGACGCGGACGGGGTTGTGCAGCGGCAGCACGATCACGGCCGTGCCGATGCGGATGCGCTCGGTCCTCGCGGCGATGTGGGCGGCCATCACCATCGTGTCGGCGAGGATGCCGTGGCGCGAGAAGTGATGCTCGCCGAGCCAGAAGCTGTCGAGGCCGAGGCGGTCGGCCTGCACGGCCAGCTCGACCATCTGCGCGAGCACCTCGCCGTGGCTCTCGCTCTCGTGCCATGAGCCGAAGCTGAAGCCGCCGAAGCGCATCGCCACCCCCTCCGCGCCGGCGTTCGCCTGCGCGTGCGCGGCGCGATCATACCCCGTCGCGATCGTCATGCCTCGCGGTCGGCGCGACGGGTGCCCGTGCGGCACGCAACCTGTCAGAATGCGCCCTCGGAGGAGACGGCGATGGCGACCTACTTCCTGCTGCTGACGATGACTCCCGAGGGCCGCGCGGCCTCGCTGGAAGATCCCGAGCGGCTGCTGCGCATCGAGGCTGAGATCCAGGCGGAGGGCGTCGCGACGCTGGGTCTCTACGGCGTGCTCGGAGAGTACGACTTCGTGAGCGTCGTCGAGGCGACCGACAACGAGGCGGTCGCGAACTTCTCGCTGGAGCTGGGCGTGCGCGCCGGTGCGCACATCACGACGATGCCGGCGATCCCGATCGGACGCTTCGAGCGCCACGAGCCGCGGGGCACGGGTTCGGGCTCAACCGGCATCGAGCTTGAACTGCCGGAAGTCGTCGGCGGCTTCGGCGAGGGCAGCCCTCCGGGAGGAGCGACACCCGTCTAGCTCCCGGCGAGGCGCTCCGGCTCCTCGCTGCTAGCCCCCGCCCACGAGCGGCAGCGCGAACTCGTCGCGAGACCAGGGGCTGCCGCCCTCGCCGAGCAGCTCGTTCAGCTCCTGGTCGTAGAAGAACTCGCTCTCGCCGAAGGCCGGCTCGAGCTCGTCGAGCCAGCTCGCGGTCTCGCTGTACTTCGCGAAGAAGGGGCGGCCCACCCAGTCCGGGTTCCGGCCCTGCAGCATGCGCAGCACCATCACCTGCTCGCCCGCGGCCTCGCTGACGCCGAGCACCTGCACCTTGCCGGGCGTGGCCGACATGCTCGGCCCGCGCACGGTGCGGGCGACGCCGCTGACCTTCGAGTAGGCCTCGCGGAAGATCTCCCAGCAGCGCCAGAGCGGCAGCTCGAAGTAGCGCTTCGCTCCCGTGTCGCGCGCGACGAAGAGGTAGTAGGGGATGCAGCCCGTCTGGGCCTGCAGCCGCCACATCCTCGCGAGCGCGTCCGGGTCGTCGTTGATGTGCCGCAGCAACGGCGTCTGCGTGCGGATCTGCGTCCCGGTCTCGCGCAGCACACGAATCGCCTCGAGGGCGGGCGGCGCCTCGACCTCCACCGGGTGGTTGAAGTGCGACATCATCGCCAGCTGGCGGCCGGAGTCCACCACGCGGCGGAACAGGTCGAGCAGCTCTTCGGCGTCATCGTCCGAGATCAGGCGGTGCGGCCAGTAGGCGAGCGCCTTCGAGCCGATGCGGATCGTCGAGATATTCGGGGCGCGGCCGGGCTCGAGCAGCGGCTCGATGTAGCCGCGCAGGATGCGCGTCTTCATGATCAGCGGGTCGCCGCCGGTGAAGAGGATGTCGCTGATCTCGGGATGCTCCTCGACGTAGTCGCGCAGCAGCTCGCCCTCGCGCATCGCGAACTTGAGGCCCTCCATGCCGACGAACTGGGGCCAGCGGAAGCAGAACGTGCAGTAGGCGTGGCAGGTCTGCCCTTGGCTGGGGAAGAACAGCACCGTCTCCCGGTACTTGTGCTGCATGCCCTGCAGCGGCTTGCCGTTGAGCATGGGCACGTTGTGCTCCAGCTGCCCCGCGGGGTGCGGGTTGAGCGTCAGCCGGATCTCGTTCGCCGCCGCGCGGATCTCGGCGTTGTCCGCGCCGCTCGCGAGGAGCGCGGCCATCCGCTCGTAGTGCTCCGGGTCGAGCATGTCGCGCTGCGGGAACGTGAGCCGGAACATCGGGTCTTCCGGTACGCGATCCCAGTCGATCAGGTGGTCCATCACGTAGCGGTTGGACTTGAACGGCAGCACCTGGGCGACGACGCGGATGTCCTCGCGCAGCTCCTCGGAGATGCCCTGGATCTGCGGCACCTTCTCGAAGTTGCGGATGTTGATCGCCTCGTACGGTTCCTCGAGGATCGCGGCGGCCTCTGCGCCGTTGCCGGGCAGTACGGCGCTCAGCTGGGTTGGGGATTCGATCGCCATTGCGGCCTCCTCTGTCGCTGCGCGCGGCGAGTCCGCCGCACGGCGTGCTGCCTGGCGATGCGGAACGACCGGGTTGCCTGCGGCGCGCTCTGCGCCGGGCAGGCCTGTGGGGGCCGCCCCAAGTACGCCTGCGGGGTTAGCTGACGGGTTCGGCGCTCGGGTCGCCTACCGGGGCGTCGGAGGCCGCTCCGGGCCTCGTCGCCGCCGGATTCACCCCATTGCGGTGGTTCCCCCGCCCCCGTCCATCCGCGAACGAGGTTCGGCTGCGTCGCGGGAACCCGCCGGGTCCCTGCAACTCCAATACAACAGGGCCGCCGCCCGCCCGTCAAGCGCCGGCGACCGTGCTACCGTCTCGCCATGCCCGAATGGCCCTTCGAGCCGCCCGTCAGCCCGATGGAGGCGCGCGTCCGCGAGCGCATGCCGGAGCCGCCCGGCTGGGCGTACGAGCCCAAGTGGGACGGCTTCCGCGCCCTCGCCTGGTCCGCCGGCGCGGCGGATGAACCGCGCCTCGACAGCCGCAACCGGCGGCCGCTGCTGCGCTACTTCCCGGAGCTGACGCCAGCCCTCGATGCCCTGCCCTCGGGGACCGTCGTCGACGCGGAGGTGCTGGTCGTGATCGGCGACGCGAGCGACTTCGATGCGCTCCAGCAGCGCGTCCACCCCGCCGCCTCGCGTATCGAGCGGCTCTCCGCGGAGACGCCGGCCTGTCTCGTCGCCTTCGACCTGCTGGCTTACGAGGGCGAGGACCTGCGCGACCGGCCCTTCGCCGAGCGGCGTGAGCGCCTCGCCGCGCTGCTCGGCGGCCTCGCCGAGCCGTGGCGGCTGACACCCTCGACCAATGACGTGGATACGGCGAGCCGCTGGTTCGGCGAGTTCGAGGCGGCCGGCTGCGACGGCATCGTCGCGAAGCGCCTCGACGGGCTGTACGTCGAGGGCAAGCGCGAGATGCTGAAGATCAAGCGCCGCCGCAGCGTCGACGCCGTGGTCGGCGGCTACCGGCTGCACAAGCAGGGCGACCGCCTCGGCTCGCTGCTGCTCGGCCTCTACGACGAGGCCGGCGCGATGCACTTCGTCGGCCACACCTCGGGCTTCCCGGACGAGCAGCGCGTCGCGCTGCTGGCGGAGTTCTCGGCGCTGGCCGCCGAGGACGGCTTCGGCGAGGAGGCGCGCCGCCCTGGCGCCGAGAGCCGCTGGAGCGGCGGCCGCGACACCTCGTGGACCCCGGTGCGGCCCGAGGTGGTCGTGCAGGTGAGCTACGACCAGATCAGCGGCGGGCGCTTCCGCCACGCCACCCGCTTCGAGCGCTTCCGCCCCGACAAGGACCCGGCCGAGTGCACGTTCGAGCAGCTCGCCCGCGACGAGGGCCCCGGCTTCTCCGAGATCGTCGAGCGCTAGCGTCCGGAGCATGGGCGCGCCGCCCGGCCCTCGCGAGCGCGATGCCCCGGCTGGCGGTATCGTGCGCCGGGCGGGGCGACGGAGGACGGCGATGGTGAGCAGGCCGAGCGGGCGCAAGGAGACGATGGCGCCGTACCGCGTGCTCCCGGTCCCCGACGAGCTGACTGAGCCCTACTGGGAGGCGACTCGCCGCGGGGCGCTCGCAATCCAGCAGTGTGGCAGCTGCCTGCGCTTTCAACATCCGCCCGTCTACTTCTGCACGGACTGCCACGACGAGGACGCCGAGCTCGCCTTCGCCGACGTGAGCGGCCGGGGCGCCGTGTACAGCTATTACATCCACGAGGACTCCGACATCCGCGCCTTCGGCGAGAAGACGCCGTACCCCGTCGTGATGGTGGAGCTCGAGGAGCAGCCGGGACTGTTCGTGCTCGCGAACCTGCTCGACTGCGACTTCGCGGAGATCACCGCCGGGATGCCCGTCGAGGTCGTCTTCGAGCGGGCGAGCGAGGAGATCGTCTTCCCGCAGTTCCGTCCCGCTCGCGCAGGCTCGGCGGGGTAGCGCCATGACGATCGAGTTCCCGCCCGGCAAGCGCCCCTGCTTCATCGGCGTCGGCTACAGTCCGTGCCACCGCTACGCGCCTCGCTCGCTCGGCAGCATCGCGTACGAGGCGGTCACGAACGCGGTGGCGGACGCCGGTATCGAGCTGTCGCAGATCGACGGCATCTCCGTCTACCCGAACCCGCTCGGGGTCAACCGCGGGATCGTCGGCCACGAGGTCATCCCCGCGACCTACATGATGCGGATGCTCGGGTTGCCCAACGTGCGCTGGTTCAACCAGACGAACTGGTCGATGATCGCCGCCAGCGTGATCGAGGCCGCGAACGCGCTCGCCGCCGGGGCCTGCGACTACGCCCTCGTCTACCGCGCGCTGCACCACCCCGCCGGCGTCCGCTATCACGACAACCCGGCGACGACCGCGGGCGGCGGGAACCAGTTCACCGTCCCCTTCGGCCACGGCGGGGGCGGGCCGCGCCAGGCGCTGCACTTCCAGCGCTACCTCGAGAAGTACGGCGCGCCCCGCGAGGCGCTCGCCGACGCCGTGCTCAACGCCCACAGGAACGCCCAGCTGAACGAGAACGCCGCCTGGTACGGGCGCGAGATCAGCCGCGACGACTACCTCAACGCCCGCATCATCTCCTGGCCGATGCTGCTCTTCGACTACGACATGCCCGTCGACGGCGCCGGCGCCGTGATCATGACGACCGAGGACCGCGCACGCGGCACGCCTCACCCCGGCGGCTACATCGCCGGCTACGCCATGACGCCGCACAGCCTCGAGCGCGGCGGGATCATCGAGTCGCTCGAGGACCTCTACGCGATGGACGGGCTGCACGCGGAGAACCTCTATCGCAGCGCCGGCCTGGGCCCCGAGGACGTCGACGTGCTGCACCTCTACGACGGGTTCAGCCCGATGATGTGGACGCGGATGGAGACCTTCCGCTTCTGCGGCGAAGGCGAGGCCCACGCCTGGGCGACGGCCGAACGCCTCGCGCGGGACGGCGAGCAGCCCTTTAACACATCCGGCGGCAACCTCGGCGAGGGGCGCCTGCACGGCATGGCCCACGTCGCGGAGACCGCTCGCCAGATGATGGGCACTGCCGGTCCTCGCCAGATCGCCGGCGCCGAGGTCGCGCTCTGCGAGGTCGGGCCGTTCGCGATGGGGGCGAGCTTCATCTGCACCCGCGACTAGCGGAGGAGGGTCGGCCGTGTCCGGACCGCTGAGCGGCATCACGGTGATCGAGGCCGCCAACTGGCTGGCGGCTCCGAGCGCGGGCGCGCTGATGGCGGACCTCGGGGCGGATGTCGTGAAGGTGGAGCCGCCGGGCGGCGACCCCTTCCGCGCCTACGACCAGCGCGCGAGCGGCTACGACCACGACTTCGCGCTGAACTACGCCTTCGAGCTCGACAATCGCGGCAAGCGGTCGATCAGCATCGACCTGACGAAGGAAGGCGGCCCCGGCCTGGTGCGGCGGCTCTGCGAACGCGCGGACGTCTTCCTGACCAACCTCACGCAGCCCCGGCGCGAACACTACGAGCTCACCGAGGAGGCGCTGCGCGCCGTGCGCCCCTCGATCATCTACGCCTCCCTCACCGGGTACGGGACGCGAGGGCCGGATGCGGAGCGGGCGGGCTTCGACTACTCGGCGTTCTGGGCTCGCTCCGGCGTGATGGCGGCGCTGCAGCAGCCGCCGGGCTCGCCTCCGCCCCTCAACCGGCCGGGCCAGGGCGATCACATGACGAGCGTCAACCTGCTTGCCGCCGTGCTCGCCGCGCTCAGGCTTCGCGATCGGAGCGGCGAGGGGCAGTACGTGGAGGTCACGCTCCACGGCTCCGGGATGTGGACGGTCGGCACCGACTTCTCCGCCGCGCTCGTGTCCGGCCAGGCTGCCCCGCGGCATGACCGCGAGGAGCCGCCTAACCCGATCTGGAACTCGTACCAGACGAAGGACGGGCGCTGGATCGTGCTGGTGATGCTGCAACCGGACCGCTACTGGGACCGCTTCTGCGCTGCAATCGACCGGCCCGATCTCGCCTCGGACGGACGCAGCGCCGCGGAGCGCTTCGCCGAGGAAGGCCGCGAGCTGGCGGCGACGATCTCGGAGGCGTTCGCGGAACACGACCTCGCGCACTGGTCCGGCCGCCTCGACGAGCACGGGGTGATCTGGGCCCCGGCCGCGGAGCTGCCGGAGGTGATCGCCGACCCGCAGGTGCGAGAGTTCGGGTGGATCCGGGAAGTGGAGCATCCGGAGGCAGGCACGTACCAGACGCTCGGCACCCCGTTCCAGATCCGTGCCGCCGACCTCGGGCCGCGCGGACCGGCCCCGGCCGCCGGGCAGCACACGCTCGAGGTGCTGCGCGACTTCGGTATCGAGGAGGACGAGCAGGCACGGCTCGCGCAGCGCGGCGTCTTCGGCTAACGCGCCACTGGCCGTGGGGTGCCGCAGGTCCGCTAGACTGCTGCCCCCGACCGAGCGCCCCCAAGCGGGGGCCAGGTCGAAGCGGAGGGACGGGGTCGGCGTGGACAAGGGTACGAAGGTGATCGCCGCCGGGGCGGTCGAGGTCGCCATGAGCTACCGGGGTGACATCCTGGGCGACGGCGGGCTGTGCGTTCAGATCTATGCGGACGTCGATGGTCGGGACACCGAGCTGCTGCGCTTCGACTGCTTCGCCGAGGCCCCGCACTACCACTACGGGCCGGAGCTGGGCAACGAGCGCCTGATGCTGGACGCGACGGCGGCTGGTGATCCCCTCGAGTGGCTGTTGGACCGCTTCGAGCGCGGCCGCCTCCGACCGATGATCGAGCGCGCGGGCTACCCGGGCGTCGCGGCCTCGCTGGACGAAGACGCCTTCCAGGCAGCGTTGCCGAGCGTCGGCGACGAAGCGCGAGCGATCGCCGCTCAGCACGGCTCGTAGCTCGTACCGTACGCGTCCGGTGTGGGGGCGCAACCCCACGCGCCATCCCGGATGAGCACGCGCTGCGCGCGGCTCCGGCCCACCCACCCG
>VXMT01000046.1:0-7235 GCA_009840965.1 Chloroflexota bacterium
CACCGTCAGTTGTGAATATCGCACCCGCTGAGGGGCGGTGGGGGGCGGCGTGGTGCCTGGTGTTGGGGGCGGGGGTGGTGCCGGGGGCGCGAAGGGTGCGGGCTGCTCGGGGGAGGTCGTGGCCGTCGCGACCGTGACGCTGGTCGCGGGCGCGCCGCCGCCGCCGGAGTCTCCGATGTTCACGGCCAGCAAGCCGCCAAGCGCCATCGAGGCGACGATCACGACGGACATCGTGATGGCGTTGAACCAGTTGCGCCTGTGCATCGCGCTCACCTCCGTGCGTACCGGGGAGGACGGCGGCTGCGCGTGGCGGCGCGCCGCACGAATACGGTACGCACGCCAGACATAACCGGAGCGTTAAGCGTCGTTGGGGTCCGCGGCGTCCGGGGCGGGAGTCCAGACCGAGCGATCCTCGATGCCCTGAGCGCGGTAGCGCTTCGCGTTCTCGTGGTAGCTCATCGGGCCCTCGGAGTCGCGCTTCAGCCGGGCGATGCGGTCCGCGGTGGTCTGCCGCGCCTGGCCCGGGACGCCCAGCACGAGCGAGTAGGGCGGGGTCTCCATCCTCGGAGGCACGAGCGCGCCCGCGCCGACGATCGAGTCGCGGCCGATCACCGCGCCGCCGAGGATCGTGGCGTTGTTGCCGAGCAGCACGCCGTCGCCGATCTCCTTGCCGTGCACGACGACGGCGTGGCCGATGGTCACGTCGTCGCCGATGGTCAGCGGCTCGTCGTTGTGGATCACGACGTTGTCCTGGACGCTGACGTCCTCGCCGATGCGGATCGGCGCGTAGTCGCCGCGGATCACCGCCCCCGGCCATACGGAGCTGCGCTCGCCGATCACGACGTCGCCGATGATCGTCGCGCCGGGCGCGACCCACGCGCTCTCGGCGATCTGCGGGGTCTTGCCGCCGAAGGGAATGATCACGGCCGCCCGCCGGTGTAGAGCGCGTAGCCGCCTCCCGACGGCAGCGAGGAGTCCAGCTCCGTGAGCAGCCCGGCGACGAGCGCGGCCGAGGCGCGGCCGAGCAGCAGCCCGCGCAGCCCCCGCCGGGGGCGCACGAGCCGCACGCGTCGCGGCGTCTGCGCCTGCTCCGCCGCCCAGTCGATCACGTCGTCGAGGTCGCCCGTGTCGTCGATCAACCGGCGCTCGATCGCGTCGGCGGCGGCATAGACCTCGCCGGTCGCGAGCTCGCGCACCTGCTCGGTGTCCAGCCCGCGGTCACTCGCGACGCCCTCGATGAACAGCTCGTAGAGGGAGTCGAGCAGGCGCTGCTCCTTCTCGCGTTCCTCCTCGGTCGGCTCGCGGAAGGGGGAGAGCATGTCCTTGAGCCTGCCGGACTTGCCGACGTGCATCTGCACGCCGAGGCGGTCGAGCGCCTCGTGCACGATCGGGCGGTAGGAGATCACGCCGATCGCGCCGACGATCGCCGAGGGCAGGGCGACGATACGCTCGCAGGAGGCGGCGATCATGTAGCCGCCGGATGCGCCGATGCCGCCGACGAAGGCGGCGGTCGGCTTCTCCTCGCGCAGCCGCCTGACGGCGCGCGCGATCATCTCGGAGCCCACCGCGGTGCCGCCGGGCGAGTCGATGTTGAGCACCACGGCGCGCACCGATTGGTCCTCGCGCAGGCGCGCGAGCAGGCGCGAGAAGTCCATCGGCCGGACCGCCGGCCCGATCATTCCCTGGAGGTCCACGACCGCCACCGAGGGCGGCCGGATCCGGTCGAGCCACTGCACGAGTCACGACCTCTCCGCTGCACGGGGGAGTGTACGACACCGGCGAGTGGGGGCCTCGTGCGTGACGCCGCACAGGTGACAGGCGGCGCGTCGCGCGCTACGTTTGTGCCGTTCGCTCGCCCTGCGGGGGTACGAGTCGAGCGCCACCTGGGGGGGACTGGTGCGGCGTCGCGCGTTGCCGCTGCTTGCCCTGATCGTGCTTGCCGTCGCGGCCGTCGGCTGCGAGCGAGCGGGCGACCTGATCCCGGGCGAGGCGGCGGACGCCACCCCCGAGGCCACCGCGACCACCGCGAATCAGGCCCCCGCCGCCGTCCCCGCCGCTCCCGAGGTCGTGCCGGAGCCCGTCACCGCGTCGGCGCCCGCACCCGAGGCGACGCCGGCCCTCGCTCCCCTGCTGCTCCCCACAGAGCTGCGACCCGTCGCGGCCGCCGGCGAGCCCGCCGCCGCGGCTGCGGTCGAGCCGACAGGCGACGCGGACGAGGCCCTGGACGACGACCAGCCCGACCCCGACGAGTTCCGCGCCTGGCTGGCGCGCAGCGTCGTGCAGGTGCTGGTGACCGACCCGGATATGAACCCGCCCGTCGTGCGCGACGGCAGCGGCGTCGTGGTCGACGTCGATCACGGGCTGATCCTGACGAGTGCCCACGTCGTCGACCCGTTCCGGGACGACGGCACGCGGCGCTACAGCCAGATCGCGATCGCCGTCAGTCCGGTCCCGGGCGAGGAGCCGGTCGTGACCTATCGCGCCACGCTCGCCGCGATCGATCCCGCATCGGAGCTGGCGGTGCTGCGCGTCGACGGGCTGCTCGATGCGATCGGGAGCCCCGAGGCCACCGTCTCGAGCGAGGCCGGCGAAGACGTCGCCGGCAGTACGGGCGGCGCGATCCTCGTGCTGCCCGAGGCCGAGATCGGGGACTCCGGCATGCTGACCAGCGGCGACTCGCTGCTGATCCTCGGACATCCCGGGCTTGATCCGTCCGGCGCGGTCACGACCCAGGCGGTGACGATCACCGAGGCGACGCTCACCGGCGCCCGCGGCGACTCGCGCCTCGGCGATCGCGCCTGGCTGAAGACCGACGCCTGGCTGCCGCACGGCTACGCGGGCGCCCCGGTCTTCACGAGCGACGGCGAGCTGATCGGCATCGCGGCGCAGCCCGCGTACGACGGCGCCGTGCCCGTGTCGCAGGTGCGGCCGCTGGAGCTCGCCGCGCGCGTGATCGAGCAGGCGCGAAGCGCGGACCGGGAGGCGCTCTTCATCGCGCCGCTCTCGCATCCCGGCCGCGTGCCGGGCACCTCGCTGGCCGCGCCCGGCGACGGCATCGTGCTCAGCGCGCCGCAGTTCGCCGCCGAGGTCATCGAGGAGGACGGGGAGCGCAACCTCTTCGACTACGGGCGTTCTTTCTCGTGGCGGACCCGCGAGCTGCAGTACGAGTTCGTCGCGCAGGGCATCCCCAACGACGCGATCGTGCAGGAGTTCTGGTACTACTACGACTCGTTCCAGGATCACCTCTCCTCCACCTACCGCTGGACGAGGGGCCCCTTCGCCGTCGTCTCGGACCGGCTCGCCTCCGCGAATCCGTCCGGCATTCCGGACGGCAGGTGGACGCTCGAGGTCTGGGTCGATGGTCCCCGGCGGGCCCCGGGCCGCGCCTACGGCGCGGTGTGGACGCCGACGCCCTTCGTCACCGGGCTGCGCTTCGGCTCGACGATGAGCCGCGTCGAGCAGGGCAAGGCCGAACCGGCCCGGGCGGGCTCGCCCCAGTTGCTGGCCTTCTTCGACTACCAGGGCGCCTCGACGACCGAGCGCCTGAGCTGGCGCGTCTACCGCAACGGCGAGCTGGCCTACGAGTCGCCCGCCGTCCCCTGGCGCGGCGGCGAGAGCGGAACCTGGTGGGTGGGTCTGCCCTTCGAGGACGGCCTCACCACGGGCACCTGGAGCTTCGAGATCTTCTTCGACGATGTCGAGCGCGCCAGCGGGAGCATCTCGGTCAGGCGCTAGCGGCGGGCCGACCCCGTCCCCGCCCTCCCTCGGCCCTCAGTCCGTCGCGAGGAACGTGCGCAGTTGTGCGAGGGTGATGTTCGCGCCGCTCAGCACCAGCACCACGCGGCGCCCGCGCAGGCGCTCACGCGCCTGGTTCGCCGCCGCGAGCGGCGCCGCCCCCGCGAGCTCGACGAGCAGGTGCGCGTGCTCGAGCAGCTCGACGACGGCGGCCGCGATCGCCTCGTCCTCGACCAGCAGGAAGTCGTCGAGGCGGTCGCGCAGGACTGCCTGCGTGACCTCGAAGCCGGTGCCGGTGGCGACGCCCTCGGCGATCGTGGCATCCGGGCGCTGGACGATCCGGCCCTCGCGCCAGGAGTCGTGGCCGGCGGGGGCCTGCGCCGACTGGACCGCCCAGACCTCGCAGGCCGCGCCCAGGCCCTCGCGCGTCAGGATCCAGCCGCAGGCCCCGGACCCCGCGCCCAGCGGCACGATCACCAGCTCCGTGTCCGGCTGCTGCCCCGCGTGCGGATCGAGGACCTCGAGCGCCGCGGTCGCGACCCCGGGCAGCAACAGCGGCTCGTCCACCGCCACGTAGCGCATGCCGCGCTCGGCGGCGAACTCCAGCGCGGCGGCGTTCGCGTCGTCGAAGCGTGCGCCCTGCTCGCGCACCTCTGCGCCGAGCCTGCGCATCGAGGCGACCTTGTCCGGGTTCGCGCCCTCCGGGACGAAGACCGCGGCGCGCAGCCCGTGCAGCCCCGCGGCGTAGGCGATCGACTGCCCGTGGTTCCCGGTCGAGGCGGTGACGAGGCCCGTCGAGCGCAACTCATCGGCCAGCTCGCCGGCCAGGAAGACGCCGCCCCGCAGCTTGAAGGCCCCGATCGGGTTGGCGAACTCCAGCTTCAGCGAGACGTGCGCCTCGAGGCGTTCGGAGAGCGCCGGCGAGTAGACCAGCGGCGTCGGCAGCGGGAGCAGTCCCGCGAGCGCCCCGGCGGCGCGCCGGATCTCCTCGATGCCGGGCGGCGCCGCCTCGGGCGCGCGCTCCGTCACCGCGGCGTCACTTGAGCGTGCCGTCGTCGTTGTAGATCGCGTCGACGAAGGAGCCGTCGAACACCGTCGATACGTCGACCGGACCCTCGAAGGCGGGGTCGAACTCGAGCAGCACGGCCTGCAGCGCCTCCCACTGGTCGAGCGTGGCGCGGCCCATGCCGTCGGCGCGCTGCGCGTTGCGCAGGTCCGTCTCCAGCAGGTAGCGCTGGTGCGAGGCGTCGGCGCCCTCGGCGTGGGTGAGCACGATCTCTATCGCCTCCTCGACGTTCGCGGCGGCGTAAGCCGCGCCGCGCATCGCCGCGCGCACGAACGCCTGCACGAGGTCGCGGTCGTCGGCGATCGTTCGCTCGTGCGTGACGATGTTCAGCCCGAGCGTGGCGACGCCGTAGTCGGTGGGGTCGAAGACGTTGATCTCCACGCCGGCGTTGCGGATGCGGTTGGGCTCGTTGCTGAGGAAGACGGGGAAGACGTCGACGCCGCCTTCGATGAAGACGCGCTCGTCGAAGGGCACGCCGATCAGGTCCACGTCGTCCGCCTCGAGGCCCGCCGTGGCGAGCAGCGCGAGCAGCTCGGCCGGCACGACCCCGGCCTTGAAGCCGACGCTGCGGCCGGCGAAGTCGGCGGGCGCCTCGATGCCGGAGTCGGCGTGCGCGACGAAGCCCTGGTCGCCGCGCTGCCCGAAGAGCGCGACCGAGCGGACCGGCGTCTCCGCCGCCCGGCGCCGCATCAGCTGCGCCGCGGTGCCGGTCGTGAAGTCGACGTCCCCGGCCAGCAGCAGCTGCAGGTGCTCGCCCTGGGTGGAGTGCTGGATGGTGACGGCGAGGCCCTCGTCCGCGAAGTAGCCCTTCGCGTCGGCGACGTAGACGGCGGTGAAGGGCAGGGTCGCCTGAGGCCGGAAGCCGGCCATGTAGGTCACCTCGCGTAGCTCGCCGTCGTCCTCGCCGTCGCAGGCCGCCGCGAGGACGGCGGCGAGGGCGAGCAGGGCGAGCAGCGCCGCCGCGCCCGGCCGCGCCAGGCGCAGCGCTGTCGCCGTCGGCATTGCTCGGTTCATGCGTGCCGCCTTCCCGCAGCCGGTCCCGCGAGCGCCAGTATCGGGCACGGCGGGCTCATGGTCCCACCGAGGAGTCGTGCCAGAACAGGAAGCGCCGCTCGAGCAGGGCGAGCGCGGCGGTCAGCGCCACGCCGATCACCGCGAGCACGACGATCGCGCCGAAGAGCGTCGGCGTGTCGAAGTCCCCGTGCGCGATCACGATCATCTGCCCCACGCCGGAGTCGGCGCGGATCCACTCGGCGATCACCGCGCCAATCAGCGCCAGCGGGATCGAGATGCGCAGCCCGGCGAAGAGGTAGGGCAGCGAGGAGGGCAGCCGCAGCCGCCACAGCACCTGCCAGCGCGAGGCGCCGAGGGCGAGGAAGAAGTCGTGCGTCGCGGCATCGATCGTGCGCAACCCGGTGATCGTGTTCACGAGCATCGGGAAAAAGGTGATCAGGCCGGCGACGATGAACTTGGGCCAGACCCCGAACCCGAACCAGATCACGATCAGCGGGGCGACGGCCACGATCGGCGTCACCTTGACGAGGATCGCCAGTGGGTAGACCGCGCGCTCGACGATCCTCGAGTGCGCCATCAGCACGCCGAGCAGGAAGGCGCTGCCCGCGCCCAGCAGCAGCCCGCCCAGCGCGTGCTGCGCGGAGACGCTGCCCGCCTCGATGAAGCGCGCGGGCTCCGCGCTCAGCGTCTCGATCACCCGCGACGGCGCGGGCGCGAGGTAGATCGGCACCTCGCGGACGCGGATCCACAGCTCCCACGCCAGCACCAGCAGCAGCGCGGCAACGAGCGGCGGCGCGCCCGTGAGCAGCAGCTCGCGGGGGGCCGGCAGCGCCCAGCGCCGCGCCGCGGGTGGCTGCGCGACGTAGAGCGTCGCGTCCAGCAGCTCGGCCTGGTCGCCCGAGGCCTCGAGGCTCGGCGGGAGCCGCCGCTGCGAGACGGCAGCGGCGCTCGCCCCGGCAGCGGCTTCGCCGGGGATGCCGTCGAGCAGGTCCGCGACATCGGGCGTGGTCGCCGGCCGCATCAGGCGCCGCCCTCGAGCGCGGCGCGGACGCGCCTCGCGTGCTCCGAGAACTGCGTGGTCTCCTCCACCCCCTCGGCGCGCGGCCGCGGCAGCTCGATCGGCAGGTTCGCGACGACGCGGCCCGGGCCGGGGCTCATCACGACCACGCGGTCGGAGAGCAGCACCGCCTCGCGGATCGAGTGCGTCACGAAGAGCACGGAGATGCGCTCGCGCTCCCAGATGCGCAGCAGCTCGCGCCGCATCTCCTCGCGGGAGAGCT
Organism: Chloroflexota bacterium; assembly: GCA_009840965.1. Taxonomy (GTDB): domain Bacteria; phylum Chloroflexota; class Dehalococcoidia; order UBA2979; family UBA2979; genus VXMT01. The sequence goes on from VXMT01000046.1 coordinate 7,096, forward strand.
CGTCGAGCGCGCCGAAGGGCTCGTCCATGAGCAGCAGCCGCGGCTCGTGCGCGAGCGCCCGGGGGGCGGCGCCCCCCCGGGCGCGGGCGCCCCCGGGCGGGGGCGGGGGGGGGGGCGGGGGCGGCGCGGGGCCCCCCCCC
>VXMT01000046.1:7245-10375 GCA_009840965.1 Chloroflexota bacterium
CCGGGCGGGAGAGCTCGCCGCGCGCGCCTACGGGCGCGCCCGGCCCCCCCCGCCGCGGCGGGGGCGCGCGCGCCCGCCCCCGCGCCCCGCGGGGCCCCATGCCTCCCGAGAGCTCGCGAGGGTGGAAGTCCGCGAAGGCGCGGATCCCGACGCGCCCGAGCTGCGCGAGCACGTCCGCCCTCGTGGCGCGTCCGCCGGCCAGCTCGTGCGTCAGCGCGACGTTGCCGGCCGCGGTGCGCCAGGGCAGCAGCCCCGGCTCCTGCGTGACGAGCCCGACGGGCGGCGCGCCGCGGCGGTTCGCGGGATCCTCGCCGAGCACCCGCGCCGACCCTCCCGAGGGCGTCAGCAGCCCGGCGGCGATGCGCAGCAGCGTGGTCTTGCCACAGCCGCTCGGCCCCACCAGCGAGACGAACTCGCCCTCGCCGACCTCGACCGTGACGTTGTCCAGCGAGCGCAGCGGCGGGGCGCCGCGCCGACCGGGGTAGCGGTGCGAGATCGCGCGCAGGTCGACGGCGGCCGTCGCCGTCGGCGGGGCTGCCGGCGTCGCCGTCTCGCTCATCCTCGCCGCTCCCTGCTCGGCGCGCGGGCGTTGCGCGGGCGGTTGCCCCGCGCCGACGCGCGCCGGTAGGCTTCGCGCGGCTCATTGTACGGACAAGCGGCGCGGGTGCGCCGCGCTGCGGAGCGCCTCCGCACGGGAATCGAGGACTGCCGATGTCTCGCACCATCGCCCTGATCGGCGGCACCGGGCCCGAGGGCCGCGGCCTGGCCGTACGCTTCGCTCTCGCCGGCCGCGACGTCGTGATCGGCAGCCGCGACGCGGCTCGCGGCGAGAGCATCGCCGCCGAGCTGCGCGAGAGCCTCGAGGGTCGCGAGGGGATCGGCGAGATCCGCGGCGCGGCGAACGCCGACGCAGTCGCGGAGGCGGAGATCGTCGTCGTGACGGTGCCCTACGAGGGCCATGCCGCGACGCTCGCCGACCTCGCGGACGCGCTCGCCGGCAAGATCGTCGTCGACGCCGTGGTGCCGGTTCGCTTCGAACGCGGGCCGCGCCCGGTCGAGGTCGCGGCCGGCTCGGCCACCGAGGAGGCGGCGGCGCTGCTGCCCGACTCGCGCGTGATCGGCGCCTTCCACAACCTCTCGGCGGAGATCCTGCTCGACCCCGACCGGACGGTGCACGGCGACGTGCTCGTGACCGGCGGCGACGAGGAGGCGAAGCGCACGGTCTTCGCCCTCGCCGAGGAGATCGAGGGCGTGCGCGCCGTTGACGCCGGTCCGCTGCGCTACTCGCGCTTCGTCGAGGGGCTGACGATCCTGCTGATCGGCATCAATGTCCGTCACCGCGCCGAGACCCACGTGGAGATCTTCGGACTGCCCGAGTGAGCGACCCCTCCTACCCCGACGTGCGCGTGATCGGCGTCGCCGGGATGCCGCTCGTGCAAGAGGGCGACGACATCGCCGCGCTGGCGATCGAGGCCGCCGCCGCCCAGGGCACGCCCTTCCTCGACGGCGACGCGATCGTGGTCGCACAGCGCATCGTCTCCAAGGCGGAAGGGCGCGTGCTGCCGCTGGACGAGTTCGCGCCCTCGCCCTTCGCGCTCGAGTGGTCCGAGGCCTGGGACAAGGACCCGCGCCAGACGGAGGCAGTGCTGCGCGAGTCGGTGCGAATCGTGCGCCAGATGAAGGGCGTGCTGATCACGGAGACGCGCCACGGCTTCGTCTGCGCGAACAGCGGCGTCGACGCCTCGAACGTCGGCGGCACGGACCTGATCTCGCTGCTGCCCGTCGATCCCGACGCCTCGGCCCGCGCCTTCCGCGACACGCTGCGGGAGCGGCTCGGCATCGAGGCGGCGGCGATCGTGAGCGACACCTTCGGGCGCCCCTGGCGGACGGGCCAGACGAACATCGCGATCGGCCTCGCGGGCCTGCGCCCGCTGCGCCCGCTGGAGGGTCTGCCGGACCTCGACGGACGCATCATGCGCGTCAGCACGCCCTGCCCCGCCGACGAGATCGCCGGCGCCGCCGGGCTCTCGATGCCGAAGAGCGAGGGCGTCCCGGTGGTAATCGTGCGCGGCTACCCCTACGAGCGCGGCGAGGGAACGGCCCGCGAGATCGTGCGCAGCTTCGAAGACGACCTCTTCCCGTAGCAAGCCACTCACGCCCGCTCCGCCCCCCTCTCGCCGAGGGCACCCGGCCTCTGAGGACGAATCCGGCCCCCTCTCCCCGGGGGAGAGGGCGGAGGGTGAAGGAGGCGGACGCCGAAGCTCCGAGCGGCGACCGGTCAATCGAGGAGGGCAACGGACAGATCCTCCCTCACCCTAACCCTCTCCCTCGGGGAGAGGGCACCGGATCGGAGGGGCGGCGCACTTCCGGTCCCCTCTCCCCTCGCGGGAGAGGGCGGAGGGTGAGGGGGTCGCGCGGTGGCAAGCGGGCCGCCGCACCCGTAGCATCGGGCGCACGCCGACGCTCCCCGGCGAGGACGCCTCGCACGATGGCCGACGAGCAGCACGACGAGCAGCAGGAGCAGCCCGGGCGGCTGCGCTCGCCGCTGCTCGACGACGGTCAGCCCGCCTTCCACTGGTGGCTGCTGCTGCCCGGCCTCGCCATCGCCGTGCTGTGGGCGCTCTACCGCGCGGTCACGGCCGACGAGGGCGCGGGCGGCGAGTTCCTCGCGCAGCTGCTCTGGCCGGGGCCAGTGATCCTCGTCGTCACCACCATCGCCGCCTGGCTCGGCTGGCGGCTCGATCTCGATTAGGGCGGGACGCGAGACGATGCTGCACCTCTACCTCGGATCGACGCAGGCCAACCGCGACTCGGACGACTTCCGCCTGCGCGAGGCCTATCGCGCGCTGCGCGCCCGCCTCGACACGGACGGCATGCTGGAGCTCAACACGGCGGAGCTGCCGGCGCGCGGGCTCACGCCCGAGGCGCTGGTCGGGCAGGCGTCGACCGTGCCCTTCCTCGCCAACGCCCGGATGATCGTGGTCGAGGGCCTGATCGTCTGGCTCGGCGGCGGGCGTGGCGTCGCCGACGCCTGGCAGTCGCTGCTCGACGCCCAGCCGACGCTGCCGGAGAGCAATCACCTGGTGCTGCTCGAGCCCGCCCCCCCGCGCGCTGCGCGGCCGGCGCGCGG
>VXMT01000173.1:0-5114 GCA_009840965.1 Chloroflexota bacterium
CGACTACGAGGGCCACACCCCGCCCTCGCAAACCCACCGCCCGCCCTCCGCCGAGGGCAACACGTACTACGTGCCGGGCGAGCTGGGGGACGAGGCGGAGCGGGAGTAGACGGATCCCGCGCGCTACGTCGAAGGCGCGCGCTGCTCGAGAACGGAGCGGAGCACGTCCTCCAGCGTGCCTGGCGGCGGGTCCGCCGCCAGCGCGTCGGCGACGAGGCGCGCGGCCTCGCGGCGGGTGTACTGGAGGGCGACGAGCGCCTCGACGGCGTCCTCGCGCACGTCCGGGACGGGCTCGCGCTCGCCCTCGAGGGCGTCGCGCAGCAGCGCCTCCTGCACGACCTTGCCGCGCAGGTGCGCGACGATCGTCTGCGCGAGCCGCTCGCCGATGCCGGGCAGTTGGCGCAGCGAGCGCTGGTCCTCGCCCTCGATCCAGCCGGCGATCTCCGAGACCGGCCGCGTGAGGGCGCGCACGGCCTTGGCGGGGCCCACGTCCGGCACCTCGATGAACTTGCGGAAGAACTCGCGCTCGGCCATGTGCGGGAAGCCGTAGAGCGTGGGCAGAGGCTGGCGCTCGGTGGCGTGGTAGTAGGTGAAGACCTGCACCTCCTCGCCCGGCTGGTGGCCGGCCGCCCAGTCCGCGGCGAAGGCGGGCATGTGCACCTCGTAGGTGATGCCGCCCGCGGCGATCCAGAGCGAGGAGCGTTCCGCGTCCCAGCGCACGAGGGGGCCGCTGAGCGCCGCGATCACGGCCGGCTCCCGCTACCGGCGAGACGCTCTTCGAAGCCGACCTCGGCGAGGCGAGTGAGCGCGATCGCGAGGGCGTCCGAGGCGTCCAGCGGTTGTGGCGCCTCGCTCAGCCCGAGCTGCAGCGCGACCATCGCCTGCAACTGCTCCTTCGGCGCGCCGCCGTGCCCGGCCACCGAGGCCTTGATCGTCGCCGGCGGGTACTCGAAGACGGGCGTGTCGTGCCCTGCGGCGGCGATCTGCACGGCCGCGCGCGCCTCGCCGATGGCGAGGGCTGATCGCGCGTTCTTCGCCACGTAGGGCTCCTCGATCGCCAGCTCGTGCGGCCGGTGCTCCTCGATCAGCGCGCCGACCTGCTGGTGGATGTGGTGCAGGCGCTCGGCCCGCGTCCAGCGCGTGCGCGTGCGGATCGCGCCGTAGGCGATCACCTCCGCGCTCCGGGCGTCGCCCTCGATGATCCCGTAGCCGGTAGCCGCGAGGCCGGGATCGATCCCGATGACCCGCCGGGCGCCCTCGCTCACCGTGCGCCGTCCAACGCCCCGGTCACTCCCCGAGGCCGGCCGCGGCGAGTGCTTCGTCGGTGAAGTCCGCGTTGCTGTAGACGCGTGAGACGTCGTCCAGCTCGTCGAGCTGGTCGAGCAGGCGCAGCGTCTGGGCGGCGTTCTTCTCGTCGAGCTCGACCATGTTCTTCGCCACCTGCGCGATCTCGGCGCTGGCGATGGTGAAGCCTTCGTCCGTGAGCGCCGCGCGCACCGCCTCGAGGTCGCCGGGGCTGGTCAGCACCTCTACGAGCTGGTCGTCGGCGCTGACGTCATCGGCCCCGGCCTCGATCGCGGCGAGCTGGATCTCGTCGGCGTCGGCCTCGGCGGCGTCGAGGGTGATCACGCCGCGCAGGTCGAACATCCAGGCTACGGCGCCGTTCTCGGCGAGCGTCCCGCCGCCGCGGTTCAGCGTGACGCGGATGTCGGCGACGGTGCGGTTGCGGTTGTCGGTGACGGTCTGGATCAGCACCGCCGTGCCGCCGGGGGCGTAGCCCTCGTAGACGATCTCCTCGAGCGAGGCGCCGTCGCCGCCGCCCGTGGCGCGCTGGATGGCGCGCTCGACGTTGGAGCCGGGCATGTTGCTGTCGCGCGCCTTCTGGATCGCGAGGCGCAGCGCCGAGTTCATGTCGGGGTCGGCCCCGCCTCGCGCGGCGACGGTGATGTCGCGCGCGAGCTTGGTGAAGAGCTGGCCGCGCTTGGCGTCGGTCGCGGCCTTCTTGTGCTTGATCGAGGACCACTTGGAGTGACCGGACACGAACGCCGCCCGAGGAGGGCGGGCGGCGGGCGCGCCGCCGCCGGGACATCACGACAGGTACGGGCATGGTAGCACCGGCGCGCAGCCGGAGCCGCTCCGGGCGTTACGCGCGCAGCGTCACGTTGTCGATCAGCCTCGCCGCTCCGAAGCGCACCGCCAGCGATAGCAGCGCCGGGGGCTTGATCAGCCCCTCGAGCTCCGCCAGCGTCTCCGAGTGGGCGAGCGAGACGTAGTCGACCTCGGCCAGCGGCTGCGCGGCGATGCGGTCGCGCACCACCGCGCGTAGCGCCGAGGCGTCGCGCACGCCGCCCTCGAACGCCTCGACGGCCGCGCGCAGCCCGGCGTGCAGCGCGGGCGCCTGCGCCCGCTCCTCGGGCGTGAGGTAGATGTTGCGCGAGGAGAGCGCGAGGCCGTCCGGCTCGCGCACGGTGGGGCAGCCGACGACCTCGATCGGGAACTGCATATCCGCCGTCATGCGCCTGAGCACGGCGAGCTGTTGCGCGTCCTTCTCGCCGAAGTAGGCGCGATCCGGAGCGACGATCAGGTACAGCCGCGAGACCACGGTCGCGACGCCCTCGAAGTGGCCGGGGCGGCGTTCGCCCTCCAGCACCTCGGTGAGTCCGCCCACGCGTACGCGGGTCGAGTCGCCGGGCGGGTAGATCTCCTCGGCGGACGGTACGAAGGCGATGTGTGCGCCCGCGTCCGCGAGCAGCTCGAGGTCGCGCTCTTCGTCTCGCGGGTAGTCCTCGAAGTCCTCGTTGGGGCCGAACTGGGTGGGGTTCACGAAGATCGAGACGATGACGGTCGGACACTCGGAGCGGGCGGCCTCCACGAGCGAGAGGTGGCCCTCGTGCAGGTAGCCCATCGTCGGCACGAGGCCGACGGGAGCGGCGGGCGCGCGCAGCGCCGCGTGCAGGTCGGCGATCGTGCGCGCGACGATCATCGTCGAAGCATCGCCGCCGTTGAGCGTCACCGGCGAGCGCCTACGTGACCTCGTCCTGTTCGAGCATCGCCACCTCGGCGTCGACGCCCTCGTGCGCGCTGTCGGGCGCAGGCTGCGCGCGGTCCGCGCCGCCCGAGCTGTGATGCGCGTGGCGCGCGAGCGTCGCCTCGATGTGCTGGCGCTTGGCTGCATCGAGGAAGAACGACTCCGCGGGGGTCGGGAAGCTGCCGTCCTCGACGGCGTCGCGGTACTCGCTGATCGCGTTGCGGATCAGCTCGCCGCCCTCGATGAAGCGCCGGGCATGCCGGGGGTCCATGTCCGGGTCGAGGCCGAGCATGTCATGGAACACCTGCACCTGCCCGTTGCAGTAGGGCCCGGCGCCGATGCCGATGGTGGGGATGCTGAGCCGCTCCGTGATCCGCCACGCGACGATTGCGGGCACGACCTCGAGGACGATCGCGTAGGCCCCGGCCTCCTCGAGGGCCTTCGCGTCGTTGAGCACGCGCACGGCGTCGCGCGGGGTGCGGCCCTGGACCTTGTAGCCGCCCATGGTGTTGACGGACTGCGGGGTCAGGCCGACGTGGCCCATCACGGGGATGCCGGCCTCGACGAGGCGCTCGACGATGCCGGCCGAGCGCTGTCCGCCCTCGAGCTTGACGGAGCTGCAGCCGGTCTCCTGCATCAGCCGGGTGGCGTTGCGCAGCGCGTCCTTCCAGCCGGTCTGGTACGAGCCGAACGGCATGTCGACGACGACGTGCGCGCGCTCCGCGCCGCGCGCCACCGCGGACCCGTGGTGGATCATGTCCTCCATCGTCACCGGCAGGGTCGACTCGTAGCCGAGCACGACCATCCCGAGGGAGTCGCCGACGAGGATGACGGGGACGCCTGCCGCGTCGGCGAGTTTCGCCGTCGGGTAGTCGTACGCGGTGATCATCGTGATCGGTTGGCCCTTGCTTCGCATCCGCTGCAGGTCGCTGACGCTTACCCGCTTCATGCCTGCGCTCATCGTGATGCTCCCTGCACGACCGGCTCGCGAGACGCAGCCGGGTGAACGCCGTTGACGAGGTTGGTGGTCGAGACGGACGCCACGTGATTGCGTTCGTCGACAAGCACGATGCGTGGGCGATGCTCGGCGAGGCGATCCTCGGGAACGCCCTTGTAAGCCATGATGATCACCATGTCGCCGGGGTCCACGAGGTGCGCGGCGGCGCCGTTGATCTGGATCTCGCCCGATCCGGCCGGCGCCGGGATGACGTACGTTTCGAGGCGCGCACCGTTGGTCAGATCGACGACGTGCACCTGCTCCCACTCGACGATCCCCGAGGGGTCGAGCAGCGCCTGGTCGATGCTGATCGAGCCCTCGTAGTCGAGGTCGGCGGCCGTGACGGTGGCGCGGTGAATCTTGGCGTGAAGCATGGTGCGCGTCATCGCCGGAGCCCGTTCCCGGTCGCCGCTCTTGGGCCGGAGTCGTGGGCGCAAGCCGCCCGCATGGCTGCTGGGGTCATGTGTTCACTCCGTCCCCGATCTTGGCGGGAATGAGGCGAGTACGCATGGTCCATCTGGCGCGAACGCGCGCACAGTATAGGCATGCGCGCAACCCCGATCACGCCGACGGCCCGAAAGCCGCCGCGAAGCCCGGCCCGGGAGCCGTTCTGCGGCGCGCGCGAGGCGAAATCCGCCGGCCGCCGCGAGCCTCGTTAGGCCTCTGAACGCCGCCACTCGGCGGCCGACGGGACGCCGCCGAGACCCTCGGCGGCGAGCACGCCGTTGAGCACCGCGCGCTCCACCGCGAGCGTCGCGAGCGCCTCGAGGGCGGCGTAGGCGTAGCGGTCGATCTCGACGGCGCCGGTGGCGAGCGTGAAGATCACGTCGCCGTCGCTGCGGCAGTGCGCGGGCCAGATCGTGCGTGCGAACCCGTCGTGGCAGACGGTCGCCAACCGGTTCGCCTGCTCGCGCGTGAGCCGAGCGTCCGTCGCCACCACCGCGATCGTCGTGTTCGCGGGGCCGTCCTCGCCGTCCTCGGCGTCCGGGTCGGGCAGTTCCGGCCAGCGCACGCCGCTGCGCAGGTGCGCGTCGAGGTCGATGAAGCCGCTGCCGTCCCCGCCCGGCCCCGCGACCCGCCCTCCCAACC
>VXMT01000173.1:5124-10224 GCA_009840965.1 Chloroflexota bacterium
GCGCCGCTCTCGAGGCGTTCGCTGGCGGTCCCGAGGCCGCCCTTGAGCGCTCGGTCGCGCCCGAGCAGCGAAGCGACCGTGGCGCCCGTGCCCGCGCCGACCGAGCCCTGTGCGACGCGCCCGGCAGTCGCGCGCCGCGCCGCCCGCTCGCCCTCGGCGGCGCCGGGTCGCCTCGTCCCGCTGCCCAGCCCGAGGTCGTAGAGGATCGCCGCGGGGACGATCGGGATCGTGCGCTCGGCGAAGCTCAGGCCGATGCCCTGCTGCTCGAGGTGGCGGACCACGCCGCCCGCGGCGTCGAGGCCGAAGGCCGATCCGCCCGAGAGCACCACAGCGTGGACCTCCTCGACGAGGTTGCCGGGCCGCAGCAGGTCCGTCTCGCGCGTGCCCGGCGCCGCGCCGCGCACGTCGACGCCGCCCACGGCGCCGTCGGGGCAGCTCACCACTGTGCAGCCGGTCGCCCAGCGGCGGTGCGTCCACTGCCCGACGCGGATGCCGCGGACGTCCGTGATCGCGTCGCGCATCCTCGATGCCGCACGGCCCGCGCGGTCCTCGGGCATCAGCGGGCGGGGGCGAGCGGTCGCCGCACCGGCGCCAGCGCGTCGATGTGGCCGAAGCAGCGCTCGAGGTAGGCGGTGGGGTCGTCGAGGTAGCTGCCGCAGTGCGCCCGCGCTTGCGTGATCCAGACGCCGTCGTTCGGGTTAAGCGACGCCGCCGCGAGGTTGAGCGTGTGCTCCACCGGCACCTCCGGGTCGTCCTCGGCGTGGATGTAGAGCACGGGCTGGCGCAGGTCCGGGATCACCTCGATCGGCGAGACGGCGTCGATGTCGGCGTGGAAGAAGCGTCGCGCGATGAGGGTGGCGAGCAGGAACACCGGCTCCGGCCACTGCCGGTGCGTCCGGCGGAGGTGGCTGCGCATCGAGGCGAACGGCGAGTCCGCGATCACGCCGGCGACGTCCGGGTGGCGCGAGGCGACGATCAGAGCGAGCGCAGCGCCCATCCCGAACCCGTGCAGGAAGAGCGGGAAGTCCCCTCCGCGGTTCCGTGCGTAGGCGACCGCCGCCTCGACGTCGGACAGCTCGGCAGCCCCGAGGTGATCGTCGTCGCCCTCGGACTCGCCACGCCCGCGCAGGTCGAAGCTGAGCACGTTCATGCCGATGCGCAGGTAGTCGCGCTGCAGGTCGAGCAGGCCCTGCTCCGGGTCCGAGCGCGTGCCGTTTACGTCATGGACGATCACGATCGTCGCTCGTGCCCCAGGCGATTCGAGGTACCAGCCGCGGAGGCAGACGCCGCCCGAAGCGAAGAGCTCGATCTCGTCGTTGCGCAGGCGCAGGTCGGCGGGGTGGCCGGCGACGCGCCAGCGCTTGGTGCGGGTCAGCGTCTCGGCGAGGTAGAACGCGGCGAGCCCGCAGGCGAGCAGCAGCACGCCCACGACCGTAAGCGCCGCGATCAGCAGCACGATCATGCCGCTCCGCCCTGTCCCCAGTCCGGCCTCGGTGGCCTACGGTGCGGACCGTACCAGCGCATTCTGGGGCTCACAAGCGAGCCCCGGCGGCCCCGGCGTGGGCCGCTTGGGGCCATCAGCGGCGCTGGCAGCCCATGCAGAAGTGCGTCGCGCGCCCGCCGATGCGGATCTTGCGGATCTCACGCCCGCGGCAGCGAGGGCGCTCGCACGGCTCGCCGGTACGTCGGAAGACGTGCACGCGGAGGTGGTGCCCGCCCGTCAGGCCGAAGGCGTCGCGGTACTCGTCGAAGGAGCTGCCGCCGTCGGCGAGCCCGTCGCGCAGCGTCTCCAGCAGCGCGGCGTGCAGCCGCGCCACGCGGCGCGGGCCGATCGAGTTCGCCGCCGTGCGCGGGTCGATGCCGGCGATCCACAGCGCCTCGTCGGCGTAGATGTTGCCGACCCCGGCCGCCACCCGCTGATCGAGCAGCGCGGACTTCACCGCCACACTGCGCCGCCCGAGGGCGTCGCGCAGCCAGCGCACGCTGAACTCCCCGGAGAGCGCGTCCGGGCCGATGCGCGGCATCGCATCGGCGGGGTCCTCGACGAGGTGCCAGGTGCCGAACTTGCGGATGTCGTTGAAGCGCAGCGTGCAGCCGTCGTCGAGGTCGACGCGAGCCCGCTCGAAGCGCTCCTGTGGCGCCGAGCGGTCGCCGATCAGCAGCACGCCGGTCATGCGCAGGTGCAGCACCCAGCTGCGCTCGTCGTCGAGGGCGGCGATCAGGTACTTGCCGTGGCGGCCGAGCGCCTCGATGCGCAGCCCCGCCAGCTCGTCCTCCAGCTCACGTGGCGAGTGCGTGATCGCGAGGCGCTCGGCTCCGGCGTGGATGCGCACCGCCTCGATCGTGCGCCCGGCGACTCGTGGCTCCAGGCCGCGGCGGATCGTCTCGACCTCGGGCAGTTCAGGCATCGCGGGCCACGGGGCGGGAGGTCACGCCGTCTCGACCATCTCGCCCCAGGAGCGGCCGTGCTTCTCGTCGAGGTCGAGCGGCACCGAGAGCTGCACGGCCGGCATGAGGCGGCGGGCGATCTCGCGCACGGCGTCGAGCTCCTCGCGAGGCAGCTCGAAGAGCAGCTCGTCGTGCACCTGGAGGACCATGCGGGCCTGCCCGCCGCTCGCGCGGTGCGCGATCAGCTCGGCGTCGATCTGGTTCATGGCGATCTTGATGATGTCGGCGGCCGCGCCCTGGATCGGCATGTTGATCGCTATCCGCTCGGCCGCGAGGCGGCGGTTGTGGTTCCTCGATCGCAGCTCCGGGATGTAGCGCCGCCGCCCGGTGAGCGTCTCCGCGTAGCCGCGGTCGCGCGCCTCCGTCACCACCTCGTCGCGCCAGTGCGCAACCCGCGGGTAGGCGGCGAAGTAGGCGCGGATGAACTCCTCAGCCTCGTCGCGCGGGATGCCCTCGCGCTGCGAGAGCCCGAACGCCGTGAGGCCGTAGAGCACGCCGAAGTTGAACACCTTCGCGCGCCGCCGCATCTCTGCGTCCACCTCGTCCGGGGCGACGTGGAAGACGTTCGCCGCCGTCGCGCGGTGGATGTCCTCGCCCTCGAGGAAGGCGCGCCGCAGCTCCTCGTCGCCCGAGACGTCGGCGAGGATGCGCAGCTCGATCTGCGAGTAGTCGAGCGAGAGCAGCACGGGGTCCTCGCCGCAGTCGCGCGCGACGAAGGCGTTGCGCACGGCCGCGCCGAGCTCGCTGCGCACGGGGATGTTCTGCAGGTTCGGGTCGTTCGAGGAAAGCCGGCCGGTCGCCGCGGTGGTCTGCGAGAAGACGGTGTGCACGCGTCCGGTGATCGGGTGGATCTGCCCCGGCAGCGTGTCCACGTAGGTCGAGCGGATCTTCGTCAGCTCGCGCCAGCGCAGCACCGCCTCGACGGCCGGGTGCGCCTGGCGCAGCGGCTCGAGGGCGTTCGCGTCTGTCGTCCAGCCCGTCGCCGTCTTGCGCGTCCGGGGCAGGTCCAGCTCCTCGAAGAGCACGTGCGAGAGCTGCTGCGGCGAGCCGATCTGGAACTCGTGACCGACCGACGAGAAGACCTCGTCCTGCGCCGCCTCGGTCAGATCGCCCAGCTCCGCCCCGAGGATCGCCAGCGCCTCGCGGTCGACGGCGAGGCCGTACTGCTCCATGCGCGCGAGCACCGGCAGGTGCGGCAGATCGATCTCGCGGAAGACGCGGTCGAGGTCGCTCGCCTCGAGCTCGGACTGCAGGTCGTCGGCGAGGCGCAATGTCGCGTCGGCGGCCCCGGCTGCGAGCCCCGCCGCATCCTCGGGGTCCGTGCGCGAGAAGGGGATTGCCTTACGCCCTGTGCCGAGCAGGCTCTTCGCCTCCGGCAGCTCGTGGCCGAGCCGCTCGAAGGCGAGGCCGCGGATGTCGCGCGCGCGCTCGCCCAGCACGTACGCGGCGATCGAGGTGTCGAAGTCGATACTGCCGGTCCAGACGCCGCCGGGCGTCTGGGCAAGGGCGAGCAGCTGCGTCTTGCCGCTGTTGGAGACGCGCTCCAGGCTCTGGTCGCTGAACAGGATGCGGACGGCCTCGAGGACGGCCTCGCGCGGGAGCTGGACGACGGGCGCCTCGGGCTCGGGCGCGTCCATCATCATCTCCTGCTGCCCCTCCTTCGGAGGCAGCGGCTCGCGCGTGTGGCCGAAGGGCAGGTACCAGCCCGTGCCGGGCTCGATGCTCAGCGCGAGGCCGACGAGGCCGTAGGCCGCCCGCATCGGGTGCTCGTCGTCGGCGAGCAGCTCGAAGCCGAAGCGCCCGGCCGCCTTCACCGCCTCGACGACCTCGCCGAGGCGTTCGGTCGTCGTCACGACCTCGTACTCGCCACCGCTCGTGATCGCGCCCTCGGGCTGCTCCGCGTCGCCGGACGCGTCGTCGGCGTGCTGGGGGAGCCGCCCGACGAGGGAGCGGAACTCGAGCTCCTGGAACAGCGAGAGGACGGCGGCGCGGTCGTAGTCGTGCACCTTCGCCGCATCGAGCTCGAGGGCGACGTCCGGCACGTCGGTGACGATCGTGGCCAGGCGCTTGTAGTGGCGGGCGTCCTCGACGGCCGCGGCGAGCGCCTTCTGCGCGCGCGGGGGCTTGATCTCGTCGAGGTGCTCGATCATGCCCTCGATCGTGCCCCACTCGCCGATCAACGCCTTCGCGCCCTTGTCGCCGATGCCCCGCACGCCGGCGATGTTGTCGGTGTTGTCGCCGACGAGCGCCTTGAAGTCCGTGATCTGGTTCGGCTCGAAACCCCAGCGCTCACGCACGCGCTCGCTGTCATACAGGACATAATCACGCTGGTAGGGCCGGTACATCAGCACCTTCACGCCCGGCTGCACGAGCTGCACCATGTCGTTGTCGAGCGTGACGAGCACGGTCTCCACGCCCGCGGCCTTCGCCTGCGTCGCGAGGGTGCCGAGGACGTCGTCGGCCTCGTAGCCGGGCGCCTCGATCACCGGGATGCGGAAGGCGCCCAGCAGCTCCTTGACACGGTCGATCTGCGGCTTCAGGTCGTCGGGCGTCGGCGCGCGGGTCGCCTTGTAGTAGGCGTGCCGCGCGGGGCGGAAGGGTGGGGGGGGGGCGTCCCCCGCGGCGATGGTGTTCGTGGGGCGCAGTTCCTAG
>VXMT01000186.1 GCA_009840965.1 Chloroflexota bacterium
CCCCCCCCCCCCCCCCCCCCCCCGCGCGGCCCCCCCCCCCCCCCCCCCCCCCCCCGGCCATGTCGAAGGCGTCGCTGGCGGTCGCCGAGCCCTTCCACTCGGCGTAGATGCGCGCGCCACGCGCCTGCGCGTGTTCGAGATCCTCGAGGATCAGCACGCCGGCGCCTTCGGAGATGACGAAGCCGTTGCGGTCGGCGTCGAAGGGACGCGAGGCCTGCGTGGGGTCGTCGTGCATGGCGAGCGCGCGCATCGCCTGGAACCCCGCGTAGTAGATCGGCTTGAGCGGCGCCTCGAAGCCGCCCGCGATGATCACGTCGGCGGCCCCGCGGCGGACCAGCTCGGCGGCCTCGCCGACTGCCGCGCCGCCCGTCGCGCACGCGGCGGTGACCGCGAAGTTGGGGCCGCCCGCGCCGAGCGCGATCGAGACGAGGCCGGAGGCCGTGTCCGGCAGCATGTTGGTGATCAGGAAGGGACTGACCCGGCGCGGTCCTCGCTGGTCCAGCACCTCCTGGTTCTCGACGATCAGGTGCGCGCCGCCGATGCCCGTCCCAAGCACGATGCCGACGCTGCCCGGGGGCTGCCGCTCCAGATCGAGCTGCGCGTCCTGCACAGCCTGCTTCGAGGCGGCGATCGCCAGCACCGAGGAGCGGTCGATGCGCCTCGCGAGCTTGGCGTCGACGTGCTGGGAGGCCTCGAAGCCGCGCAGCTCGCCCGCGATCGGGCACTCGAAGGCGGAAGCGTCGAACGCGCTGATCGGGGCGATCCCGGAGCGCCCCTCGACCAGACCCTCCCAGGTCGACTCGGTATCGAGGCCGAGCGGCGTGAGTAGCCCCAGGCCTGTGACCGCGACCCGCCGAGGCGCCTGGGCGATCGATGCCATCAGGTCTGTGGCGCCTCGAGCGCGTCCGGGGGCAGGACGGAGATGGGGATCGGCTCGACCTCGGCGTCGTCGAGCGAGACGGCGACGACGCGGTTCGAGATCCGCCGCACCATCCGCGAGAGCACGTGCCCCGGCCCCACCTCGACAAAGGTCTGCACGCCCTGGTTCGTCATCTCGCGCACGTTGCCTTCCCAGAAGACCGGCGCGCGCAGCTGCTCGGAGAACTCCTCGCGCAGCTCCGCCGCTGTGCGCAGCAGTTGCGAGCTGCGGTTGGAGACGATCGGCCGCACGGGGTCGCTGATCGGCACGTCCGTGATGATCGCCGCGAACTCCTCGGCCTGCTCGTGGTGCAGTGGCGTGTGGCTGGAGACCTTGACCTTGAGCCGGATCACCCGCCCCTGCAGCTCGCGCGCGTGCTCCATCGCACGCTCGAGCGCGGAGACGTCGCCGCTGATCACGGTCTGTGTCTGCAGGTTGTGGTTGGCGATGTCGACGCGATCCGCCGGGGAGCGCGTCGCGCCCTCGCAGATCTCCTGCACCAGCTCGCCGTCGAGGCCGATGATCGAGGCCATCCCGACGGGGCGGCCCTCGTTGAAGGTGCTCATCAGGCGCGAGCGCTCCAGCACCACCAGCAGCGCATCGCGGAAGGTCAGCGCCTCGCTGGCCACCGCCGCACCGAAAAGCCCGAGCGAGTGCCCGCCGAAGAGGCGCGGCCGGATCGAGCGTCGCACCTCGGACAGCTTCTCGCGCATCCCGCGGAAGATCGCCGTCGAGGTGGTAAGCACGGCCGGCTGCGTGAGGCGCGTCTCCGCGAGGTCGTCGGCGTCGCCCTCGAAGCAGACGCGCGCGACATCGATGCCGGTGACGTCGCTCGCCTCCTCGAAGGCGAGGCGCGCCTCGGCGGAGTGCTGGTGCACGAGGCGACCCATGCCGGGCGACTGCGAGCCCTGGCCGGGGAAGACGATCGCGACCGGGTCGTGGTGCGACGAACCAGTGCTGCTCATGACGTTCGTTCCTGCACGCGACTCGCGAGGGGTACGGAGCGCCCCGAGATGAGGTGAACTGTCACCGCGCGACGCCCCCCTTGCGGGGCAATTCAGCCACCGCGCCCACGCGTATCCTCGACATGGTAGAGGTTACCCGCCTCTGCCCGTCAAGCGCATCGCGCTCGGCCTTGTGAGGATTGTGCAACTACCCGTCGAGCGCCTTGCGCGTATCTGGCAGCGCGCGCAGCAGATCCTGCGCGATCGCCGTCGCCGGACCCACCGCCGACTCCAGCTGCCGCCCGCACTCGGTGTGCAGGTAGACGCCCGTCGCGGCCGCGTCGTAGGGGTCCATCCCCTGCGCGATCAGCGAGACGATGAAGCCCGCCAGCACGTCGCCCGTCCCGGCCGTCGCGAGGACGGCGCTGGCGAACTCGGAGAGCCGCGCCCGTCCGTCCGGATGCGCGACGATCGTGCCCGCTCCCTTCAGCACCACGATGCTGCCGGTGCGCTGCGCGTACTGCGTCGCGTGGCTGAGGCGATCCGACTGCACCTCGTCGACGCTCGTGCCCAGCAGCCGGGCCATCTCGCCCGGGTGCGGGGTGAGCACGCGAGGCAGCGCCAGTCCCTCGTGCCAGTCCGGGATCTCCGCCAGCGCGTTCAGCGCGTCCGCGTCGATCACCGCCGCCCGCAGGCCCTCGACATCGTCGAGGCCCTCCAGCACGCCGCGCACGAACTCCACCGTCGCGGGCGTGTTCGTCAGGCCGGGGCCGATCAGCAGCGCCTCGCGGCCCTCGAGGGCGCCCAGCAGCTCCGCCGCCGAATCGCCGTCGGCCCCGCCGCTGCCCGGCAAGGGGTGGTGGGTGATCTCCGGCGACATCCCGGCGAACAGCGGCTGGATCGACTCGGGCGCGGCCAGCACGACCAGCCCGGCCCCGGCGCGCAGCGCCGACTCCGAGGCGAGCCGCGCCGCGCCGGGGTAGAACTTCGAGCCGGCCGCGACGACCGCGGTTCCGAAGGTGCCCTTGTGCGCGTCGTCGGAGCGGAAGGGCATGAGCGGCTGGAGATCGCGCATCCGGATCTCCTCGTAAGGCAGGCCCTCCTCCGCGTCTGCCCGCAGCCCGATCTCGACCGGTGCGATGGTGCCGGCGATCGCGCGCGCCGGCATCGCGAACAGCCCGATCTTCGCGAAGCCGAGCGCGACCGTCGTGTCCGCGCGCACGACCGCCGGGTCCGCCGCCCCGGTGTCGGGGTTCACTCCTGACGGCACGTCGATGGCGACGAGGTGCGGGCGCAGCGTGCGATCGGCCCGCGCATCGGCCAGGCGGTCAAGCACCTCCTTGATCGGCCCGTCGATCGGGCGGTTCAGGCCGGTGCCGAGCAGCGCGTCCACGATGCCCTGCGCGCCGCGCATCGCCTGGATGAGCTGCTCGCAACCGGGATCGTCCGCAATCGAGAGAACCTCGATCTCCGCGTCGACGACGCGCTGCAGCAGCGGATCGTCGGCCGGGCGGTCGCCCACCAGGTAGACGGCGGACTCGGCGCCCCACTCCCTGAGGCTCACGGCCGCGACCAATCCGTCGCCGCCGTTCGAGCCGGGCCCCACGAGGACGATCGCCGTGCGGCCCTCGACGGCGCCCATGTTGATCCAGGTCTCCTGGGCGACCGCGACACCGGCCGCCTCCATCAGCTCCGCCTCGCTCGTGCCCGCCGCGACGGCGGCGGCCTCCAGGGCGCGCATCTGCTCGACCGTGACCAGCTTCATGGGTGCTCCCCTCGTTGCGCCGTTGCGCGTCCGGCCTACTGTAGCCGCCCGGAGGCGCGCAGCCGCTCGACCAGCCTCGCGCGCGCGACATCGTGCTCCTGCTCGCGGCGCTCCTGCGCGGAGACCACGACGGCGACGGCGAAGTCGGCGAGGTGGCTGAGCGAGATGTCGATCGCGTGCAGCCCGATCGCCTCCGCGCGCGCCTCGGCGCCCCCGTAGAGGTAAACGAGCGGCTTGCCGCGCCGGTCCGGGAGCACCTCGATGTCGCGCCAGGCGACGGAGCGCGCGCCCGTGCCGAGCGCCTTCATCACCGCCTCCTTGGCCGCGAAGCGGGCCGCCAGCTCCGGCACGCGGCCGCGGCAGAACGCGACTTCCTCGGGCGTGTAGACGCGCTCCAGGAAGCGGCGAGGGTGACGCCGCAGGACGCGCGCCACCCGGCCGATCTCGATCATGTCGACGCCCACGGCGTGCGTACTCACGGCGCGCGATTCTAGCACGCGCGGGCCGCTATACTCTCAGCCCGTGAGGGTATGCCCGTGACCGCCGACAGAATCGACGGCGCCGCGATCGCGGCGGAGATTCGCGCCGAGGTCGCCGACCGCGTGCGCGTTCACCTCGAAGGCGGCGGGAAGACGCCGCAGCTGACGGCCGTTCTCGTCGGCGACGACCCCGCCTCCGCCACCTACGTCCGCAACAAGGCGCGCGCCTGCGAGGAGGTCGGCCTCGAGGCGCACACCATCACCCCGCCCGCCGACATCTCGCAGGACGAGCTGCTCGAGATCGTGCGCGGGCTCAACGCCGATCCCGGCGTATCGGGCATCCTCGTGCAGCTCCCGCTGCCGCCGCAGCTCGACGAGCGCACGATCACCGAGGCGGTGGACCCCGCGAAGGACGTGGACGGGCTGCACCCGGTGAACCTCGGGCGGCTCGTGCAGGGCGAGCCGCACCTGGTGCCCGCGACGCCGGCGGGCGTGCAGCAGCTGCTGCTGCGCACGGGCGTCGACCCGGCGGGCAAGCGCGTCGTCGTCGTCGGCCGCTCGACGCTGGTCGGCAAGCCGCTGGCGCTGCTGCTGGGGCAGAAGGCGGAGGGCGCGAACGCGACCGTCACGCTGGCGCACACCGGCACGAGCGACCTCGGCGCCGTCACCCGCGAGGCCGAGGTCCTCGTCGTTGCGGCGGGCTGGCCGAACACCGTGACGGCGGAGATGGTGCGGCCCGGCGCCGTAGTCATCGACGTCGGCACGAACCGCGTCGACGACGCCACGCGCAAGCGCGGCTGGCGCCTCGCGGGCGACGTGGACTACGCGGGCGTCTCCGAGGTGGCCGCGGCGATCTCGCCGGTGCCCGGCGGCGTCGGCCCGATGACCATCGCGATGCTGCTGGTGAACACGCTGCGGGCGGCGGGGGTGGCGTAGCCGCTTCGCGCTCTGCGCCCGCGCGTGCGAAGATCGAGGCATGGACGATCTGCGGCAGCGCCTGGCCGAACTGCTCGAGCGCGTGCGGGACGTGCAGGTGCGCCTTTGACCTGCCCGCACGCGAACGCGAGCTGACCGAGGCTCGCACCCAGGCCGCCGCCCCCGACCTCTGGGACGACTCCGAGCGCGCCCAGGCGCTGATGAAGCGCGTCGCCCGCCTCGAACGGCAGGTCGAGACCTGGCGCTCGCTCGAACAGCGCTCCGCCGACCTCGCCGACCTCGTCGAGCTCGCCGACGAGACCGAAGGCGAGGACCACGACGCCCTCGAGCGCGACATCGAGGAGGAGCTGGGCGGCCTCGAGGCGCAGTTCGCCGAGCTGGAGGTCGCGCTCACCCTCGGCGGCCCCTACGACGACCACAGCGCCGTGCTGGCGATCCACGCCGGGGCCGGCGGAACCGAGGCGCAGGACTGGGTGGAGATGCTGCTGCGCATGTACCTGCGCTGGGCCGAGCGCCACGAGTACGGCGCCCAGGTGGTCTCGATCTCGTCCGGCGACGAGGCGGGCATCAAGTCCGTCTCGATCCGCGTCGGCGGCGAGGACGCCTATGGGCTGCTGCGCTCGGAGCGCGGGGTGCACCGGCTGGTGCGGATCTCGCCCTTCGACGCCTCGAACTCGCGCCACACCAGCTTCGCTCTCGTCGAGGTGATGCCGGAGGCGCAGGACGACGACATCGAGATCGAGATCCGCCCCGAGGAGCTGCGCGTCGACACCTACCGCGCGAGCGGCCACGGCGGCCAGAACGTGCAGAAGAACGACACCGCCGTACGCCTCACGCACCTGCCGACTGGTATCGTGGTGACCTGCCAGAACGAGCGCTCCCAGCTGCGTAACCGCGAGGCCGCCATGCAGGTGCTGCGTTCCCGTCTGCTCGAGATCGAGCTGGAGAAGCGCGAGGCCGAGCTCGCCCGCATCAAGGGCGAGCACGTGCAGCCGGGCTGGGGCAACCAGATCCGCTCCTACGTGCTGCACCCCTACCGCATGGCCAAGGACCTGCGCACGAACGTCGAGACGAGCGACACCAACGCCGTCCTCGACGGCGAGATCGACGAGTTCATCCACGCCTGGCTGCGCGAGCAGGTGGGCGTGGAGGAGGTGGCGGGGTAATGACCCGCGCACTGCGCGCGGCGGCCGCGGCCGGCCTCGTGCTGGCGTTCGTACTCGCGCTCGCCGGGCGCGGCCCGGCGGACGCCGAGGGTCTCGAGGCCTCCGACCTGCGCGTGCGCAGCGCCGATCCGACCGCCATCACCTTCACCGCGCGCGTCAACGCGCCGGGCGGGCTGCAGCAGGCGGAGCTCGTCTACCGCGTGCTCAACCCGAAGGAGGGCGACGTCGGCGGGGCGATCCTCCGCGAGGACTTCGTGGCCGGGCAGGAATACGACGTCTCGGTCACCCTCGAGACCCGGACGGCCCAGCGCTACATCCCGATCGGCTCGCAGTTCCGCTACCACTGGCACTTCACCGCCAGCGACGGATCGAGCGTTGTCACGGAGGAGGAGAGCTACCTCTTCCTCGACGGCCGCTACCCCTGGGTCTCCATCCGCGACGGCGACGTGACCGTCTACTACTACGGCACCAACCACACGCGCGCGGAACGCGTCGCGCAGGCGGCGCGCTCCGCCATCGCGGACACCGAGGATCTGCTGCAGGTGACGGTGCCCTTCCCCGTGCGCGTGATGGTCTGGGCCTCGGAGGCGGACGGCGAGCTCGCGATGCGCTCGCGCGGCATCGTCTTCGACGAGCTCGTGCGCACCGGTGGCCAGCGCGTCGGCTCCGACCTGCTGTTCGTCTTCGACGCGACGCTGGATGTCGTGCGGCACGAGGCTGCGCACATCGTCACCTCGGTCGCCGGCGACGGTCCCTTCACCAGGATCCCCTCGTGGCTGGACGAGGGGACCGCGGTCTACATGCAGAACTCGCAGCTGAACTACGACGACGCCGTCGCCTTCGCGATCGCCGCGGACCGCACGATCCGGCTGCGCAACATGGAGTCGTCCTCGAACAACCCGAACGAGGTCAATCTCTTCTACGGCCAGTCGTGGTCCGTGGTGGACTACATGATCAACGAGTTCGGCGTGCAGCAGTTCGCGGACCTGTACCGCACCGTTCGCGAGGGCGCGGCGACCGACGGCGCCCTGCAGCAGGTCTACGGCGTGGACCAGGACGGGCTCTACAACCTCTGGCGCGTCGCCAAGGGCCTCGATCCCATCGACTACGCACCGCGCATCGAGGCGACCGCCGCCCCGGTCGCCGAGGGCACGCGAGCGCCGCTCGCGATCCCCACCTCGATCGGCGGGAGCGGCGGCTCCACGGACCGCGAAGAGGCGACCTCGACCCCCACTCCGGCCGGCGAGTCGGCCGCCCCCGCGGCGACGGCCGCGGACGAGCCCGAGCCGACCGCCATGGCAGCGAGCGACGACGGCGGCGGCTCGAACACCATGATCGCGATCGTGATCGGCCTCGCCACCCTGCTGATCGGCGGCGGCCTCGGCGGCGCCGCAATCTACATCGCGCGGCGGCCCGGCTAGCGGCCGGGGATGATGAGGCCGCCCGGTGTGGTGGGCGGCGGCTGGCCGGGGGTGGCTTCGCCCTGCATCTCGCGCGCGACAAACTCCTGCGCTTGATTGACGTCCATGTAGGGCGAGACGAGGATGCGCTCGCGCACCACCGGCTCGTCGTTGCCCTCGAGGATGCGCTTGAGCTGCTCCAGCAGGTCGTTCTCGTCCCAGGCGCCGCTGAAGCGACGGCCGTTCACCAACAGCACCGGAACCTCCGAGACCATCCGCGCCTGCGCCAGCCGCGGGAACTCGGAGACCTCGATCGCTTCGAGGCGCACCCGGCGCGACTCGACCGCGAAGGCCGAGACGACCCGCAGGGTGTACGCCGAATAGGGGTCGTAGGGCGCGATCAGCAGCTCGAGCTTGAGTTCTTCCTCGAAGGCCTGCAGCGCCTCGCGGGTCTCCGGCTGGATCGGTGCGACACCCGCGCCGACGTAGATGAGGGCGTCCATGAAGGCGGAGAAGAGCAGGCCGGACCAGAGCCCGACGACGCGCACCTCGCGGCCGTTGCGCCCTCGCAGCACGGTCACCGGCGGACGCTCGATGCCGGCCTCGGCTGCGCGGTCGGCGTGCGTGTCGATGTCGTAGGGGGTGATCGAGATCAGCGGGTGCAGCGCGGCGAGCTGCCGCGCGGCGCTGGCGACGTCGTCGCAGAACATGCAGGGGTCGCGGTCCGTGCGGACGAGCGCGGACTCGCGCTGCGTCCAGGTCTCGATCGCGACGGGGCCGGCGAGGCGCTGGCCGAGGTAGCTCGCGATCGCGGGCCGTTGTTCGCGCGGGATCACCGGGTCGCTGCTTACCACCTCAGTCGCCGCCTTCCGTTGACTGCGCGCGCCGCAGCGCACCGATTGCCAGTACCAGCCGCTGGATCGCCGTCAGCGCCGTGGCGATCGCGAGGATCCACAGCGCGACGCGCACCCAGCCCGTTAGCAGACCCACGCCCAGCACCAGCACGCGCTCCGGGCGCGTCGCCAGCCCCTCGGCGACCTCGGAGCCCAGCTCGCCCGCCCGCGTGCGCACGTAGGAGACGAGGAAGGAGCCCGCGAGCGCGACGAAGACGAGCGCGGCCTCCTCGTTGTTGCCGCGATCGAGCTGGTAGAGCAGCACGCCGAACAGCACGGCCGCCTCGGAGGCGCGGTCGAGCGTGGAGTCGAGCAGCGCGCCGACGGGGCCCGCGCGCCCGGTCGCACGCGCCAGCGCGCCGTCTAGCAGGTCGAGCGCCCCCGCGCGCGGCCCGGCGCTGCCCGCGCTCCGCAGCTCGCCCGTCGCGATCAGCGCTGCCGCGGCGACCGCTCCGAGGAACCCGACGACGGTGATCACGTTCGGCGTGATGCGCAGGGCGATCAGCACGCGCACGATCGGGTCGAGGATCACGGCGGGGACGCGCGAGGGCAGCAGGCGGGGGAGCATCGTCATCGCCGCGTGCTCCTCGCCGCGCGTGTCCTCGCCACGGACCGCGCCTAGTCGTGACGCCGCGCGGCGGCCTGCACCGCGCGGGTGTGGGTGGCGCGATCGTAGCGCAGTCGCTCGTAGTAGGAGAGCACCCGCCGCGTCACCCGCGGCCACGAGTAGGTCTCGACGCGCTGGCGGCCCGCCTTCACCAGCTCCGCGCGCAGCTCGCGGCTGCGCACCAGCCGCGTCAGCGCGTCCGCCAGCGCCATCGGGTCGCGCGGCCGTACGAGCAGCCCCTCGACCTCGTCCGTGACCACCGAGGCGTAGCCGTCGATGTTCGAGGCGACGACCGGCACGCCCGAGGAGAGCGCCTCGAGCAGCACGTAGCCCTGCGACTCGTGGCCCGTCGCCGGCGAGCAGAAGACGTCGGCGCTGCGGTAGTAGCGGGGCAGATCCTCGTCCGACACGTCGTCGACGAAGAGGATGCCGCGCCGGCCCGAGCGCTCCATCGAGGCGCGGTAACGGCGCTTGCCGCGCGAGTCTGGCCCGACGACGACGAGCCGCGTGCCCGGGTCGCGCGCGTTGACGATGCCGAAGGCGCGCAGCAGGTGCGCCAGCCCCTTCCGCTTCTCGGCGCGGCCGACGTAGAGGATGTTGACCCGCCCGTCGTCGAGGCCGGGCATCGGCTCGAGCGTGGGGTCGGAGAAGCGCTCGACCTCGATGCCGTTGGGGATGACGTTGTAGAAGCCGGGGAAGTAGCGCCCGACGTAGCGGCCGGCGGGGGGCGAGACGGTGATCTTGCCGTCCAGCTCGCGGAACCAGCGCTTGAGCAGCCGCCGCCCGTAGGAGTAGAGGCGGTTGCCGCCGTCCTTCGTCGCGTGGAAGGTGCCGACGTTGACCACGTCCGGGTTGGCCGCCCGCGAGTTGCGCAGCACCTGGATCGGCAGCGTCGGCATCAGCGGCTCATGCACGTGCACCACGTCGCCGGGGTCTTAAA
>VXMT01000020.1 GCA_009840965.1 Chloroflexota bacterium
TTGCGCGGGGGGGGGTCTAGCCCTTTGGCGCGGGGCCCCGGCCGGCGCCGGCGCCGCCGCGCGGGCGGGGTGACTCGCATCGTCTGCTGCGCGCTCATGCGGGCGCTAGCGACGGCCGAAGAAGCGCCTGCGCTGGCGCGTCTGCGTGTCCTCGTCGCTGTCCTCGGTCATCTGGCGCAGCCGCTCGGAGAGCGCCCCGCCGAGGAGCATGTCGGTCATGCCGGGCATCGGGATGCCGGAGCCCTTCTGGTCGATCTCGACGCGCCCGACCTGGCCGTCGTGGTAGGCGATGTGGTCGATGTTGAGCTGCGCGAGGTAGCGCAGCAGGTCCTCGCTCCGGTCCGGGTCGGCGATCATGTCCTCGATGTCGTAGAGGGCGCCGCGCAGGCGCTGCAGCCAGTGGATCACCTGCTCGCGGTTGGTGGCGGCGATGTCGTGCGCCATCAGTTCGTCGGTGCCGGCGAGGCGCGTCGTGTCCTTGAAGCCGCTCGCGGCCAGCAGGGACATCTCCGGCCACGCCTCGGAGTCGCGCACGAGGCGGAAGAGCGCGCTCGCCGCGAACATCGGGAGGTGCGAGATCGCGGCGGCGTAGGCGTCGTGCTCGGCGGCGTCCATGTACATCGGCTTCGCGCCGAGCGCCGTGGCGAGGCCGGCGATCGTCTCGACGGCGGCGCTGGACGCCGTGCGCGACGGGACGATGACCCAGCGCGCGTCCTGGAAGAGCGTCGCCTCGGCGGCGGCCGGCCCGAACTCCGTCTTCCCGGCCATCGGGTGGCTCCCGACGAAGTTGACCGAGCTCGGCAGCAGCTCCTCCGCCCAGCTCATTACCTGGGCCTTCGTCGAGCAGGTGTCGGTGACGATCGCGCCGACCGCGAGCGCGGAGGCGATCTCCTCCATCACCTCGCGCGTGGCGAGCACCGGCGTGCTGATCACCACCAGCGAGGCGCCCTGGACGGCGTCACGCAGGCTGCTCCCGCGCCGATCGATCGCCTTGCGCCGTTCGGCCGCGCGCTCGCGCTCGCGGCTGGTGTCGAAGCCGACGATCTCGATGTCGCCCGTGCCTTCGGCGGCTCGCAGCCCGAGGCCGATCGAGGCCCCGATCAGGCCTGTGCCGAGGATCGCGACGTGTGACATATGCACCGTGCCGTTCGTGCGCGAGGAGCGCGACGCATCGCGGGGTTCGCCGGTCTCGATGGTAGCACGGGCGGCCCGATCTCCCCCGTAGGGAGACCGTTGCGAGACTCCCACAAGCCCGATCCGGCTCCCTCTCCCTGGGGAGAGGGCGGGGGTGAGGGGGAGGACTCCCGCGCGCCTCCGAGAGCCCCGATGGTGCAACGCAATTCCGGAGTGTGGACCCTCCCTCACCCCCAATACCCAGGCGAAGCAGGTCTCCCTCGGGGAGAGGGGACCGGAAGGATGCGCTCGCTGCCCCGAGGAGCGGGTTTCGCAACGGTCTCGCAGGGGTGAGTCAGACGACCCGGTCGGCCTCCATGAGCCAGCCCAGCTCGCGGTCGTCGCCGGGCGTGGACTCGTGGTGGCGGCGGACCAGCTCGCGCACGCGCGGCGAACAGCCGATCGCCGCAAGCTGCTCCGCTCCGCGCGCGGGGTGGTCGCGCAGCGCGGCGAGGGCGCGCGCCAGCCTCCCGCCCTCGGGGTCGGCGAGGCGGCTGTGCAGCCCCGGCGCGAACTGCAGCAGCAGCACGTGCAGGATGCGCTCGTGCGCGTAGAGCCGGCCCTTGCCGGTGTTATGCAGCAGTGCGGCGACGAGCAGCTCGTCGGAGGGCGAGGCGTGCGCGCGCAGCCAGGCCAGGACGTCGAGCGCGTGCCGTCGTTCGCGGCCCTGGAGGCCGGCGAAGAGGCGCTGCGCGGCGGGGCGCAGCAGCGACCGGACGGTGCGCTGCTCGGCGGGGGAGAGGGAGCCGCGCAGGCCTCGGAAGAAGCGCCGGGCGTGCCTCGCGAGGTCCGTGGCGGCGTCCCGCACGCGCGGTCAGACCAGGCGCACGAGGGTGTCGCCGGCGAACAGCTGCAGCAGGAAGTCGCGCGGCGGCCCCATCGCCTCGAACAGCCAGGCCGGCCCCCCGAGGAAGGGCAGGACGATCAGCAGCATCAGGACGCCGGGGCACCACGGCTCCAGCCTCGCGAACGGCGTCGCCAGCGTGGGCGGCAGCAGCCCGGCCACGACGCGGAAGCCGTCGAGCGGCGCCAGCGGCACGAGGTTGAAGATCGCGAGGATCACGTTGAGCAGCACGATCGTCCCGAGGAAGAGCCCCAGCAGGTTCTCGGGCGACTCGGTCCATACTCCGGCCGCGAACCGCACCAGCGAGGGCGCGACGAAGGGGTGGAAGAAGGGCACCAGGCCGAACTTGATCGGCAGGCCCGCGATTGCGGCCACCACCAGGTTCGTCGCCGGGCCGGCGAAGGCGATCGCCGCCATGTTGAGCTTGACGTTGCCCGAGGTGTTGAACGGGTTGACGGGCACGGGCCGCGCCCAGCCGAAGCCGGCGAGGAAGATCAGCGCCGCGCCCAGCGGGTCCAGGTGGCGCTTCGGATTGAGCGAGAGCCGCCCGAAGGAGCGCGGCGTCCGATCCCCGAGCGAGTCCGCGACGTAGGCGTGCGAGAACTCGTGCAGGACGAGTCCGACCATCAGCGAGGCGCCGAACGCGGCGATCAGGATGACGAAGGCGAGCGGCGCATCATCGAGCACCGCGAGATAGCGGAGTATCACCGAACCAGCGTAACAGGGAGCGTCCGCGAGCGCGCCCGCGGGCCGTCGCCGCCCTCGCGCGTTGACACCGCGCGACGGCCGTTCATATCGTGATTCGAGCGCACAGGCGACTGTGGCTCACTCGGCGGGGGCCGAATCCCGGAACAGCCCGAGGGCGTGCCGATGCCCCGCCTTGTCCTGCACCTGCTCGTTCCGCTGCTGCTGCTCGCCCTGGCCGGCGCGGCCGCCTGCGACCTGGTCGGCGACGAGCCCGACGTCGAGCCTCGCGAGGTACGCCTCGTCTTCGCCGAGTTCGGCCCCGGCGAGGACCGGGTCTACGCAGCCCCCGCCGGCGACCTCGAGGCTCGCGAGCTGCTCGTGAGCGTGCCGCACGCCCCGGGCTGGGCGCTGACGCCGGCAACGGAGATGGCCGGCTCGCTCGTCGCCTTCGTCGCGCTCCCGCCCGAGGCGGAGCCGCGCCGCGAGTCGCGCGCGGAGCTGTGGCTGCTCGACGCGGCCGACGGCGAGCTGACCCGCCTCGCGGGAGACGCCGACCTGCTGGTCGCCCCGGTCTTCGATCGCGAGGGGCGCTACCTGGTCTACCGCAGCAGCGACCTGATCGAGGGCACGCAGGCGCTCGTGCGCGTCGATCTGGCGACGCGCGAGCGGCGCACCCTGCACGAGGTGGCGACGCGCTTCGGCGTCTTCCCCGTCGCGGTGAGCGGCGACGGCGGCGTGGTCTACGCCGAGCTCTCCAACGGCGGCACCGACCTCTATCGCACGAGCGGGGACGGCGAGGGCGGCGCGGAGCACCTGCTGCACGCCTCGGACCACATCGCGAGCGGCTGGCGGCTCTCGCCGGACGGGCGCACGCTCTCCTACCTCGCGCCGCGCATCGAGGCTGAGCGCGTCGTGCAGCGCCTGCACGTCGTGCCGATGGACGGCGGCGTGCCGCGAATCGAGGCAACCGAGGGCTTCGCCGGCGATCAGTTCTCGCCGGTCTGGACGCCGGACGGCGGCATCACCTTCGGCCAGGAGCCGGGCTTCGCCAGCGGAGTCGCCCCGGTCACGCTCGCCCTCGAGGGCGGCGACGACGCGCCGAGCCTGACCGCCCCGGCCCAGGGCTTCGACGCACCGCTCGGCTGGAGCGGGGACGGGCGCTACCTGGCGACTCGCAGCTTCGACGGGCGCGACGCCTACGACCCCGGTCGCGAGTCGCTGGTGGTGATCGTCGGCAACGGGGGCCGTGCGACCGTGCGAGCGGACCACGAGCTGATCTTCATCGGCTGGCTGATCGATGAGTAGCGCCGCCTGCCGCCGGCTCGCGCGCGCAGCGCTGATCGCCTTCGCGGCGGCGCTGGCGCTCGGCCTCTGGTCCGCGCCGCGGAGTGCGGAACCGGCGCTCGCCTGCGCCTTCCTGCGCACCCCGCAGACCTACGAGGCCGACCGCGCGCGCCAGACCTACCTCGACGTGATCGACGCAGCGGCCGTCAACGCGCTCTTCCCCGACGATCGGATCTTCGGCCTGACCACGGTCGAGGTGGGGACGCGCAGCAACCGCTCCGACAGCAACATCCGGGAGTTGCCGGTGGAGGTGTTGCGGGCCGTCGCCTGGGTCGAGTCGGACCTCACGATGGCTTCGCGGTCGGTCTCGTTCGAGTCGTCCGGGAACGCGATGATCTCGTTCGACTGCGGGCACGGCGTGATGCAGGTGACGACGGGGATGACCGTCCCGCTCGGCAGCAACCGCGAGCCGAGCGCTACGCAGGTGAGCGTGGCGACGCACTACGCCTACAACATCGCGCGAGGCGCGGCGATCCTTCTCGACAAGTGGAACCGCGCTCCGCAGGTGCGCCCGATCGTCGGCACCGACACGAACTCCTCGCCGTACCTGATCGAGAACTGGTACTACGCCGTCTGGTCCTACAACGGATTCACCGGGCCGGGGGCCGTGAAGTCGAACCATCCCGCGGACCCGGTCTTCGGCGGCTGGCCGCGCCCGCGCTATCGCTGCGACGGGACGCAGTCGAGGAACCGCTACCCCTACCAGGAACTGGTCTGGGGGTGCATGGCGAGCCCACCGTCGCCCAACGGCAGCCGCCTCTGGGCGCCCGTCGACGCCGCGCTGCCGGACCTGTCGAACGTGAGGTTCTTCGAGCCGCTCGCGATCGCGAACTTCCGCTCCCCCTATGCGGGCATGGATATGCCGACGCCACAGCCGGCGCACGAGACGGACCCGCCCTCGGTTCGCTCGAGCTTCCGCTCCGAGGTGCTCGCGCGGCCGCGCCTGCACGTGGACGCTCCTCCGCTGGAGATCCGCACCGAGGGCGCATTCGAGGAGACCCGCGGGTCCGTGCAGATCTGGAACTCGGGGACGGGTGTCCTCTCCTGGTCGGCGACGCCGTCGGACGGCTGGATCGTGATCGATCCGCCCGCCGGGGTGGCTCTCGGGTCGGACGTGCCGTGCAGCGGCCGCGGCTGCGCGCGGCAGGCGGAGATCACGATCACCATCAATCCCACGCTGCTGCCGAGCGCGAGGGCGCGGGGCACGGTGCTCATCAGCACGCCCAACGGCCAGGGCAACGACGTGGAGGTCCGCATCGACGTTGATGCGGACTTCGAGGTCGGAGCGCCCGGCACCAGCCGCGCCTACTGAGCGCGCCCGGCTACACTCGACCGCGGGAGGCGCAGGCGATGCTCGAGGCGATCCGGCTCTGGCTCGACGCGATCCGGCGCAACCACGCGCTTGAACACGCAACCGTCGCCGTCCTGCTCGCCCGCCGAGGCCCCACCCGCCTCGCCGGACGCGCAACGGCAGGGGGCTTCGTGATCATCGCGGACATCGATGGCGCGGAGGTCGCGGGCGCCGCGCACGAGGCGCTGCGCCGGCTGCGGGCCGGCGAGGCGTCACTCGCGACTTCGCCGCTGTGCGGCACGACGATCGCCGTCGGCGCGGGCCTGTGCGCGCTGGCCGCCACGCTGGTCCTTGCGACGGGCAGTCCCTGGACGCGGCTGCCGAACGCCTTCACGGCGGCCGCGCTGGCATCGGTGGCCGGGCAGCCCGCGGGCCGCTGGGTGCAGCAGCACGTGACCACGCTCGCGGATCATGGCGAGGTGGAGATCGTGGGCGTGCGCACGCTCCTCGGCCGCGTGCACAGGGTCGAGACGCGGGGGCCGGCGGGGCGGTAGGGCGGCAGGCTGTCTAGCGGCCCTCGCTGGCGGCGCGACGCCGCTCCCAGTCCAGCACGAAGGGGTTGTGCTCCTTCTCGAACGCCACCGAGGTCTCCTGCATGTGGCCGGGCAGGACGACGGTTTCGTCCGGCAGCACCAGCAGCTTCTCGGTGATGCTCCGCATCTCCTCGTCGTAGCTGCCGCCGGGCATGTCCGTGCGCCCGATCGAGCCGCGAAAGAGCGTGTCGCCGCTGAAGAGGAAGTTCGCGTCCTCGTTGAAGTAGCTGACGCTGCCGGTGGTGTGTCCGGGCGTGGTGATCACGCGCAGGCGCACCCCGTCGACCTCGACGATGTCGTCCTCGGTGACATAACCGTCGGGATCGGGCGGACCCTGCGTCAGATCCAGCCCCATCCGCCGCGCCGAGTCCCTCCAGCCGTTCTGCAGCAGGTCCAGGTCGCTCTCGTGAAGCAGGAACTTCGCGCCGGTCGCCTCGTGCACGCCGTGGACGCCGAAGATGTGGTCGAGGTGGGCGTGGGAGTTGGCGATCGCCTTGATCGTCACGCCCATGTCGCGCGCGAGGGCGAGGATCTCCTCCGGCTGATCGCCGGGGTCGATGCAGATCGCCTCGCCGCTGCGGCGGTTGCCGACGATCCAGCAGTTCTCCTGGAAGACTCCGACGACGATGCCGCGGACCATGAGCTCGTTTGCGACTTCCATCGTCCGCCCGTCCTTGCGCTGCGCACACGGGCCCGGTCGACCGCCGGGCCCGTGACGGCAGCGTAGCGGGCCGCGCGCTCGCGGGCTACGCGAGGAGCTGCGCCGCGATGAAGTCGAGGCCGATGTCGCGCACATGCTCGGGCGTCTCGGCGTGCCCGCCGGGATTGGCGTAGAGACGCTTGTCGGCCGAGCCGAGCAGGTCGAACAGCGCGAGCACGCCCTCGCGGTCGAACAGCTCGTCGTCCCACTGCATCAGGAAGAGGGTGGGGCAGGTGAGGCGGGGCGCGTCCCGCACGAGCCGGGCAAAGAGGCTGTCCTCCGTGCGGGCCGAGCTGCGGATGCCGCAGAGGCCGAGCACGGCGCAGCGGATCCGGCCGTCGGCGACGAGGAACGGCAGACCGAACATCGTGCCCATCGAGACACCGCCGTAGCCGATGCGACCGGTGTCGAACTCGCCGAGGCCGAGCAGGGCGTCGAGCGTCGCCTGCCAATCGCCGACCATGCCTTCGGCGACGGCGGCGTCGTAGCGCTGCTCGCGGCCGGCGGCGGCGCGGTCGCCGTGGAAGGGGCCGTCGATGGCCGCGGCGGCAATCGCATGGCGGCGGACGTAGGCGTGCGCGCGCTCGAGGCGGCTCTCGTCGCGCTTGTGCCCGGCGCCGCCGTGGCCGAGCAGCACCAGCGGGGTGACGCCCTCGGGTTGCTCGGGCGTCCAGAGCACGCCGGGTACGCGCCCGTCGGGCCGCACGATGTCGAAGCGGCGCTCGCGTACGCCCTCGGAGGTTCCCGCCTCGCTGATGCGTTCCAGCATGCGGCCGTGGTAGCGCACCGTGCTGCCGATGCGCAAGCGGGGGGTGGTTTTACTTTCGCGACAGGGTGTCGATAATGGTAGAGGGGGTTATCGGACAGGAACCACCCGATGCCGCCGCTGCGCCGCCTGGATCGCCTCGCGCGATCCCGGGGTCAGAATCCCCCCACACCTTCACTGCCCGCCGTCATCGCCGCGCTGCTCGCCGGCCTTGCGCTGTTCATGCTCACCGCGGGAGGCGGTTCGGCCGCCGCCGCAGTCGCGCCCTGCCAGGCCGCCGCCGCGGCCGGATCGGCGGCGTTCGGCACGCTGAGCACACCCCTCGAGATCGAGATCATCTGCGACGCCCCCGCGGAGGTGGAGGTGCGGACGCCCGGCGGCGACGGGTCCGCGCACTTCGTCGAGGCGCGGTTGCCGCTGCTGATCCGGGACGAGCGCGCCTACCTCTGCCGCGGCCAGGACGCGAGCGTCGAGGTCGGCTCGCAGTCGCTCGGCTGGTTCCAGTCGGTGCCGATCAGCGGCGTGAGGGCGCTCCCGCAGTGCGACGTGCTGCTCAAGCCCGGCGCCATGCATCTGCGCTGGGGCGGCCCGCGCGTGTTGCTGCGCGACGCCTTCGCGGGCGGCGCGCTGGGCTGGTCCGAGTGGGAGCGCGGCCCCGACGGCACCGTGCCCGGGCTCTCCGTCTGGGCCGGGGCCGAGGGCGAACCGTGGCACCTCTTCGGCTGGGGCGACGGCGTACCACCGTTGATGCGCGGGCTGACGTACCTCTCGCCCGGCGCCGAGTACCTCGTGGTGTCGGACACGGAACGACCGTGGACGTTCCCGCGACCGCCCTCGGACGCCTCGCCCTTCGACGACGCCCAGGTCGTCGCCTACTACGGCTACCCGGGAGTGCCGGTCATGGGCGCCCTCGGCAAGGCTCCACCCGCCGAGACGGCTCGCGAGGTCGCGGACTGGGCCGCGCACTACGACCGGCTCAACGGCCCGCGCCGGGTGATCCCCGCCTTCCACCTGATCACCGCCGTCGCGCAGGCGCACCCGACGCTCGACGGTACCTACCTCCGCCGCATGTCCGACGCGCAGATCGAGACGTACGTCGAGGCAGCGCGCGAGCACAACATGCTGCTGTTCCTGGACGTGCAGATCGGCTGGAGCGATCCGCTGACCGAGGTGAAGCTGCTCGATCGCTTCCTGCGCGAGCCGTTCGTGCACCTCGCGCTCGACCCGGAGTTCGCGACGCTCGGGCGCGGCGTGCGCCCGGGGCTGGTCATCGGCTCCCTGGAGGCGGAGCACCTGAACGAGGTCCAGCACTACCTCGCGGGACTCGTCGAGGAGGCCGGGCTGCCGCCGAAGGTCCTCGTCGTGCACCAGTTCGTCGACTGGATGATCCTCGATCGCGATGCCGTCGAGGATGTGAGCGGCGTCGAGGTGACCATCGACATGGACGGCTTCGGCGGTGTCGCCCTGAAGCTGCTGCACTATGAGCTGTACTCGCTCACGGCGCCCGCGGAGCGGTCGGCGATCAAGCTGTTCTTCCGCCAGGACGAACCGATCATGACTCCCGAGCAGGTCCAGGCCCTCGAGCACGTCCCTGACATGATCATCTACCACTAGCCACGGCCCGCCTGCCCCCGCGCGGACGCCTGCTCGCTTTCGTGCGAAGCGGGTCGCCGGTGTATACTCGGAGGCGAGCTGGCGGGTAATGGCTCGGGTGTGGTCATGCCTCGCCGGTTTTTTGTTGCCCTCCTTCTGCTCGCGATCGTTCTGACCTCATCCGTGGTGCTGCAGCGTGCGCCCGCCGGCGCCGCATCGAGCATCGCGACGTTCGACGCACCCGATCCGCCGGCCCTCGGGGGGCTCGTCCCCGGGCACGAGGCGATCGTGCGCGGCGACGGCGACTGCCTGCGCCTGCGCGAGTCCCCCTCGCTCTCCGGCTACCAGCTCACCTGTATCGAGGACGGTACGACGCTTGACGTCCTGGAGGGCTCGACGAGCGCGGACGGGTACCGCTGGCAGCGCGTCAGCGCGAGCGGGATCGCAGGCTGGGTAGCCGCGGAGTTCCTCGCGGCGGTGCCGCCGGCCCCGGCCTGCGCGTCGCCGGGCGCGGGCTCATCGATCGGGCCGGGCCTGCTGGGCTGGATCCCGGACGCCGGGTTCGGGCTCGTGATCTGGGGCGGCGGTACGGCCCACGGAGTCGCGAACGCGGCAGCAGTGCGCGGCTGCGGCCTGAAGGCAGTCTGGGCGAACAAGACCGGCGGCGGCTTCGTCCCCTACATCTTCGGCGCGCCGGCCTTCGTGAACACCGCCTGGTACCAGCAGTTCCCAGGGGGCCGTATCCCGGCGGGCACCCCGCTGCTCATCCAGTGCGCCGAGACCACTGGCCGCCTGGCTCGCAGCATCGAGGGCGCGCCGGCAACGGCCTCCGCGCCGTTCCCGCCGCCCAGCTCGGCAGCCCCTGTGCCGGTCAGCGGCGCTCCAGCGCCGGAACTCAGCGCGGAGTCGGCGATCGTGATCGACGCCGACTCGGGGGCCGTCCTCGTAGGCAAGGCCCCGCCCGCGCCGGGCGCCCCCCCGGGCCGGGCCGAGATAGCGGCCCCGGTAC
>VXMT01000006.1 GCA_009840965.1 Chloroflexota bacterium
GTCCGGCGTGAAGCAGTCCGCGTAGTCGTCCGGCTGGATGAAGTCGAAGGCCTGCGCGTAGCGGTAGGCGAGGTTGAGGATTGCGAGGTGGTCCTCGACGGGCAGCGGCATGACCGCACTCCTTCCCGGGCCGCCCCGGCGGCCCGACGCGGGGGCAGCATAGCAAGCCGCCTCGCGCGCCGGGCGACCCCGGCCGGCCGATCCGCGAGCGTCGCGGCTACGAGGCGCCGGCGGGCGTCGCCTCCGGGTCGAACTCGGGGATCAGGTGCTCCCCGACGAGGCGCATGCTCTTCTTGATCGCCTCCGGGTCCAGGTTGCCGACCTGCTGGAAGCACATCAGCCGGTCGAGGCCGACGTCGCGGTAGCGCTCCATCTTCTTCCGGCAGGTGTCGACATCGCCGATGATCACCGTGTCCTGCTCGTTGAGGATCTCGTAGGCCTCCTCGTTGGTGATGTGCTCGCCGTCGAGGATGCGGTTGAGCAGCCGCGTGAACTCGGTCTCCTCGATGTGCGCGGCGGCCTCCTCCTGCATCCGGGCCCACTCCGCAACCGAGCCGTCCGGGTTGGCGGCCACGGCGGCGGCGAGCTCGTCGCCGGCGCGCAGCATGGTGTCCCTGATCTCGAAGAAGTCGGCCACGGTGTTGACGTACCAGGCAGCCGCGGCCGCGGCGCCGTTGTCGATCGCCTCCTGCTCCGTCTCGGCGCAGTGGACGAACGTGAAGAGCGCAACCTGGTCGTTCACGAACTTGCCGACCGGGTCGCAGTTCTTGATCTCCTCGCGGTAGATCGAGAGCATTGAGGCGACCGCCTCGATCGGGAAGTTGACCGTCGTGAGCAAGACGCCGACGCCGTTGCGTCCGGCCTGCTCGAAGCCTCCGGCGGTGCCGACCGCCTGCCAGAGCCGCGGGTGTGGCTTCTGGTAGGGCTTGGGGACGATGTTGCGGCGGTCGATCTGGAAGTTCTCGCTGTCCCAGGAGAACTCCTCCTCCGTCCAGATCTTCGGAAGCATCTCGAAGGTTTCCTGCATCTGGTTCCGGGAGTCGTCGGGGTCGATCTGGAACAGCCGCCACTCCGGCGCGGTCGAGCGCGCGAGGCCCACCTCGAGGCGGCCCTGGCTGATGTGGTCGAGGAAGGCGGCGCGCTCCGCGACCCGCACAGGGTGGTTGAAGTTGAACGGCGCGAGGACGGCCGCGTGGCCGACGCGCAGGTTCTTCGTCTGGTTCGCGATCGTCGTCAGCATGATCTCGGGCGCGGAGCTGTGGCTGAAGATGCCGGCGGCGTGGTGCTCCACCTCCCACCAGCAGCCGTAGCCGAGCTCGTCGGCGAGCCGCGCCTGCTCCAGCGTCTCCTGGATCAGGACCTGCTCGTGGTCCTCGCCCCAGGACTCCTGTGCCTTCTGGACCTCGCAAAAGATGTCGAGCTTCATGTCCGCGCCTTCCCGATGTGCCGTCGCATTCCAGCGGCGCAGCCTAGCCCACGCACGCGCAACACGCAGCCTCGCCGAGCGCGTACCATGGACGTAGCGGCGGCGGGGAGCCCCGAACAATCGAGGACACGCCTCGTCTTGCTGCGACCTCACGCATTACGCATGGAGAGGCACGGTCATGTCCTGGTTCTTCGGCAAGAAGATGGAGCTCCCGACGGCGGAGGATGCCCTGCCGGGCCGCGCGGAGCGGATGCCCGTACCGGACGGACACTTCGTGCACGGCCGGCCCCTCGAGGGACCGTTCCCCGAGGGCATGGAGCTGGCCATGTTCGGGATGGGCTGCTTCTGGGGCGCTGAGCGCATCTTCTGGCAGCTCCCCGGCGTCTACAGCACCGCCGTCGGCTACGCCGCCGGCCTCACGCCGAACCCGACCTACCGCGAGGTCTGCAGCAGCCTGACCGGCCACAACGAGGTCGTGCTCGTCGTCTTCGACCCCGAGCAGGTCAGCTACGACGATCTGCTGCGCGCCTTCTGGGAGGGCCACGATCCGACCCAGGGCATGCGCCAGGGCAACGACGTCGGCACGCAGTACCGCTCCGGCATCTACGTCTACGACGAGGCGCAGCGCGAGGCCGCCGAGCGCAGCCGCGAGCACTACCAGGAAGCGCTGCGCGCCGCCCGCTACGGCCCGATCACGACCGAGATCCTCGACGCTCCCGAGTTGTACTACGCCGAGCACCCGCACCAGCAGTACCTGGCGAAGAACCCGAACGGCTACTGCGGCATCGGCGGCACCGGCGTGAGCTGCCCCGTCGGCGTGGTGCAGGCGTAGCGGGGTGACCTTCGGCTCCGGCGGGAGGCCGCACCTCGGCATCTCCTTCCGTACCGACGACCTCGGAGACGCGGAGCGCGCGCGGCTGAGCGCGATGCTCGGCATCGCCGAGGAGGTCGGCATCTCGCGGATCGCGATCGGCGACTCGCAGTGGTCGCACTTCGACGCCGTGATCGTCGCCACGCTGATGGCGGAGCAGACCGAGCGGGCGATGGTCGGCATCTCGCCGACGAACCCGGTGACGCGCGAGCCGAGCGTGATGGCCTCGGTGCTCGCCGGCCTCGACTCGCTCTCGAACGGCCGCGCCTGCCTGGTCATGGCCTCGGGCGACACGGCCGCCTACAACGCCGGGCTCAAGCCCGGCCGGCGCGCGGTGATCGAGGACTACGTGCAGTGCATGCGCGACCTGATCCGCACGGGTCGCGCGAGCTACCAGGGCCGCGAGCAGGTGGTCCGCTGGTCTCAGTGGTCGTACCGGCCGGAGGCGATGATCTACATCCTCGCCGAGGGCCCGCTCACGTTGCACCTCGCGGGCCGCATCGGCGACGGCGTCGTGATCGGTGCGGGCCTGCTCCCGGAGACGATCGAGGACGCCCTCGAGCGCGTCGAGGCGGGCGCGAAGGAGTCCGGCCGGACGCTCGACGACCTCGACATCTGGTGGACGGCGCGGCCCTCGCTGGAGCGGACGATGGACGAGGCGATCGAGGTCGCGAAGGGCAGCATCTCGTCCGCGGGCAACCACTCGATGCGCTTCGGCTTCGAGGGCAAGAACGTCCCGCCGGAGCTGGCCCCGCAGCTCGAGCGCTTCGTGGCGAGCTACGACACGACGCAGCACCAGTTCGCGCACGGCGACAACGTGCGGCGCATGGAGGAGTCCGGGCTCACGGAGTACTTCTACGAGCGCTACGGCGTCGTCGGAGATCCGCCCGCCTTCGCCGCCCGCCTGCGCGAGTTGCAGTCGCGAGGCATCGACAAGGTCTGGTTCGCCTGGGGCGCCGGGAAGCTCCACCACCTCGAGCTGCTCCGCGACGAGGTGCTGCCCGCGCTGTAGGCGGCGGGCTTAGCGGATGAACTGGACCTCGACGCCGTCGAGCTCGATGGCCGCCCACGCCCTGTCAGCCGTGAGCACAGGCGCCCCACTCAGTTGCGCGAGCGCAAGGCACGCGCGATCGCCCAGCGACAGACCCGCGGCCCGGGTGGCCGGTCGGAGCAGGCCGGCAGCGAGCGCATCGTCGGCGTCGAACTCAGTGATGTCCAGCCCTATTGTCTCGATCGTGTCGCGGATCTCGCGTTCCGGTGCTCCCCTGTCGGCGAGCTTCGCGATGACCTCCGACAGGTTGACGGTACTGACCGCGGCACCGGCCCCGACCGCAGCCACGACGCGATCAAGCCCGGGCTCCGCGTACAGCAACGCCATCAGCGCCGAGGCATCCAGAACCCAGCTACTCACGGGCAGCCTCGGCACGACGCTCGGCGATCAGTTCATCGACGGGCGACGGCTTCCCGGCGAAGTACGGAGCAAGGATCTCCTGCGCTCGCCGGATCGCCTGGGCCCGCGTGAGCACCCGCAACTCACCATCGTCGAGTTGAACCATGACAGGGTCGCCCTCGCGAAGCCCGAGGGCACGCCGATACTCGGCAGGGATCACTATCCGGCCGTGCCGGTCGACCTTGGTAGCAGTCTGCTCCATGTGGCACCTCATTCACAGCATGGCACAAATCATCATTCGTGCCATTCTAGATTGAATATACCACACGAGGCACGGAGTGGGAATCGTGCCCTACCCGGCAGACATCCCCGGCAGCGGCTCGATCCCCGTCTGCAGCGCGCCGTCCGCGAGGCGCTGCCACGTGCCGTCGTCGAGGTCGATACCATCGCGGCGGCGGCGGTCGCGGTTGCGGCGCTCCAGCTCGCCGGGCACCACGATCTCCTCGACGCCCTGCTGGCGCGGCGTCTCCCGGATGTAGTCGAGGAAGGCGCCGAACACCCTTGTGTACTCCGAGGGCTCGCGGAAGCACTGGAGGTCCACCGCGATCATGACGGTGCTGCTGCCCCGGTGCTGGCCGAACTCGGGCTGCGGGGCGAGCGCACCTAGCGCCGTCACCGCCAGCGAGAGCCCGAAGCCCTTGTGCCCCGCCGGTCCGCCGAGAGGCAGCAAGGCGCCGCCCGCCTCGATCGCCGAGGAGTCACGCGTGGGACGGCCCTCCGCATCGAGCGCCCAGTCCGGCGGCAACTCGTAGTTGGCGGCGTCCGCGACCTTCACCTTGCCGCCCGCGGCCACCGAGGTGGCCATGTCTAGCACGAACGGCTGCTCCGGATCGGGGGTTGGCGCGGCGACGACGATCGGATTGGTGGAAAGCCGGCCCTCGGCGCCGCCGAAAGGCGCCACGATGCGCCCCTGGCCCTGCACCGAGGCGATCGCGAGCATCCCCGCACGCGCCGCCTGCTCGCCGTAGGTACCCATCCGCCCCGTATGCGAGATCTCCCAGGCGACCGTGATGCCGATGCCGTGCGCACGCGCCTTCGCGATCGAGGCGTCCATCGCCTCACGCCCGACGACCTGGCCGTAGTTCCAGTTCCCCCGCAGCAGCGCCGTCGTCTCCGTCTCGCGCACCACCTCGGACGAGGCGCCCGGCACGATCAGCCCGGTCTCGATCTGGCCGAGGTACTGCGGCGCGCGGATCGCGCCGTGCGAGTCGTGCCCCGCGAGGTTGGAGTCGACCAGGTGGTCGGCCAGCTCGCGCGCATCGTGCTCCGGGGAGCCGACCGCGCGGAACATCCGCACGATGAAGTCGTGCAGGGCGCTGCTCTGGACAAGGGGCATCGCGGGCCTCCCTCGGGGCGCGTGGCGGCGCCCCTTGCCTTCTCGCGGCGGGGCGGCGAGGCTGGCGCCATGAGTGCCGACGACCGGCTCGCGATCATCGAGGCGATCCAGCGCTACTCGCACGCCGTCGACAGCCGCGACGCCGAGGCGTACACGGCGCTGTTCAGCATACGCGGCGTCTTCCAGGTCACGTCCGTCGCCCACCCCGAGCCCTTCATGTACGCCGAGGGCCACGACGGCATCCTCGAATGGGTGCGAGGGACGATGGACAGCTGGGGCGACGTGCAGACGCGACACAACCAGAGCGGGACCGTCTTCGACGAGCTCTCGGCGGACACGGCGCGCACGCGCACGATGCTGCTCGAGTCGCGCAAGTGGCCGGACCGGCCGTTACCGGGGCTCTGGACGCAGGGCGTCTACACCGACGACTGGGTGCGCGAGCCGGACGGCTGGCGCATCACCCGCCGCGCCCTCCACCTCGACATCCCGCCTCGCCCGGGGCGCTGAGGCCCCGCCGGAGCGCAGGCACGTCGCGGTCAGGCGCGCGGCGTGATTCCCTTGGGCGGCGATGAGCGCGACGAACGCACTGCTCCCCGGCGTGGACGCCGACGGGCGACGGCTGGTCGCGACGAGGGCGATCCGTTCGCTCGGCGACGGCTTCGCCAGCGTCGCGCTCGCCGCCTATCTCAGCGAGCGCGGCTTCAACGCCTTCGAGATCGGCCTGCTCGTCACGGTCGCGCTCTTCGGCAAGTCGGTCGCGACGCTGATCGCCGGGTTCGTCGTGGACCACTTCGGGCGGCGGCGCACGCTGATAGCGGGCTCGCTGCTGGTCAGCGCGAGCGGGGTCGCGTTCGCCCTCGCCGAGCCGTACTGGCTGCTGCTGGTCGTCGCCTTCTTCGGCACGATGAGCCCGAGCGCCGGCGACTTCTCGCTGTTCCAGCCGGTCGAGCAGGCGTCGCTGGCCACGACCACCGAGACATCGCGACGCACCTGGGTGTACGCCCGCTACACGCTGTTCGGCTCGCTCGCCTTCGCCTTCGGCTCGCTGGCCAGCGGCGCCGCGGGGCCGATCGCCGATGCGACCGGCGTCGACCTGCCCACCGTCCTGCGCTGGGCCTTCGCGATCTACGGGCTGAGCGGCATCGCGATGCTCGCGACGTACCACCCGCTCAGCCCCGCCGTCGAGCTGGAGACGGGCAACAGGGCGCCGCGCGGCCGGCTCAGGGAGTCTCGAGGCACGGTGTTCCGCCTCTCCGGCCTCTTCGCCGTCGACGCCTTCGGGGGCGGACTCGCCGTGCAGGCGGTGATGGCCGTCTGGCTGTTCGAGCGCTTCGGACTCTCGCTCGAGGAGGCGGCGCTGATCTTCTTCGCGGCGCGGCTGCTCAGCACGTTCACGCTGCTGCTCGCGCCGCCGATCACCGCGCGCATCGGGATCATCGAGACGATGGCCTACGCACACCTGCCGGCGAACCTCGCGCTGATGGTCGCGCCGCTGATGCCGACGCTGCCGCTGGTCCTCGTGGCGCTGTTCGTGCGCCAGGCGCTCTCGCCGATCGACATCGCGCCGCGCACGACGCTGATCGTCTCGGTCGTCTCGCCCGAGGAGCGCGCGCCCGCGGCGAGCGTCACGAACGTGGTGCGCACGCTCTCGGCCGCGGCAAGCCCGGCGCTCGGCGGCGCGCTGCTTGCGGTTGGGCCGTGGGGGCTGCCGCTGCTCGTCGGGGGCGCGCTCAAGGCCGGCTACGACGCCGCCCTGCTCGTCGTCTTCCGCCGCGTACAGCTACGCGACTAACCGGCCGAGGGCGCGAGCGCCCGCGCGACCCGCTCGAAGTCCGGGAGGCGCGGCAGCAGCAGCACCTCCTCCACGCCGGCGGCGCGATACTCCTCGATCCGCTCCCGGCAGCGCTCCGCGTCGCCGAGCAGCACGAGGGCGTCGATCAGCTCGTCGCCGACGAGGCGCGCGGCCTCCGGCGGCCCCGAAGCGGCAAGCGTCTCGCGCAGCCTGTCGGGCAGCGAGGCGTCGAAGCCGCCCCACTCGAGCAGCACCTCGCCCGTGTAGGGCTCCGCGAGCAGGCTTGCGAGCCGCTCGCGGAGCTGTGGGAGCAGGCCGTCGGGCCGATCCGTGAGGCGCACGACGAGC
The DNA here is from genome assembly GCA_009840965.1 of Chloroflexota bacterium. Classification (GTDB taxonomy): domain Bacteria; phylum Chloroflexota; class Dehalococcoidia; order UBA2979; family UBA2979; genus VXMT01. The sequence goes on from VXMT01000006.1 coordinate 7,224, forward strand.
ATGCAAGCGATGCGTACGGCGTCCGGGTCGCGTCCCGCCTCGCGGGCGGCGTCGCGCAGCTCGGCGACGGCGCGCCGCACGTAGTCGGCGGGCGCGTAGGCGTTGAGCACCACGCCGTCGGCGACGGCTCCCGCGAGCCGCAACGCCCGGGGGCCGATCGCGGCGACGTAGAGCGGCACACGCTCGCGTGCGGGCGTGAGGGCCAGCCGCACGCCATCGACGGCATCGCCCGCGAGCAGCGCGCGCACCGACTCGACGGCCTCGCGCAGGCGTTCGCGCGGGCTGCCGTAGGGGATGCCGAGCGCGCCTTCGATCACGTCTCGCTCGCTGCGGCCGAGGCCGAGCACGAGCCGGCCGCCTGAGAGGCGGTCGAGAGTGGCCGCCGCCATCGCCAGCAGCGCGGGCGGGCGCGTGTATGGGTTCACGACGCCGACGCCGAGCCCGATCCGCTCCGTCCCCGCCGCGAGGAAGCCGAGCAGCGCGGCGGTCTCCTCGTGGAAGTAGCGCTCCGTCACCCACAGCGAATCGTAGCCCAGGCGCTCGCTGAGCTGCCCGTAGCCGCGCAGCTGCGCGCCGTCCTCGATGCCGTGGTGCAGCACCATGCCGAGGTGCGCCATCGACCCCTCCCCCATGCCTCACCGAGGGTCGCGCAGCGGGCGAGGGCCGGTCAACGCGCGGCGGGTTCTCGCCCCTGCCCCGCCGGGCGCGCTACCATCCGCGCCGAAACGGAGGCCCCATGGCGCTGTCCACGGCCGATCGGCTCGAGATCCTCGATCTCGCGGCCCGCTACAACCACCTCATGGACGGCCACGACGCCGAGGCCTGGGCGGACTGCTTCACGCCCGACGGCGTCTTCAACGGCGGCCCGCGCCTCCAGGCGAGCGGACGCGACGAGCTGGTCGCCTTCATGGAGCGCCTGATCGCGCGCGACCTGCCCGCCGTCCACTGGACGAACAACATCGTCATCGAGGGCTCCGGTGACAGTGCGCGCATGACGCTCTACCTGCTGGTGATCGAGTTGCGGGGCGGGCCACGCGCGGCGCACTTCGGCGTCTACCACGACACCCTCGTACGAACGGCCGAGGGCTGGCGCTTCCGGGAGCGCCGGCTCGGTCATCGCTGAGCACCCGCGGGACGAGAGGAACGAGCGATGCAGCCTGATGCGCAGACCGCCGACCGGCTGGCGATCCTCGAGCAGATCGCGCGCTACTCCTACGCCTGGGACGACCGCGACCTCGATGCGTATGTCGCGCTCTTCGCCGAGGACGCCGCCTTCGTCGTCGACCCGGAGCTGCCGGACGGGCCGACCACCGACGCGCGGGGCCACGAGGCGATTCGCGCCTGGGCGCGCGAGCGCATGGACGCGCGCAAGCCGGGCGTGCAGGTGCGGCACCACCAGAGCGGCACGCTCTTCGAGGAGCTGGACGGGGACCGCGCGCGTACGCGCACGATGCTGTTGACCTCGCGCGTCGGACCGGACGGCGAGCCCCCTTCGAGCGGCATCTACTACGACGAGTGGCGCCGCACGCCCGAGGGCTGGCGCTTCGCCAGCCGCACCCTCCGCCACGACTTCCCGGGGATGTTCTGAGGGCGCACGCCGTCCCGGCGCCGTCACGCGGCGGCGCGCCATCGCATAGGATCGAAGCGTGTTATCGCTTCGACCGCTGACCGCCCTGGCGTGGGGCAGCCTCCGCGAGCACTGGCGCGTCGCGTCCGCGCTGTTGCTCGGCGCCCTGCTGCTGGGCGGCGCGCTCGCCGCCGTGCCGATCACGCACGAGCGACTGCGCGACGCCGCGCTGCGCGACTCGCTCGCGACCGCCCCGCCGGGCGCGCTCGAACTGCGCGTGACCCGGGACGGCGTCGCGCTCGACCGCGTCGCCTACCGTGATGCGCAGGCCGCCCTCGACCAGGCCGTCGCCGCGGCGCCGGGGGCGGCGGGCGCCCGGCCGCCGCCCCCCCGCGCCCCCGGCGCGGGCGCCCCCGCCCCGCTTCGCGGCCGCGCGGGCCCGCTCAGCGACGCCATCGACGATACGTTCGGGCCGGCCGCGCTGCGCTTCCGCTCGGACCTCGATGCGCATGTCGCGCTGCTCGACGGGCGCTTCCCCGAGGCGCTCCCGCGCGGCATCGGCGATCCGATCCCCGTGCTCGTGGCGGCGAGCAACGCGCGAGCGCTGGGCCTGACGCCGGGGCGCGAGCTGGTGCTCGTGCCGCGCCGCTCGGCCGGACTGCCGCCGCTGCCGATCGTGATCTCGGGGATCGCCGAGGTTCGCGATCCGGCGAGCCCGTACTGGGGCGGGCGACCCCGCCTGCTCGAGCGCGCGGACAGCGGCGCCGTCGCCCTGTTCGTGCCCGAGGCCACCTTCTTCGGCGCGATGCCGGACCTGCTCAACCGCGCGAACGCCGCCTTCGAGGCGACCTACGCCCTCGACCCCGGCAGCGTGCAGACCGGCGACGTCGCGAGCATCGCCGCCCGCGTGCGCGAGCTGCCGCGCCAGCTCGCCGCCCTCGGAGGCGCCGAGGTCGAGAGCAACCTCCCGCTGGCGATCGAGGGCGCCGCCGACGTGCCCGGCTTCGACCTGCCCGGTCTCGCGCTGCGCTTCGGGCAGATCGCCGCGGGGGCCGGACTGCTCGTCTTCGGCGCAGCCTCGGCGCTGGCGGCGCGGCGTGCGCCGCTGCGCGCGCGCAGGCGGCTTGCGGGAGCGTCGCGAACGCAGCTCGCGGCGCGCGAGGCGATCGCCGCCCTGCCCGCCGCCGCGATCGCCCTGCTCGCGGG
>VXMT01000232.1:0-3986 GCA_009840965.1 Chloroflexota bacterium
CCGAAGCGCGCGATGGCCCCGGAGTTGGCGGCCGCGAGGGGCGGCGGCAGGCCCGGCATGTAACCTCGTTCCTCCCCGGACGAGACCGCCCGCGGGCCGCCCATTGGGCGGCCCGTTCGCTTGGCCGTGCCGGCCCTCAGTCCCCGAGCTGCAGCGCCTCCTCCAGCTCGGAGGCGTCGCCGATCGGGCCGATAGCCGCGAGCTGCAGGGCGTCCCCGCGTACGAGGCGGCGCGCGACGCGCTCCACATCGTCGAGCGTGACGCGCTCGAAACCCGCGATCGCCTCCTCCGGCTGGCGCAGCGGCAGGCCCAGCGCCAGCCGCGAGCCGTGCCAGGCGGAGACGGACCGGGTGTCCTCCAGCTGTAGCTGGATGCGCGATCGCACCACCTGCTTCGCGCGCGCCAGCTCGGCCGCCTCGAGCGGCGATCGCAGGCAGGAGAGGGCGGCCACGATCTCGCGCACCGTCTCGGCGGCGTTCGCCGGATCGACGCCCGCGTGCACGGAGAACGCGCCCGTGTCGCGCAGGTAGGAGGCCGCGCTGTGCACGTCGTAGCAGAGCCCCAGCTCCTCGCGCAGGCGCAGGAAGAGCCGCGAGGACATCCCCTCGCCGAGGGCGATCGAGAGCAGCGCGAGGGCGTGGCGGTCCTCGTCCAGCGAGTCCAGCCCGCGCAGCCCCAGCGCGAGGTGCGCCTGCTCCGTCTCCTTCTCCAGCAGCCGCAGGCCCGGACCCGGCGGTCCGGCGGCGGACCGGACCCACTCCGCCGGCTCGCCGGACGGCCAGTCGGCCACGGCGCGCGCCGTCTGCTCGCGCGCCTGGGCGGCCGGCAGCGCCCCGGCGATCGAGATCACGACCGCGTTGGCGACGTACTGGTCGCGGTAGTAGCCGCGCAGCCGGTCCGCCCCGATCGCGCCGACCGACTGCGGCGTGCCGGCGATGTCGCGCCCCAGCGGCTCGCCCGGCCAGAGCAGTCCGTCCAGCAGCACGCTGACCTGCTCGTCCGGCGCGTCCTCGACGCCGGCGAGCTCCTCGAGGATTACGCCGCGCTCGCGCGCGATCTCCTCGTCGCGGCAGAGCGAGTGCCGCAGCGCATCGACGAGCAGGTCGAGCAACTCGGCGAAGCGGTCGGGCGTGACCTTCCCGTAGTAGACCGTCAGCTCGCGATCGGTGGCGGCGTTGATCGAGCCGCCGAGGGCGTCGATCTCGGCCGCGACCAGCCGCGGCTCGGGACGGCGCTCCGTGCCCTTGAAGCAGAGGTGCTCGACGAAGTGCGAGATCCCGCCGTCCTCGGGCGCCGCCTCGTAGCGCTGGCCGGCGCGGATGTAGATCGAGATCGAGACGGAGCGCGCGTGGGGCAGCTCGCTGAGCACGAGCTGCAGGCCGTTGTCGAGCGTGGACACCTGCGGCCGGGGATCAGCGCTCACTGAACGGCTCCTCGCCCGCGCCGCCGGAAACGTCAGGATTCCAGCCAGAGTACGTCCCCGTGCAGGTCGGGATCATGCTCCTTCGAGGCGAAGACCTCGTACTCGCTTCGCGACTCGCCGATCGTCGTGCCCGTGCCGTGCCCCGGCAGTACCAGCGTCTCGTCCGGCAGCGGGTAGAGCCGCGAGGTGATCGAGGCGATCTCCTGCTGCAGCAGCTCGTTGGAGCGCGAGGCCCCCGGTCCGCCGGGGAAGAGCGTGTCGCCGCTGAAGAGCGCGCCGCCCAGCAGCAGGCAGATCGAGCCGGGCGTGTGTCCGGGAGTGTGAATCACCCGCATCGTGGCCCCGCCGATAGTGATCTCCGCGCCGTCGGCGAGCCGCTCCACGCCGCGCGCCGGGTCGATCTCCGTCTCCTCGGCGCCGGCGAAGACGGGCGCGTCGATCGCCGCGCGCATCACGTCGAAGCCGTCCCAGTGGTCGCGGTGCGAGTGCGTCACGACGACGCGCTCGACCGGCTCGTCGCCGAGCGCCTCGAGCACGTCCTCGTAGCCGGCGGGCACGTCGATCAGCGTGACCGCGCCGCCGCCCGCGGGCCGGATGATGTAGGCGCTGTTCCCGTACGGGCCGACGGGGGTGAGCATCTCGATCGTCACTTCGCCGTCGTCGTAGACCGTGCGGTCGCCGGAGTCAGCCATCGTCACTCCTCCTGTCGCTCGCGGCGGGCAGGCTAGCAGAGTCGGCCCCATCCGCGCCCGTCGCCTCGCCCGCGGGCGGCGCGCCGAGGCCGCAGCGCCCTCCGCGCCGCCAGACGAAGCCCTCGTCGGAGAGCTCGTCGAGCAGGGCGCGCAGCCTTCCCGGCGACGGCGATCGCGGCCCCGCGCTCTCCGCCAGCTCGGCGATCAGCCGCTCCTCGGGCAGGGAGCGTGGCGCCTCGCGCAGCGCGGCCAGGATGCGCCCGCGCCACTGCCGATCGGAGCCCTCGAAGGGCGGCTGGGCGCGCAGCGGCTCGGCCCGCTCGCCGGCGGCGAAGCGTGGGCGCGCCACGCACCAGGAGGCGACCACGCAGGCCGCGCAGCGGGGGCGGGGCAGGCAGACGCGCGCCCCGTAGTCCATCAGCGCGGGGTTCCAGCGTGCGGCCGTGCCCGGCCGCAGCAGCAGCCGCGCGCCCTCGCGCAGCGCCGCCGCCGGCGTCTCGCGCACGGGCTGCAGATCGCCGTGCAGCAACCGCCCCACCACCCGCGCGACGTTCGTGTCGAGGGCGGCCGCGTCCTCGCCGAAGCCGAAGCAGCGCACGATCGCGGCCGTGAAGGGGCCGACGCCCGGCAGCGCGAGCAGCGCCTGCTCGTCCTGCGGCAACCGCCCCTCGTGCTCCTCCAGGCAGCGCCGCGCCGCCTCCCGCAGATGCAGCGCGCGGCGCGGGTACCCGGCGTTGGCCCAGACGCGCAGCACCTCCGCGCGATCGGCCGCCGCGAGGGCTTCGAGCGTTGGGAACGCCTCGATCCAGCGTTCCCAGAGCGGCAGCACGCGCGACATCTGCGTCTGCTGCGAGCAGACCGCGGCGACGAGCGCCCAGTAGGGGTTGCGCGCGTCGCGCCAGGGGAAGTCCGCGCCCTGCTCCTCGTACCACTCGAGCAGCCGCGATCGGATCCGCCCGAGCCGCTGCGGGCTGAGCGCGGCGGCGGTCGTCACGCCGCGCCCCGAGCGCTACGGCGAGGCAACGCCGCTGCCCTGCTCGAGGTCCGGCGGCACGACGAGCACGGCCTGCACGACGCCGTCGACGAGCCGCAGCACGGCGATGTCGCCCGCCTCGAGGCTGTCGAGCGGCGCGATCTCGAAGAGGCGCAAGGCCTCGCTGAAGCGGATCGTCGTGGTCGATCCCTCGGAGCTGATCACGAGCCGGCCCGGCTCCGACTCGACGACGTGCGCGCGCCGCCAGACCTCGCCGGGCAGCGCGGGCAGCCCGCCGAAGCCGGTGAAACCACCGGCCGAGATCCAGCCCTCGATCGCGGGCGCGTCGGCCAGCGCGGGATCCTCGATCAGCAGTTGCACCACCTCCGGCTCGCTCGCACGCGCGCCGGCCCAGCGGCCGAGCGTGAGCCCGCCGAGGGCGGAAGCCGTGATCGCGGCGATCGTGACCGCGGCCACCAGCGCCCAGGGCAGGCGCAGCGACGACCGGGTTTCACGCTCGCTCACGGCCACACGTCGGCGTTCTCCGGCTCGAGCGCGACCACGCCGGTGAGCACGATGCCGAAGTCGCCTTGCTCGCCTCCGAGGTTCACGGCGTCGCCGCGCGTGAAGCGCGGCTCCGCGGCCCGGCGCAGTTCCTCGTTCGGCGCGCCGGCGGGGAGCTCGAACTCGATGATGCCCTCGGGCGTGCGGATCGAGATGCGCCCACCGCCGACCTCCGTCACCTCGCCGCCGAGCACGGCGTCCGGGCCCACAGGCGGCGGATCGCGGTCGATCGCGATGCGGCGCTCGTCGCGTGCGGGCTCGTGCTCCAGCAGGAAGCCGACGGCGGCGCCCCCGGCGCAGCCGCCGGGCCCCCCGAGTGGCGGCGTGGCCCCGG
>VXMT01000232.1:3996-9936 GCA_009840965.1 Chloroflexota bacterium
CGCTCCGCGGGTCCCTCAACCCCCCCCCCCCCCCCCGCGGCCCGCCCGCCCCGCGCCGCCCCCCCCACCCCCACCCCCCCCCCCCCCCCCCCCCCCGTCCACGCCTCCCGCTACTGCGTGAGCCGCAGCGCCGCGGCGCCCGCGCGCCGCAGCACCGCCCGCCAGGTGTCCCAGAGCGTCAGCGCCGCCGCGAGGATCAGCAACGCCACGCCGATCGAGAGCAGCGACCACTCCGTCTGCACGGAGAACTCCGGCACCACCGGCGTCCCCGCCTCGGTGACCTCCAGGAACTGCAGCATCAGCTGCGAGATCCAGCGCCCGAGCAGCACGCCGATCAGCGCGCCGAAGAGCAGCACCACGCCCCACTCGAAGACGAAGGCGCGCAGCAACTCGCGCCTCGAGGCGCCGAGCGAGCGCAGCACGGCGACCTCCACCGTGCGCGCGCGCAGCGTGATCGCCAGCGAGACCACGAAGCCGAGCAGCGCCGCGCCCATCGCCCCCGCGAAGGCGAGCAGCAGGATGCCCCCGCCCGAGGCCTGCAAGGTCGGGTCGGCGGCGATCTCGCCGAGGCGGTCGGCCAGCACCAGCGGCTCGTCGCCGACCACGAACCCCATCCACTCCGGATCGAGCGCCCGCTCGAAGATCGCCTCTTGCTCGGCGAGCGAGAGGTCGTCGGCGAAGTCGATCCACAGTTCGGTCGGCTGCTGCTCGAGCGTGGAGCCGAGGGCGCCCGCCACCGTCCGCAGCTGCTCGTAGTCGACGACGATGAAGCCCGCCGGATCGAGCGTGGGGAACAGCCTCGCCGTGCCGCGCACGATCAGCGGCACCTGGAACCCGTCGCCGAGCAGCGCGACCGTGCGGTCGCCCGGCTGCACGCCGAAGTGGGCGAGGGCGCTCTCGCTGAAGATCGCGTTCAGCGGCAGCGCGGGGTTGCTGGGCGCCAGCACGCGCGAACGCTCGCCGACCTCGCGCGTCCACGTCCAGCGCGCCGCCTGCTCGCCCGACCGCACGAGCTCGTCGGAGGCGCCGAAGGTCTCCGAGGAGCCGCGCTGCGAGAACATCGTCCAGCTGAACTCGTCCTCGAAGTCCTCCACCACCACGCGCTCGCCGTTGCTGCGCACGGCCGTGACGTTGTCGAGGAAGAGCGCGCCGTCGTTCGTCACCAGCAGGCGGCGATCGTTGAAGCGAATGCCCGCGAGCGTGAGCGGCGGGTCGACCAACGGCGTCGAGCGCCACAGCAGGCTCACCTCGAGCGTCGTCCAGGACTTCGGCTCGGGGGCGCTGAAGACGAACTCGCGGTAGTCCCCGTCCCCCTCGCGGATCCACGCCCGCAGCCTCCCGATGCGCGGGGAGATCTCCGTGTAGGCGTCGATCTCGAGCGCGACCGTGTCGTCGGGAAGCGGGATCCCACCCTCGAGCGGCACGCCGAGGTCCAGGCGCGAGAGCAGCCGCTCGGGCGGCTCGTCGGCGAAATCCTCGCGGAACCAGAGCATCGGGGCAGCCGTCTCGAGATCGTCGATCGCCAGCAGCTCGACGGCGCCGCCGCCGAGCAGGCCCGCCCTGCCGCGATGCGCGACGATCGCCTGCTCCACGCCCTCGACGGCGCGCAGCCGCTCCAGCCCCTCGCCGGCCCGGGGCATCCGGAAGTCGCCGACGCCGGCGCGCAGATCGACGCCGTGGTCGTAGCGCGCGCGGTCCTCGAAGGAGCGGTCCACGGTCGGCGCGTAGGAGGCGGCGAAGGCCCCGACGGCGACGGCCGTGGAGACGAGCAGGAGCAGGCGCGCGCTGGCCGCCGGATCGCGCCCGGCGCGCCCGATGCCGAGCGTGACGGCCGTGCCTCGCAGCGGCCGCAGCAGCCAGGCGACGAGCCTCAGCAGCGGCGAGTAGAGCCGCAACACCAGCGCCGCCGCCGCCGCGGTCATCACGAGCGGCGAGAGCAGCAGCAGCGGGTCCGCCTGCCAGCCGCCCACCGACTGCGGGTCGAAGACCGCGCCGCGGCGCTCGAGCTGCCAGAAGAGCAGCAGCGCCAGCACGACCAGCCCGAGGTCCAGGTGGTAGCGGCGGAACCAGCCACGCTCCGGCGGGCGCGCCTGCTCGCGCTTCGCGTCGACGATCGCGCGCCGCACGATACCGATCGCCGGCAGGAGCATCGCCACGAGGGCGAGCACCGCGCCGCCGAAGGCGAGCAGCAGCGCGTCCTCGCTGAACGAGGCCGGCAGCGCCTCGCCGCCGGTGATCTCGGTGAAGGCCGGGGTGTAGCCGAGTGCGGAGACGGCGAGCACGGCCAGCGGCGGGCCGAGCAGCGCCGCCGGCACGGCGATCAGCAGGCCCTCGGCGAGCGTCAGCCCGAGCAGCTGCGCGGTGCTGGCGCCGCGACTGCGGTAGACCGCGACCTCCTGCGCCTGGCGGTCGCGAGCCAGCGCCGTGAGCACGACGATGTAGAAGGCGACGACGCCCGCCACCTGCAAGAGCAGCAGCAGCAGCGGGATCTGCGAGAAGGTGCTGGCGTTGCGGAACTGGGCCAGCGCCTCGGCGAACTCGAGCCGCCCGCCGACGGCCAGGCCGAGGCCGTCGCGCAGATCGCTCCGCCAGATCGCGAGGTCGTCGAGCGCGCGCGTGACGTCGCGCACGGCCATGCCCGCGCGGGCCGGGCCGACGCCCGCGCGGTAGCGCGAGAGCAGCTCCGGCAGCTGCGTGGTGAGGGCGCCCGTGAAGTACTCGCCGGAGGTGAGCAGCGGCATGCCCCCGCTGCCGTCGATGGGCCCGCCGCGACCCTGCGGCGGCGCCTCGGGGACCGTCCAGCCGTCCTGGAAGAGCTGCCAGCGCAGGTCGTCCGGGTCGCCGGGCCGCACGAAGCCAACGATCTCCGCCTGCAGACCGGCGCTCACGAAGGTGGTCGGGCGGCACATCACCTCGTCGGCGGCCACCTCCTCGTCCTCCGAGGGCGGCACGAAGCGACAGTCGTCGTAGCGGCGAGCGGTGAGCAGCAGGCGGTCGCCGACCGCCGCCTCGCGCTGGAAGCCGTCCGGCAGCACGACCTCGGCCGTCGCCGCGTCCTGCGCGGGCAGGCGGCCCTCGACGACCTCGACGTGGTCCTCGTAGCCGCTGAGGTGGATCAGCCGCCCCGGCCAGGGCCGGCGCTCCCCGCCGTCGGAGGCGGAGACGAAGCCGACGCCGAGCGTATCGGAGCGATGCTCGACGAGCAGCTCCGGGCCGAGCCAGCCGACGCGCGCCTCGCTGATCGCGTGGAAGGCCCGGGACTGCGCCAGCTGCACCGGATCGCCGAGGCGGAGGCGGTCGACGTAGAGGCTGACGGCGCGCTCGCGCGGCTCCTCCAGCTCGCGCTCGAGGCGGAAGCGCAGGCCGATGTCGGACATCGTGTCGGTGTAGATCGGGGCGGCGGCCAGCAGCGTCGTCGCCAGCACCGCGCCGGCCCCGACCAGCAGCATCAGCGGCCAGTTGGCGGCGAAGCGCCGCAGCGCGAAGCGCCAGACGGAGAAGAGCTCGCCCACGGCGCGAGTCTAGCGGTTGCGGGTCTCAGGCACTCGCCGGCGGTGGGTCGTGGACGGGCACACACCCCGGCGCGAGGCTAGAATCCCGGACGTGCGGCAATTTCGTTCCCTCCCGGTGCTCGCGATCCGCCGCATGCTCGGCAACTGGCGGCTGCTGATCAGCGTCGTCGCCGGCACGCTCATCGCCGGCGCGATCCTCGCCTCCACCGTCGTCTACGCCGACGCGATCCGTGACCTCGGCCTCGATCACGCGCTCGAGCAGGAGTCAGTCCACGACCTCGATCTGCGCCTCACGCAGACGAACATCGCCATCCGCGCCCAGCTCTTCGCCGAGTCGCAGCAGCGCATCGACGCGGCCGTGCGCGACGCGCTGCGGGGGACGGGCGGCGCGATCGTGCGCCAGGGGACGAGCGCGACCTTCTACTCGTCGCCGCCCGGCGGGCGGCCGGACCTCGACGACTCGGCGCGCCCCCGCGCGAACTTCCGCTTCCGCTCCAACCTGCTCGACCACACGACCTTGAGCGCCGGGCGCCTTCCGCAGCCGGATCCGGCCCCGGACGGGGCCATCGAGGTCATGCTCGGGGCTGCCACGGCCCGCACGCATGGCCTCGCGCTCGGCGACAGGCTCGACCTGCATCCGTTCTGGGACGAGGAGATCCAGCCGCTCCGCGTCGAGATCGTGGGCCTGATCGAGCCGAACGACCTCACCGATCGCTACTGGAACGGACAGGCGGACCTGCTCGACTCTCAGACCCCGAATTGGCCCACATACCTGCTGTTCGTCTCCGAGCAAGCCTTCTTCGGCGAGCCTGCCCGGGCGATCCCCTCCACCACCGCCCGCTACCGCGTCGTCTACCAGGTCGATCGCGACAGGCTCGACTCGCGCGTGGCGGGGGCGGTCGCCGCGGGCGTCAAGAACCTCGAGGCGCGTCTCGCCGCGACGGAGCACCCGCTGCGAGTGGAGACGAAGCTGGACCGGGTGCTGGAGACCTTCGACGAGAAGCTGTTCTTCGTCCGCATCCCGCTCTTCGTGCTGCTGCTGCAGATCGGCGGCGTGGTCGCCTACTACCTGCTCGTCGTCTCGACGATGCTGATCGAGCGCCAGGCCGAGGAGATCGCGACGCTGCGCAGCCGCGGCGCGACCACCCCGCAGCTGCTCGCGCAGTACGGGATCGAGGCGGTCATCCTCGCCGCGCTCGCGGTCGGCGTGGGACCACCGCTCGCGGCGTTCGTGATCGCGGCGCTGGGACCGACGCCCGCCTTCGCCGATCTGTCCGGCGGCGCGCCGCTCGAGGTGCACCTCTCCGGTCTCGCCTTCGCGCTGGCCGGGGCGGGCGCGCTGCTCGCCTTCCTCGCCTTCATGGTTCCCGCCTGGCAGGCCACGCGGCGGACCGTGATCGGCTTCAAGCAGAGCGCGGCGCGGCCGCGCCGGGAGCCGCTGTTCCTGCGCTACTACCTCGATGTCGCGCTCGTGCTGGTGCTCGCGATCGTCTTCTGGCGGCTGCGGCGCGAGGAGGACCTGTTCGAGGAGCCGCTCTTCGGCGAGCCGCAGGCGGACCCCTTCCTGCTCACCACCCCCGCCGTGGCGATGCTCACCGCGGGGATCGTCTTCCTGCGGCTCTTCCCGCTCGTCCTGCGGCTCGCCGCCTGGCTGGTCGCGCGCGGGCGCGGCGTCGCGCTGCTCGTCGGCACGCGCGCCCTCGCGAGGAACCCGACGCACTACTCGCGGCTGATCCTGATGCTGATGCTCGCCACCGGCGTCGGCATGTTCGGCGCGACCTTCTCGGCCACGCTCGATCGCTCCTACGACGACCGCAGCGCCTACGCCGCCGGGGCCGATGCGCGCGGCACGGACCTGCGCGGCCTCTACCGCCAGGGCGACCCCGCCTTCCTCGAGGCAATCGAGGCGATCCCGGCGCAGCGGGCCAGCCCGCTGATCCGGGGCGGCGCCTCCGTCAGCGCCAACGGCGACATCGCGCGCATCGAGCTCCTCGCCGTCGAGCCCGGGTCCTTCGGCGAGGTCGCCTGGTTCCGCTCCGACTTCGCGGACCGCTCGCTCGACTCGATGCTCGAGGAGCTCGAGGGCAACGCGACGGCGGTGAGCTACGTCCCGCTGCCCGAGGACACGCGCCAGTTCGGCGTGTGGGCGAAGCTGCCGGACATCCGCGCCGCGATGGACCTCATCGCCGTCTTCCGCGACGCGCGCGGGGTGCTCTTCCGCGGCTGGCTCGGCGTCGTGCGGCCGAGTGACGTCGCAACCGAGGAGTGGCGCTTCTTCTCGATCGATCTCCAGCAACTACGCACCCGCAGCGGGCGCATCATCTCCCTTGAGCTCGAGCCGCCGATCGTGGCGCTCTGGGAGGAGGGTGCAACCCCCCACCCCACAGGCCGGGAGCCCGGGGGAGGGCCCCCGGGGGGGATTAAAAAA